>CAYORF010000004.1:0-73103 GCA_964406305.1 uncultured Anaerolineales bacterium | reverse complement strand
AAATTACCCGGGGGCTTGCCCGGGAATATAGCGGGGTGGCCGTCCCCTTCCAATCCGCCCTGGACAAAGCCGCGGAAAACATCTCTCCCCATAAATTATTAGAAGATGGCGTTCATCCCACAGACTTGGGCCATCGTGTTCTAGCGGATTGCTGGATTGAATCTGTGTTGGGTTAAGTTTAAAAAAAAGGATGCGGGATCCTCCAAGATTCAGAGGTCCCGCATTAATATTTCAAATAATATAGTTCGTATGATTCCTTAAGGATCCCGCATCCTGCACTTTATTTCTCTGGCGGAGGAACAGGCAGATCATCTACAACAGTTTCAATCCATTTATCCCCTTCATCAATTAACATTACTGGGATATCCTGCCGGATGGGATACTTCCTGCTGCATTCCTTGCAAACTAACCAGGCTTCCTTATACAAATCCAGAGTCCCTTCCCGGGTTTGTACACAGGCTGGGCACCTTAAAATTTCAAGCAGTTCTTTACTTACCATTCATTCCTCCTCAACTGGAGTCTTTTCATCTAATATTATAGCTTACTTCCTTTTACAGGGATCATCTAGATCCGGGTTCTCTGGGGGATAATTTCCCGTATCAGGTCCATACTGACAAATAGCAGCCCAGGGTTGGTACTTCGTCTTGAATATATCCTGCCAGAGTTTTTGTCCATCCCGGGAGACGTCACGCGTGATGGTGACGGTGGCGCCATCCACCGCCCAATCAACCTGTCTGATCTCGCCTTTTGCCAGATCAGAGTTTTCTTCATAAATAGGGTCTGGCGGATCTTTTTTATTCTCCAGGCCCGTGGTGTTCCAATTGACGGTCCGTCCATCGGAAGTGCTGTAAAACTTCCAGAGCAGCTGCCGGTAATCTTCGTACACATAGGTTTCCATCAACAACCAATGGTCAGAATCATTAGTGAATTTAAAATCAACTATCGGGACATATACCGTCGCATCCAATCCGGCCAGTTTGGGATTATTACTGCCGTTGGGATTCTGTTCATAATACAAGACCCGATAGGCATGGGGGTGCCGTTCCACAACCTGGTAACCGCCAAAGAACACCGTTCTAAATAATGTAGTGCTAACCTGGCAGACACCGCCACCCACACCTTTAATAGTGCGGTCTCCTAAGATGATCCAGGCTTCCGAGTAGCCTTCATCTAGACTGACATCCCCTAACTGTTCGGCCATAGAGAAGGTCTCTCCCGGAGCGATAAAAATACCATGAAATTTTGCTGCTGCTGTGGCAATGTTATTGATCCTGCTGCCATCCGATCCGTAAAAATAGCTAATTTGTGAGCTGACCAGCTCTATGATTCCCAATTCTTCTGCAGTGTGTTCCGAGGTGACGCCCGGGAAGGTTTTTTCTACTGCTAGATCGATCGCATGAGTGCCTTCCAGCAGCTGGGCCTGGATATCTATGATGGACTGGTTGATATCCAAAACTAAACCAGTTTCATCCTCCTCGATCAAGACCAGCTCCTTGATCTCATCGTCAAAATACATCCGGGCGCTTTTTGGATTCCTGTTAATTGTCCCTTCGCGTCCAACCAAATACTCACGTAAAGCCTCGGAGTCAAGCGCAATCCGGTACTCACCGCCATTGTCCGTATTTATCCGCTCTATGATCATCATCTCCACCAGTTTGTCTGGCTGGATGGACCAGGGACCCGGATCGTTATCTGCTGCATCGGGGATCTGTAATAACAAAGGTTGGCTTAGAATTTGCCGGGCGAATTCTGCCTGGGCGGTCACGTCAAGTATAACTGGATAAGTCTCAGTGACGATCAATGGAATGCTACCATCCTGCATGCTTTGCATCTGCAGGCCAACTACTTCCAGCGAGGCCTGGATATCCATTTCTCTTCCGATCTGTCCGGGCTGCACCACCACTTCCAATCCATCCAATTCAAGTGATGCTTCCATAACTGGCTGATTTACCTCAGCAGCTAACCCTGCCAGGTATTCCGAGCCTGTTTTTTCATCCATAACAAATTGGGGTGCCAGGATCATTCCATGGCGCAGGATCTGTATCTGGGCAGCGATCCGACGGGCAATATTTCCTTCTCGTCCAGTATTAAAAGCGAGTTCAGCATTAAATTGGGGACTGAAAAACAATCCCAGTTCAGCCGGTGTAGCTGTCCAGCTGAGATCATCATACTGCAGGGTTATTTCTCCTTGTTCAGGATACTGAATTTCTCTCTTGAGCAAGTCCGCCGCATCGATTGGCGCCTGGCCGCTGAGATTGATCCAACCAATTTGTATGTTCGGGAAGATCCGTCCAGAATAAATCGCCCGGAAACTCGTGGTGGCTATACCGATCACCAGCACAAAGATCAGGATTCCTCCTGCCAGTGCTGCACCAATTTTTAGGAGAGACTCAGAAATTGAAGGCTTAAGTTTCATGGATTTCATTTTACCAAAGAGGTTCTCCTCATCCAGATAGGTATTATATTCTTATTCAAGTCTTCATCAGCATGCAATTATCCTGCCATGCATTTCTGTGAACTCAGCCCGGCTCATTACCTTCAGTTACAGAGATTTCCTTTAATAACACACCGAGATAGTCTTCTTCAGCCCGATCATCTTCAGGCAGGATGCGGCACAAAGCCTCCCTGGTCCTGACAATCTCGGGGATAGTAACTGGTCGGCCAGCCCTTTCTGAACTTTTCCGGATAAATAAACCATGTTGGGATCGATGGCACTGGATTGCTTCCTGTTTTTCCCCTTTCCAGGGAGAGATATCCACCTCAATGCCCGGGTCCGGAGTGAACTTCCCGGTTTCTCTTGATAACCAGGACGGCGCATATACGGACTCAACAGGGAATCCCATTCCTTTCAGGGCCGACATCATAGCTTGATGGGCCTGGATATGAGCCGGGTGTCCGTATTCTCCACCAGGGCCGTGCGTCAGGATGATCTGGGGCTTGATCCCAGATATATACCGACTGATCTCATCTGCCACTTGATCAACGTTTTCGCTGAATGGGTACAATTCATTATTGGGTCCAACCAGCGGGTCCTGGTAATTCAGGAACTGAACTGATTTTCCTCCCAGAGCTTCGACAGCGCAGCGCATTTCGTTCTCTCTTACTTTTCCCAATTCACCCCTGGCGCATATGGGGGGATCTCCCATTTCGCCTCCTTCTCCTCGTGTAGCGCACAGATAATGGATTTCCGCTCCACGGTCTGCCAAAAAAACCAGGGTTCCCCCCAGGAACATAGTCTCATCATCTGGGTGGGCGAAAAACGCTAGTATACGAAGAGCTAAAGAACTGTTTTTCATCATAGAATCAAAATGTACCACAAGCTCTGTTAATAAGGTATAAGAACCTTCATTAGTAACTGAGACCCCCTTTCCACCGTATATAATTAATAACGAAGAGAAAGTTTGAAATCTAGATATTTTCCTAAATGGAGGAGAAAATGCAAATCACTGTTTTGATCTCTGCCCTAGCCGCTTTTTCCTGGCTGGTAGTTGTTGCCTTTTTAGCCCTGGCTGTCTTGCGAACCAGGCAGGGAAAGAAAGCCCGCGGAGCCGTGACCGGTATCATCATCGCTGTTGTCGCTGGAGTGTTGTTAAGCACAGTCAGCGCCGGACTGGTATTCATCCAACCTCAAGAACGCGGGGTAGTAATCAGCGCCATTGAACCGGATGGATATAGGAATACAGTACTGGAACCCGGGCTACGTTGGGTAATTCCTTACGCTGAAAACGTAAAAACCTATAATATATCCAAATACACTTACACCATGTCCATCGCCCAGCTGGAAGGAGAAATCCATGGTGATGATTCCATCGCTGCTCGCACATCGGACGGACAGGAAGTTTATATCGATGCTTCAATCATTTTTTCCCTTAATCCATCTGAGGTCCTGAATGTGCATATCGTCTGGCAGGACCGCTTCGTGGATGGCCTGGTACGCCCTACTGTCCGCGGTGTGATCCGTGATGCAGTTTCTCAATACAGCGTCAACGAAGTTTACAGCACGAAACGGGATCAGCTAAAAATTCAGATCGAAGATGAATTTAGAATCGCAATGGAAGACAATGGCTTGATTCTGTCTGATTTTGTGCTGCGCAACATCACCTTTACTGATGAATACGCAGCTTCCATCGAACAAAAACAGATCGCCGAGCAGCTGGCCCAACAAGCCGAATATATTGTTCAACAGCGCTTCCAGGAAGCAGAACAGGCCCGGCAGGTCGCAGAAGGCACCAAGGACGCCGCCATTCTGGCAGCCGAAGGGCGTGCCGAATCCGCAGTGATCGAAGCCAAAGCAGAAGCTGAAGCGCTGCAATTAATTGCCGAAGTACTGGCAGCCAATCCCCTGCTTCTGAACTACCGCTATATCGAAAGATTGGCCCCTGGTATCCAGGTCATGTTGGTACCTAATGACAATCCTTACATTCTGCCTTTGCCAGATATAGCACCTTAGTTTTAGTATTGCATAACGAATAAACTCCCGGGGTTTTTGAAACTCCGGGAGCCTTCTTTTAAACTTACAAACCAGTTGGGTCAGAATTAATTACTGGCTATTGTGTTAGAATTTTTTCAGATATTAGATACATTAGTTTAGGACGAGGATGCCCAAAAAAGAGAAGAAACCCTCCGGTCGACAAATTCGCCTCACATCGCTCTCCAGCTGCGCTGGTTGAGCGTCCAAGCTGAGCGCTGATGCGCTGGCGCAGGTTCTGCGCCCCCTGGATGGGTTGTTTACTAAAAAAGATTACCCCGATCTGCTGGTTGGACTGGGAGAACCCGATGATGCCGCCGTCTGGCGGCTGGATGATGACCGGGTCTTGATCGCAACCACAGATTTCTTCACGCCTATCGTAGATGATCCATATGACTACGGGGCCATCTCGGCGGCCAACAGCCTTTCGGATATCTATGCTATGGGCGGCACACCTTTTCTGGCACTGAATATAGCTGCCCTTCCCGCTAATCTACCCCCTGAGATCGGTGGGGAAATTTTGAGGGGTGGCGCGGAAAAAGCCAAGGAAGCCGGTGTTGTAATCGCTGGCGGGCATACAATCCAAGATACTGAACCCAAATATGGTCTGGTCTGTTTGGGCTTTGCCCACCCAGACCTGATCATGACCAAAGCGGCCGCTATCCCCGGTGATGCCCTCGTTCTCACCAAGCCTCTCGGGTTTGGCGTCACAACCACAGCCATTAAAGACGGAAAAGCCAAAAAGAAACATGTCGATGAAGTTGTGCTCTGGATGAAACAGCTCAATAAAAAAGCCAGCGAATTGGCCCAAGCCCACGGAGTGAAGGCCTCCACAGATATCACTGGTTTTAGTTTACTCGGCCACGGTTGGGAGATGGCACAGGCCTCGGGTGTTGGACTGAACATTCACTGGGACCTGCTCCCCTTTGTCAGCGGTGCCAAAGAATACGCCAGCCAATTCAACTTCCCGGGCGGCGCTTATGACAACCGCATTTATTTTGGAGACCATATCAAAGCTCCCAAATCGCTTTCCGAGGAAGAACTGATGCTGCTCTTTGACCCCCAAACCAGCGGCGGTCTCTTATTCTCAATTTCCTGTGATGAACTGGACGAGTTCCGGATCCACGCAGAAAAGATGGAACAGCCAGTCTGGGTCATCGGTGATGTTGTAGAAGGAAATAAGATCACGATAAAATAAGTTGTCTTTGCAATTGACCAACTTGAAAACAAAAAGGGCTGTCTTGCTGAACTGACAGCCCTTTTTCTATGTCACAGATCGTCATTTACCAATTTCCCGCGTAATCCAGATGGTAGGGTTTGGCTTGTTCTACCAGGTAGAATCGCTGGAGTTCAATAAGCTGCCTTAAATGCATCAGATCGTGAGTCACCCAGGAGACAAACATATCCCCGGCAGTGATTTCTCCAAACGGTGCTTCATACACAATATCCCAATCTGGATTTTCAATGGAGTCCAGCCAGGCCAGGGCTTCATTGCGAAGACCCATATACCGATTCAGGGTTTCAAAAAGATCCGCTTCATTATACTTGCGCTCGGTGACCCATCCTTCTGGATCGATTTCCGACCAGGCTTTATCGGATTTATCCAAGATCAATTGCAGACGGACAGGAAAGTCGAACTCTTCTTCGTCCGCCAGATGACAGATCACTTCTAGAACAGACCAACTTTTTTGGTTCGGTTTCCAGTGGGCCAGATCTTCGGAAATTCCCCGGGCCAGGGCAGCGACCCGGTCCCTATTGAGCGCTAACTGTCTTTTTAAATAAACCTCGTCCATTTCTCCTCCGGTTGTACATCCTGCATTCGTTTCGGGTATCTTAATTATACAGGATGACTTGCTTCAGCTCAGTTCATACAGCCCCAGAGCGGCATCAACTGCCGCCAGGGCATGGATTTCCATCGTGTCGAAAATAGGCACCGATACATCTTCCTTCTTGACCAGCAGTCCAATCTCGGTACACCCAAGCACAATCCCTTCTGCTCCATCTTTCACTAAATTCTGAATGACTTTCTTGTAACGCTGACGGGAATCATCATTGATCATTCCTTGCACTAATTCATCATAGATCACGTTGTGCACCAATTTGCGTCCGGACTGGTCTGGGACAAACACCTTGAGTTTATGTGCTTTTTCCAGCCTGCCGCGATAAAACTCTTTTTCCATCGTAAATCGAGTACCCAATAAACCAACAGATTTCAGCCCTTGCTCTTTTACTGCCCGGGCTGTGGCGTCGGCAATATGGAGCAGGGGAATATCTACTCCCGCCTGGACATCATCTGCCATTAAGTGCATGGTATTGGTGCAGATCAATAGGAAATCAGCTCCGCCTTTTTCTACTTCCCTGGCGCTCTGAATCATAACCCGGGTAGCTTCCTCCCAGTCTCCTTTCATTTGCAGCTCTTCAATTTCCCCAAAATCCAACGAAACCATCACGCTTTTGGCGGAATGCACTCCTCCCAAGGCTTCTCGAACCTCCTGGTTGATGATCCGGTAATATTCAATGGAGGATTCCCAACTCATGCCGCCTATCAAGCCAATTGTTTTCATTATCTATCTTCCTTGTAATTCAATAATCAGATTATGGTTTATTTAAAAGTATAGCGATCGACATCACATACTGGTTTATAGCCAATTTGCTGGTAAATATGATTGGAAGTCGGGTTAAGTAGATCAGTGAATAAAAAACAGAACTGATATCCCATATCTAGCAAATGCTGGCTCAATCCCGCAGTGACAGCACTGGCATATCCTCTTTTTCGCTGATCGGGCGGTGTAAACACAGCACCTACCCGGATGCTGTTGGGGATTGGGCCGGCATAGCCAGCCATTGAAACTGGGATTCCGCGCTTTTCCCAGATCATTAATCCCCTTAATTTCGAATCTTCTCTCATGTACAAATCAACCTGTCTTCGAACCCTGGCTGGGTCTGGGGATTCCTGAACTGCTTCTCGGTAAAATCCGTCAAGCCAATCCATCATCATCCTTCGATCTCTTTTTTCAACTGGTCGGATAAAACCGGCGATATTCGGGGTAGGAATCACTTCTTCCAGTTTGTAGATGCGCATGGACATATGCTGTTCAGCTTTTCTCCCAGCTATTCCTTCCCAGATTCCTTTTAGCCTTGCAGCCAGCTTCTTATTAGCTGAAATACCCACGAAATCACCCCCCAGAAAATCTATCAGGTCTTTAAGAAAAAGTTCCAAGATTTCGTCTGCGGGGAGAAAATCTGTGTATGAAAATATTGTTTGAAGGGGTGGAGTGCACAAGATAACAATGATTGGCCTCCCTCTCTCTTCAACATAGGCCATGTACGGTTCCCGATCACGATACTCTCCGGCGATCAGGCTATTGATTATGCCCAGGGGTAAATTATTTTCCACTTCATCTTCTACTAGAAAATCCTGGACCTTATCCTGGAATCCCCCAGGGTTATTAAAACGCTGAAGTTTCATAATAAAACTCCCACAGAATCTCAAATGCCCGTTCTGATTTAATAATAACACCGCCGAGGAACTGTGAGCACCCAGAGAATATCCAAAACCAAAGCAGCTACACAGTGTTTCCTTATGTATAATAAAATCATCGATCTAAGACGATGTCAGGAGCTGGATAATATTATCAGTTCCTGAAGTTTTTTCCCGAAGTAAATCTGCGATATACTAGGTATTCCTGCCAATTCAAAAATTAAAGGTAACGATGAACCCACAACGACGCAATTTGATCCTTTTATACTTTTCCCTGGCGGTTATTCTGCTGGGTTTTGGTGTATTAATCCCGCTGGAAGCTTTCCTGGTAGATGATTTCGGCGCCAGCGGAAAAGCCCTGGGAGCTCTGATCTCGCTTCATGCTTTATTTCAGCTGGTATTTTCCCCTATCTGGGGTTCGATCTCAGATAACGTGGGGCGCAAACCGATCTTGATTGTTGGCGCACTTGGCAATGCCCTGGCCCTGTTAATGTTTGGACTTTCCACCCAGTTGTGGATGTTATTTGTCGCCCGGGCGCTGTCGGGGATTTTCTCAGCAGCGACCCTTCCGACAGCGCTAGCTTTTATCGGTGACAGTACTTCAAAAGAGAATCGCGGTGGCGGGATGGGTGTGATTGGCGCGGCCATGGGTACGGGTATGGTACTTGGACCTGGCATCGGGGGCTGGCTAGGTGCAAAATCCCTGTCGACTCCATTTTTTGTCGCTGGGGCTCTCTCCCTGGTAGCCGGCTTGTTGATAGTACTAATTCTCCCTGAATCACTACCGGTAGAAAAGCGGGCCAAAGGTGTAAAGCTGGATATCTCCTCCCGCTATGCTGGTATGTGGCAAGGGTTGAAGGGGCCGATGGGAATGTTCTTTTTATTAAGCTTCCTGGTCAGCTTCGGATTAAGTAATATGGAAGGCATCTTGGGTCTCTTTGCCCTGGAAAGATTTGGTTTTGGACCAAAAGAAGTTGGCTCAGTGATGGTTGTTGTCGGCACCGTGGTCGCGGGAGTTCAGATAGTCCTTACCGGCCCTGCTACCAAGCGTTTTGGTGAACGAACCGTAATCAAAGCCTCTCTTCTGGGCATAACTGTGACCTTTTTACTAATCCTGACCGCATATGATTTCACGACCCTGTTACTAACCATCGGGTTATTTGCCTTTACTAATGCCATGTTACGTCCTTCGATCTCATCCCTGGTGTCCAAGGAAACCGAGGTCGATCAGGGCTTGGCTCTGGGCCTGAATAGCTCGTTTATGAGCTTGGGGCGTTTCATAGGTCCCTTGCTGGCGGGATTCCTATTTGACATCCGGATCACCCTACCTTATCTGGTAGGTTCATTGATCATGTTCCTAGGTTTCCTCTTTGTTCAAACCAAATTAAAAGATCCGACAGAAAAATCTAAATCCGCCCAAGCAGTATAACTAAAACTTAAAGGGAAAATCTTAATAGGTCGTCTAGGGGGTTAAAGAACCATCCATTTGGATGATATTTCCCTTGGATTACCATATTATAATCGCGTATCGTTCTAGAAAATGGAGCCTCCATGTTCAATCGATTGCAGAAGATTTATCATGATTTTCCAAAGAAATTTTGGGTTGTCGTCGCCACTTCTTTCATCGACAGGATTGGTGGAACTCTCTTATTCCCATTTTTCACCCTCTATATAACCCAGAAATTTGGTGTTGGCATGACCTAGGCCGGATTAGTCCTGGGTACATTTTCTGCATTTGGTCTGATCGGTTCCGCGATAGGTGGAGCGCTGACCGATAAATTCGGCCGCAAATCTCTGATCCTGTTTGGACTGGTCTTCAGCGCGGTCAGCACCCTTTCCTTAGGCCTGGTCAATGAGTTTTCATTGTTGATTCCTGTGGCCGTGGTAATCGGATTATTTTCCAATATTGCCGACCCCGCACACCAGGCTATGGTGGCAGACTTGTTGCCAGAGGAGAAACGGCAGGAAGGTTTTGGGATACTGCGCGTAGTTGGAAATATGGCCTGGATCATTGGCCCGACCATCGGTGGATTTATCGCCGACAAAAGTTTCTTTGCTTTTTTTGTCCTGGATGCTGTGGTCAGTTGTATTGTCGCAGTTATAGTCTTTATGTATATCCCGGAAACCAAGCCAGAGACCAGCGGGGATTCTGAGAGTATCCTGAAGACTTTTGCTGTTTACCGCATCGTATTCAAAGATTATGCTTACTTGGCATTTCTATTCGCGGCGATGTTAATGGGCCTGGTCTACCAGCAGCTGTACAACAGCCTTTCAGTCTATTTGCGGGATAATCACGGCATTCACCCCCAGGGTTTTGGTTTTCTGTTAACAGCCAGCGCGATCACTGTGATCCTTCTCCAGTTCACAACCACTCGGATCATCAAGAAATATCCTGCCTTCATCATGATGGCAGTGGGAGTCTTCTTCTACATGATCGGCTTTGGCATGTTTGGATTCGTGGGTGCCGAAATCTGCGCGATATCAGTGGCATGTTTCTATGGGCTCCACCTCTGGTTAGGGAAACGTGAGCGTTTTAATCCCCCTGAACCGGAAGCAGGGGCCGTAGTGGCTTCCTCATAATAAATAAAGCTGCGATCCGCTTGGGGCCGCAGCTTTTATATTTAATATGAATGCTCTTCTGAATAATTTTTCTTGACTCTCTTCCTTTGAAACAAAGCCATACCGACCAGCCCTACAGGCATAGCCAGCGAACCAATACAGGGAAAATTAAAACCTCTCGATTCTTCGCTGTATGTTTCGTCAGTATATGATTCTTCATTGACCTGTTCTGGCGAGGTTTCTATTTCCTCGTTTATGTCTTCTCTTGGGATCATCCAGCCCAGGTCGTCAATCCAGATCACACCCTCAATTTCCTCGTCCTCGGTGCTGAATCCGAACGCCACGCCAGACACTTGGACAGGTTTTCTCAACGGTGCGCCCGCATTTGCTTCCCAGTCCACTCGATGGAAATAATCCCAGGGAATGCCAATCCGGACCCATTCTTCCTCCATCCTGGGTTCCAGATCAAGCTCAGAAATATAGGATTCTTGACTTTCAGGACCCTCCACATAAAGATCCACGTGTAATGTTTGCCCTGCTTGCCCAACCAGGACAGTAAATGCCAGCCCCGCGGACCCGCTCCAATCCTCGGCTTGGTCAAAAAACAATCCACAGGTTCCCCAGCTGAAATCCGAAATATGATAATCGAGACGCAAGGCGTTGCCGCTTGCTCCTGTTCCTTCTTCCACTCCACAGGAAAGTTCAGACTTGGTGCTCTCGTCCCAGAAAACTTCCCAGCCATTGGTTCCGGCCGGCGCAGCACCCTCAAAATTATCGATCACTCCGGATAGCTCTGGATAATCGGGGCGTTGTGTGTATTCATCTGCTTGTGAAGTATCCCCTGAGGAATCCTCGCCTATTGGCGGCAGAGTAGTTGGGTTTTCAGCCTGCCAGCGATTGTAGAAATAATTCAGAAGTGGAATAAATTCATCAGTTGCTTTTTGACTGCCTTTTTTTGAAGGATGATCGTCTCCGGAGGGATAGGCCAAGGTGTCTTTGTTGGCAACCTGGTGGACTTCACCCCCGTTTTCAAAGGTATGGTGCCCGTCTTTGCCAGTTAACACATTATAGAAATCAAAAACAGCAACGTTATGATAGGGATAATCATTCTCATCCAGCCAATCGTTCAAGAGCCAAAGATTAAACGCTCTGGCATTGGCCGCATTGCCTCGGTCGCTGAGGGGTGGGGCGGTAATGACCACAAATAGTTTTTCGGGGTGCTGCCCGAAGTAACTCAAAATATCATTGTAGACATATTTGGCATGGCCTACCGATAGCCAACCGTCAGCCGTTGGGGGATCGTCAGGATTGCCTTCCAGGTCCGAGTTCGGGAAACAGGATTTGAACATGATGATCTCGTTCTCTCCTCCGGGATCTGACGAATTCCGAGAGTATTCAGCGTGCTGATTCCCTTCGTTGAAAAGCGCTTCCATATAGGTAGCAGTGTTCTCGCTGCTGAACCACTCTTCCCAATCAGGGATATCGGTCCGATCTCCAATGCCGTGAGGTCCCCAGCCGTAATTGGTATCACTGACATAATAGTTATTATCAGCCAGGGACTCGCCTAGATTTCCGTATCCATTAGTTAACCAGTTTTCTCCGGTGGAATGGTGAATGAAGATCAATTTCACCGGTCTGTCAGGCGGATTTGAATCACCCCCTTGCTTGGGCGGGGCTGCTTGCGCAATTGAGGATGTAAACCCAATTCCAACCAATACGATCACACAGATCAGGGAAATAAAGATTATGCTTTTTTTCATACCAATACCTCTGTTTATTTAATGGATTTTGATTTTCTATTTACTTTTTTTCAATGCCGAGAATCCAGCTACCGCTAATCCAATCCCGAACAGGATCATCCCAAAGATCAAAACTTCCGAGAACCAGCCGCTCCAGTAAGGTCCTGGTTTGATGATCAGCGGGATATGTTTCAGGATCCCAGCCAGGGCCAAGAAGATTCCCATGCCCATCGCTCCGATCACTCCTCCTCTTTTGCCCCGAGCCAGCGGAATCAAAATCCCGAGGTAGATGAGGATAAAACCCAGCCAGGAATTGGGTCAAATGCACAGAGATACCAAATTCTGCCAGGATATCAAAGAGAAAATCATCGATCAAATGCGGGATCGAGAAAAAAGACAAGACCAGATAAAGGGTTATCATTGGAGCAAAACTTCGAGCAGGTTGATCCATTTCCATAGCCTTGTCCTGAGATCATTATTGTTACAATAACCTCTAATGCCCTCTGCAACTTATGCTCCCAGGTATCGTATATACCAATGAAGAACACAAAAGGAGTACATTGTGAACAAGCAGCAAGGCTGTCTTACTGGTTTATTTAAACTTTTGATGCTGGACGTTTTATTCGATTGGCTTCAAGATACATTTGGTTTTGGAAAGGGTGCATCCTGCACCGGTTGCGGCTGCGGGTTTATCCTATTGATCGTCTTTGTCGCCCTCACCTGCCAGGTGATCTTTAATACCAACTGGTTTCAATTCGGCTTTTAATGTTCGGGGATTTCTGTAATATAAAAGTATCCCACCGAATAAAAGTTACATCATTATTGACCAGCTTTCACTACGAATTTCTCTCCCGCGCTGATAGCATGGACTTCAGGGAAGTAAACCTGCCAGGCCCGGGCCGGCAATACTTGGTATTCACCAGGATGTGCTAAAGAAATTGTGTAGGTTAATTGATATGTACCAGCCGGTAAGAAATTTGCCGCCCAGGTAACACGATCATCTAACACAAGAGGCCTATTAAAATACCACCAACCCCAACCGTTTTTGAACGGCTCAGCTGCCTGATACTCCTCCAGATCCTGGCGGGAGGTATTTAGCCTGGTATCCAGAATCTCGGCCCCGGCCGGAATCTGATCTTCAACCATCAAGTAATAGGAATCATTTTCCAAAACCAACGTCAGCTGAACCTGGATAAGTTGACCGACTTCACCCTTCTGTGTAAAATTAACTCCTTCCGGACCAAACAGATCAGCATAAACCCTGGAAATGCTCAGGCCGTGCCCATATGGCTGCACGTCCTCTGCTGGTCGGAAAACCTGTAAATGGGACCTGTAATACAAGATCCCACTGCCTTCAGAGCGATTGATTACCAGGGCGTTGGGTTCTTCGGAATACAGATCCTCTACTGGTATTGAAGCAAAAGCAGCTTCCAATTGACTTGATCCTTCTGCCTGTCCACTGATCATCTCTCTACCATTTACCGTACTTGAAAATTCATATTCACTGACCAATTCGCCGCTTTTTCTCAGAACCTCATTCAGTGCCAGAACAGACCAACCTGTTTCATAAGTTGACCACCAATCACCCTCCTGAGTCTGCGTTGATACCAGGTAGCGGACTGCTTTCGGAAGTATCTCAGGCGACTCTTCCACTCGTGCCATGGCATAGGTAACTATTGCTGTTGTAGTTGTTGTGTTGTTCATCCAGGACAAGCGGTTCTCGCCATTTTCCCAATGGATTCCGGTGGCTGTCCGTATCCCGGTTCCGGCCAGATTAGATAACAAGGATCGGGTTGAATCGTTTCCAGGCTGCCATTTCTCCAGGGCCATCGCCAACAGCGCCTGACTGCCAGGATCAAGTTGGCTGCTTAGTGAAACCAGGGCTTGCATCCCTGAACTGACATCTGTCCCAGCTTCAGTCAATGAAAAATATCTCAGTGCGAGCAGGTTATATTGCCACGGTTCAGATAACATATCCAAGGCTGGCAAGGTTGCCAGCAGGTAACCTCGAGCTTGTTGAATCATCAGGTCTTCTACAAACACACCTGCTTCCTGGGATTTGATCAAACCAAAAAGAATATAGGAACTGATCTCGGGGTCACTTGCTCCGCCCTTCCACCAGCCCCAACCCCCATCATCGTTTTGTGCTGCATCCAATACATCAAGGGTCTCAGGGATCAATATTTCCAAACGGCTATCCAAATGCGGGTAATCCACTCCCAATTCCTGCAAAGCCTGGTAAGTAATGGCATTGGGTAAGAAGTGGAACATTTGTGCTATTGTAGAGTAGTGCTGATCCTCTTCCAGCGCGTCCAGCGCTTTGAGGACAGCTGCAGCCAAAGATGGTGACATCTCAATATCAAGATATCCATCAGTTGGATCATAACTTCTAGGCAGAGAGACTATCTCCAGTTTCTGACCAGCCTGATCCATTACACCAGATGTGGCATAGCTGTAGGGAGTGATATAACGCAGAACAGGCAGCGGTCCCTGGTAGGGTTTCACTGCATCCTGGTAGTCTCCTGCATCAGCAACAAATACCAAATCAACTTCATCTACATTTTCCACGGTACCCCACCATTCAACTCGAACCCTTCCTTCAGCGGGAATTTCCACTGTCTGGGTTGAAAAATCCAGGTTATCCAATTGTATGCCTGCTCCCTGGAGGGACACATCAGTCGTTAGTTCTATTGTCGTGTTATTGTGAATTACTGCGGCCAAAGCCAGGTGATCTCCTGCCACCAGGAAGCGCGGGGTCACAGGGCGAATCAATAGATCTTTCGTTGTTACAACTTCTGTTGTAGCTTCCCCAACCTGTGTTTGTTTTGTAATACCCCGAGCGTCAGCCTGCCAGGTTGTAAGATTGTCCGGCAAGTTAAATGCTACCTGTGCCAGACCATCTTCATCGGTAACTATATTCGCCTGCCAGTATCCTGTATCTTCAAACTGATCCCGAACAGAATACTCAGCGCCGCCATCGCCACCCCCCATACCTCCAGGTACCCAAACCAATCTACCTGCATGCATTCCCAAAGGGAGGCCCATTCGGACCGCGATGGGTTGAATGCCATAAAAAGCCTCGCCGATCTGGGGGGAATTGGGTTCTGTTAGTGCTAGGACAGCTTTATCAACCACTGCCAAAGAGAATTCCCCTTCCATTGGTTCCCCTTCCGGATCTGTAACCCGAAGAGTAAACTGAACTTCCTCTCCTGGGCCAAGCCGCTCTGGTTCACCAACCACTTCTACCTGGAGCATCTGATTAACTGGGTCCACCAGCAGGTTGATATAGCCCTGCCGGAAGCTACTTTGTCCATCAGAGTTCTGGCCAATCAATGTAACCGCAAGGTAAACATTTGGCGCATCTGCATCACTCAGGGGGATTGTAACTTCCTGACCAGAAGAAGTGATCGAAAAGGTTTCATATGAGATCACTTTATGGCGTTCGACAGTCACCAGCGCCTGGGCGCCATCTGGGAAGGGATTAGGGATGAAGATTGTCGCTTCGTCACCTGGTTGGTAGATGTCCTGGTCGGCTATCAGGGTTATCTTCTGATTGGTCTGAGTCGGCCAGACAGTTACGCCTGCACCTCCAACCCAAAGTGTCGCTTCTGTCCGAGCTCCGTCACCAAAAATGTCCAGTTGATAAGTGCCTGGTTCCGGTGGGGAAAAAGTTAATTCGGCCTCCCCGCCCTGGTTTGTGCTGAAACTTTGTTCAGCAACCAATTCTTTTTCGCGGACATAGTCTATTTCCCCGATCTCACCAATTTCATACTGCCAGACAACTTTATAAAATTCAGCTGACAGCGCTTTGATCCCATCTGGTTCTTTCTCCCAATCCACAGCCAGAATCTCAAAATCCACCGCCTGTTCTGTAACGGTTACCCAGGCAGAGGGTTTGATTCCGATATAAAAATCGCTGGGGTGAACCAGTATCTCCGATCTGTTAGTAACCTGGAATCCGGTTTCGTCCTGGGCAGTTACTTCAAGGGAATAATTTGCCGGCAGTGTGACTTCTCGATCATAGATATCGATATTGGTCAGAATTTGCTGAATAGTCCATTCACCATTGGCGTTGGTCTGATCTTCTCCAGAATCTATCCGGGTTCCCCAGATAGAAGAATAATACGTGCCTGGATAAACAAACCAGTTGCTTCCTAACACTCCAACCTGGTAGCCAGGAATTCTAAAGCTAGTTGGCTCCGCTCTCAAAGTCCAGCCCAACCGGACATCACTGGCCGGTGCGTCAAAATAATATCGCGCGTCCAATTCTGCCTGGAATTCTTCACCCACCAGGGTTTCTTCCTGGTCCATATTAAGTTCCAGTTCGATCTCTGGTTTCCTATAATTCGCAACCTGGAAATACACCATTCCTGTTTCCGTCTCTAACCGATAGTATCCCGGTTCCGCTTGTGATGAAAGCTGGATCTCTCCCTGGGCAGTACCATATTCAGATAAAGGCAGATTGATAGTATTTTCCTCTTTACCATGCAGGTGGATCGTCAAGGGAATGGATTGCTCTTCTGGTAGAACATACCCAGCGCCATCACGATTGCGATGGATCAACCGATAATACACAGTCTGACCTGGCTGGTAAATAGGTCGATCTGTATAAATATAGGTCTGTGGTTTTGGCGCACCATAATCAGATCTCAACCCAAATTCATAGGGTTCTGATCCAAAACCCCAATTACTGGCCGTGATGCCAAAATCATCCTGGCCGGCTTCACCCGTGATGGCATAAAAAACATTATTATAAAGATCAAAGGCATGTAAGAAATCTGCCTGGAAGACACCATCCTGATCAGTTTTTCCTGAGAAAAAGACTTCTCCACCGGAATTGTAGACCTTAACTTCGGCATCTGGCACAACTTCTCCAGACCGCAGATCAACTGCCCAGATCAAGAGATTTTCCGGGCTGGTTTTCATTGTTAAGTGAATGTTGCTAACCGCGAGCAAATAAGGAGACGGGTTATAAGGCAAGTCCTGAGAATAGACCTGATAACGGTATAAACCTGGTGCCAGGGCATTCCCTGATTGGTTTAACGGAAGGTTGACCGTATATTTATCATCCCCGGCTACTCTGACTTGGTGGATCCAAAGCTGAGCATCGGTCGGGTAATAATCTTCCAGGGTGTCATAAAGACCATAGCCGAACAAGTCTGGGAGTATATCTAATGGCAGAGTGCCCACGTTGACAGACACCTGGTGTAGATTTGTGCCCTGGGCCGGGATCGCATTTTCTGTTCCTGTTAGGAAAAGGATGTTGTTGCCCTGGGTAATTGTCAAGTTAGGCGGCAGCGGCTCGGTATTAAAGTTGACCGCCCGGACATTGCCCAATATACTGCCCCATTCATCCGCCAGGGATTCCCTAACGATTAGTCTGTAGTTAGTGAGCGGTTCGAAGTCCCCATACAAGTTTAGCACATTCCCTGATTCCCCGTTTGAAGGCCTTAAATTAGTAACTTCAGGAATGATCTTGATGTTATCGTCTACGGTGTCAAAATCCACCGTGTTGTTGAAATATAAAGTTACCCCTTCATAAATCGAGGTTGTGTAGTTCTGCCCCCCGGGGGTTCCTAGATACTGGAATTCACCGGTGGTCTGGAAATCAAAAGTTGTATCCAACTGCAGTGGGGTGCCCCCTGCAGATAGCACTTCTCCCGGGAGGATACCGGCATATGAAGTAGCTCGTGAAAAAATCTGGTCGGGGATAAATACAAAATCTCGCATCTCCTCATCCCATTCCATCTCCCCTGTTATCTGATGGCCGTCGCCGTCAATCAGAGAGAAATTATCAACAACGCTATCAGGATCCATTGCCTGATTAAATCCCATTTGGATCTCCGCATCCAGCGGGACTCCATTTTCTCCGTGGAAGGGTTCCCAGGATAACATTTGTGGATAAGCAGTGGAAAACGACCAGGTTTGAGTGCTTTCTGGATCTAGTGCCGCACCAGCCAGGCTGGCTAAATCTCTCGAAAGTGATATCTGATAGGTTGTGCCTCCAGCAAGGCCCGGATCGGGAGAAAATTGATAGGTGCTGGTATTGATCCAATTTCCTATCCCGGGCACAGATGGACTGAGGGTCAGGGCTGTGGGTTCATCGCGTTGGAAATCTCCCAGTGGTACAACTGGCTGGTTAAAAGCGACCACAATGGCAGATTCAGGGTCGATCTCTATCCCACCTGGAGATGGCAGAAGCGTGACTGATTTGAGCCAGTCAGGTGTGTAATAATCCAGATTGGCAATCATAGGCAGGGTCAATTCATTGACTGCCTTGGCAGTAGTATCGAGATTAAGTACCAGTTTTGTATTGGGTTCCAGTTTCTGATCTAGCTGGATATTCAAGGTCGCTGGATCAAGCCAAGAATACGTGGTTTCTATTCTAGGATCATATGACAAGGCACTAACGACAGAATCCTGGTCCATGGGTTGATTAAAATAAAGAATGATATCTCCCTGGAGAGGAATGGTTGACCCCATAGGAGGATCTGATTCAACGATCGTTGGCGGCAAAGGTTGCGGTGTATTAGTCGGTATTGGCGTGGGCTCTGTTGTCCTCCCTGAGCCGAAAAACTTTTCTTCTAAACCCGCAGGGAGATTGCAGGACAAACTGATCAACCCCATCAAAAGGATCATTCCCGCAATGATAAGGATGGTTTTTTTCTTCTGGGGGGAAATCATAGGTCAGTTTCCTTTTTTAAATTCTTACTTGATATTGCATAGACCTGGTAGATAAGGAAATTATAACCGCTCACTCTGAAAATCCGCTCATTCATGGCCTTTCAGAAAAAACACCCGGGCAGGCCTTGCCCCGGGTGTATTGTTCTTCTAATTTTATATGGATTTATGAAATTAGTTTGGCCCAGCGTTTTTAGGTTCCAGCATTTGCATCTGGGATGTGACTACCTTTGTGAAATACCGGGTACTGCCGTTTTCCTCATATGAGTCAATTTGAAGTCGTCCCTCCAGAAAAACCAGACTCCCTTTATGGAGATACTCACTGCAAATCTCTGCCAGTCTTTCCCAGGTTTCGATATTAAACCAATCGGCTACCTGTTGTGATTCTCCTTCCTTATCCCTTTTGCGGCGGTTGACTGCCACACTGAAAGTACAGACTTTTTTTCCATTGGGAGTGTCTTTCAGTTCGGGATCCCTTCCTAGATGACCAATTAGCTGAACACGGTTCAGGCCCACCATATTTCCCTCCTTATACGATATAATTGATAGGTCTTATTATGCAGTGTAGCGTTAATATTAAGCCTTTGTCAATAAGTGGTTGCGTTTACATGATTTGGCTGCTAATATCAGATTTTTCGATATGCAACTTCCCCAAAATTTCAGGTGTGATCAAAGGATTTAACCGGCCATATGTATATAGCAATTGAAGGCGCGATTGGTGTTGGAAAAACCACTTTATCTCGATTATTATCGTCCCGTTTCCAGGCTGATTTGCTGCTTGAGGTATTCGAAGAGAATCCTTTCCTGGCTGATTTTTATTCCGATCGGGACGCGTACGCCTTTCAAACCCAGATCTTCTTCTTACTGAGCCGATACCATCAGCAGCAGGAAGTTCCCAAGGCGTTGAAGTCGGACAATAATCTGATCGCAGACTACACCTTTGAAAAAGATGCTCTCTTCGCCCGCTTAAATCTGGATGGAGACGAATTAGATACGTACTTCAGTGTGCATAACGCTCTAGCTGAAAAATTGACTTTGCCCGATCTGATCGTATATCTGCAAGCCGAAACCAGTATTTTGATGCAGCGGATAGCCCACCGGGACAGGGTATATGAAAGGAATATGGACCAGGGTTATATTGAAAGCCTAAATAATGCCTACGACGAATTTTACAGCGGAGAACAAAGCGGCGCGCCAGTGTTAAGGATCAATACCAACCAGCTCAATTATGTCGCTAACGAAGGCGATTTGGACTGGGTTGAAAACCGGATCCGCCAAACCCTCAAAGTTGGTCCATACCAGACTCAGTTTTTTCATAAAGCCTGAGTCCAGGGAAGGATAGCTGTTGAATGCGTTTCACGCCTGAAATACTTCGTAAACACGCCCAGATTCTGGTCGATAAAGAAACCAAAAATAACCGTTCTATACTGGCGGCCTATTTGCGTGGCTCCTTACTTTACGGATCTCCATTGATCGGCGGAGCAGGGGATATCGATCTAGTTTTCATCCACAACGCCCCTCCACTGAATGAACATCAAATCATCAGGATCACCCCCGAGATACATTTTGATATTGAGCACCACGATGAATTGATCTACCGGACACCGCGAGAGCTGCGCCTGGATCCCTGGTTAGGCCCGACCTTAAGGGATGCCGTCCCTCTCCACGACCCCCGCCACTTATTAGACTATACGCAAGCCGGTGTTCGGAGTAACTTCGATTTTCCGGAAAACATACAAGGCAGAAGTAAACCCCTTCTTGAAACTGCGCGCCAGTTCTGGATGGATCGCCAGATCTCACCACCCCTGCAAATAATCGCTGAAATTCCTGCCTTTTTATCCGCCCTAGAAGCAGCGATAAACGCAGTGGCTATAATATCCGGACCTCCGCTAGCTACCCGCCGCCTGGGATTATCCTTCGCTGATCGAGCCGCTGCTGTTGACGCCCCGGGGTTGAACATAGCCTTTCAGCATTTACTTGGAGGAATCACTTTATCAGAAGAAACAATGGTAGGATGGATCGATGCTTGGGAAAAATCTGTTGCTATTCTGAAGGCGGAATCATCTTCTCCCCCCTTACTCGTGGAACGGGAGATCTATTTTAAAAATGCCTTGGTCGATACCGTTAAAAATTCTAAGGCAGCTGACGCTTTATGGCCGCTGATTGTGACCTGGACCAAGATCATCTCAACCTTACCAGACCGGACTGATTTACAGCTACCCTGGATAAAAGCGTTAACAACATTGGGATTCGCCGGGAAGGATTACCTCGTTCGGCTGGCGGCATTTGATAGCTTCCTGGAACTATGTGAATCTTTAGTTATGGGAGACTCCGCATCAAGCGGTTAAGACTTATCAGAAATTAAGCAGTTGGTTTAGGCAGCACAACCTGTAACGTGGCCCCTTTACCAAGCCCTTCACTTTCAGCCCAGATCCTTCCCCCGTGCAGGTTTACTAATTCCCGCGCAATTGAAAGACCCAGACCCAATCCACCATATCGCCGAGTCATATGGTCATCTTCCTGGTAAAAAACTTCGAAGATCTTTTCCAGACTTTCCTTCGCAATCCCCCTACCAGTATCAACGATTGAGACCATTACTTCATCATTGCGGTCCGAAACACGGAGAATAATTTCCCCGTCAACCGGTGTAAAGCGAATGGCATTAAGTATTAAATTAACAAAAACCACACTCATCTTGGGCAGATCGATCTTGAGAGGGATCGGCTCATCCGGAAGTTCATACACCACAGTGTTGTCCTCTCTATTGACAGTCGCATTAACCTCTTCCTTGGCATATTCAATGACCTGTTGCAGTGTGCTGTCAGCAAAGTCCAGATCTGCTTCACCGGTGTAAAGCAGATTCATATTGGCGATATCATCCAATACTGCTCGCAGTTTTGAAGAAGCTTTCAGGATCGAGCTGGCCAGTGGCTTGTTCTCTTCAATGGCATCTTCATATAAAAGAGTGGCATATCCCAAAATATTTCCCAGTGGCGTGCGCAATTCATGAGAAGCAACAGCCATTAAGTCCCGTTTTAATTTATCGGCCTGGCTCAACTCAATATTAGCTTTTTGCAGCGCCTGGATCAATTGGGCGTTGTGCATGGAGATTGCGGCCTGAGAAGCCACAACCAGCAGCAGCGACACATCAAAATCCGTAAAGTCGCCTTCTTCTTTATTTAACGCTTCGATCACGCCAGTCACCCTGTCCTTGATACGCATCGGAACGCCTAATAAGGAATCAACTTGCAGACCGACCTCGTCGCCCACTTCATCATAATGTCGAGGATCATCTTTGGTATTGTTAATTACCAGGTGCCGGTTTTCAGTATAGATTGTTCCGGCCAGGCTATTATCCAAAGGAACGGGGATCTGTTCCAACTGGTCAATATTCACACTGGAGGTTGCCGCAAACCTGAGTTCTTTTTCTCTTTCATCATATAGCAAGATGGAAATAACACAACAATCCAGCAAATCAGCGGCAGACTCCAGGATATTCTGAAGCAGCAGTTCCGGCTTTAAAGTGGAATTTAGAATGGCACTAATGTCCACTAACTGGGCGATCTTCTGGATCTTTTTACGGACATCCGGTTCTGTGATAGAAGCTGTTAGAGAATTAAACATGGGAGGTTTCAGGGCTCGTATATAATACAACGGATTAATTATAGTCCAAGCGAGCCCTTTTTACCTAATAGTTTAGAAAGCCGGAAGACTCAATCCTCAAACCTGGAATCTTCGAGCTGTTTTTGCAGATCCCCTTTTCCGGGATGGATCGTCCCGGGCTCGTCTTTCCGGGTATAACGGGATTCAGCCTCCTGCAAACTGACACTTGACGCACGGGGCAATATACTGACTTTCCCACAATGGGGACATCGAACCATTTTTCCAACAATCAAGTTGGGAGAAAGAGCAGATCGGGAGAATGGCAGCTCACAGCGCGGACAAACAACTCCTCCCGCCGGACCATATTTCCCTAGGATGAAATTTTTATTCTTGCTCGCCAGCAGGGGCACACCAACACCAAGCAAGGTCAGCACTGCTGTTCCGATGAGAATTGGACCAATAAGGTTTTGGGTTTCACCCCAGGCCTGATCTGAAGACAGGAACACCTTGGATATATGGTTGGATTCCAGGATCGTGCCATCAGCAAGTGTTCCTTCGGCAGACATCTCCCGTTCGCCATCGTCAAAAGCGCTGGTATGGAACTTAAAATTGAAAGGTTCAGTTTCCACTGATTCCAACAATTCCCCATCGATATAAAATCGCACTTCGCTTAATTCAGCCGGGGGATTTGAGATCATTAACGTGAAATTTCCCTGGATCTTTCCTAATCCACCATATCCAAAATTCCTTATCAAGCCCAACTGCAATCGTGTTCCGTCCTGAGCAGCGAAGGCCGTTACGGGAATTAGAAGGACTGCCATGACCAACAATATTTTCAACCATTTATTCATTTTCATATTTCTATTTCCAACGCGAAAGGATAGTTTCTCTTTGAAAGACCTGGACTGCGAAATAAAACAGGATAATGTCCAGCACAAGTAGCGCTGCTGCCATCCAAAGAATGAACGTTTCATTGACCAGGATCATCCCGGTCAACTGTCCAATAAATAAGCCTACCACAGGAAGCACGAAGATTCCTGAGATCTGTTCAGCCACTCGTGGGTCATTTACTCGGGAAGAAATCATCACAGAGATACTGACTCCCATAAGGGACAGAAGTGGGCCTACTAGGAAAATGGCGATCATCCACAGCGGGTCGAACAACTTGCTTACCACCGCCGAATTTGAAACCATCAGATAAGCCCCGGCCGCATAGATCAGGTACCCTATCCAGGTCGTCAACACCGCAGGGATCACTCCCGCCAAACCCTTACCAACCAGGATCTCGATCGTAGTTACCGGGGTCGCCAATAAAGGTTCAAGTGTCCGAGTGGTTTTTTCACCCACAATGCTGTAGGAGGCTATGGTCATCGGAACAATTACCGGCACCATCATAAACAACAGTATGAATTGGGTCACAATGTAATACAGCATACAATCGCTACCGCCCAACTCCCCACATAATGGTTCAAACTGAGAAGGAAGATCTGCCGTAGATATGCCCGCAAAACCGTCTGAAGATCCAGCAAAATAAAGGATAACTAGCGGCAATGCCGTGATCATAAGCGGAAGAAAAGATACTGTAAAAAGCACAAATTTATTCTTGAATACTTCCCGCCATTCCTTAATGATTATCGCTTTAATTCTGTCCATGATTATTGTCCTTATTAGCTCCCATCAATTCCAGGTAAACATCTTCCAGGCGTCGCTTGAGCTCGCCCACAAACTGCAGTTCCGCCCCCCCATCTACAAGGGCTCGGATCAGTTGAGGATTCTGCTCTTCAGGGTTTTCCACTGCTGCTAGGATCTTATTATCCACCGCCTGCACATCGCTTACAAACGGGAATTTTTCCAAGGCTCCGACCAACGCCTGGTTGGCTTCCTGTAAATGAAAGACCACTTTTCTGCCAAAAATCTTCCTTCTTAATTCTCCTGGAGCGTCTAAGGCCAAGAGATGACCTGAGATTACAGCCACCCGATCACATAAACGGTCAGCTTCCACCAGATTATGGGTGGTTAGAATGATCGTGCGCCCTTCCCCCTTCAATTCCTCGATGAACTCTCTCACTAAACGAGAAGCCTGGGGGTCCAAGCCACTGGTGGGTTCATCCAGGAAGAGAACATCCGGTTCATGAATCAAGGCCCGGGCAATGGCTAATTTTTGGCGCATACCTTTTGAAAAAGTTCCCACCGGCTCATAACGCCTATTCCACAAACCCAGCAACTCTAGGTACTTTTGTATTTGTTCGGCGATATTCTCAACTCCATACATAGAACCAAAAAATGCCAGGTT
The DNA here is from genome assembly GCA_964406305.1 of uncultured Anaerolineales bacterium. GTDB lineage: Bacteria > Chloroflexota > Anaerolineae > Anaerolineales > UBA11858 > B10-G9. Next base: position 48,279 of record CAYORF010000004.1, on the reverse strand, counting down.
CTGTTCCGCCGAAAGGGAATCATATAAACCCGGAGATTCCGGTAAAAGTCCAATCTTGCGTCGAATATCCTGGTCATCTTCTCCAATCTGAAAACCCGCCACGTGGGCCGTCCCACCAGAAGGAATTAGCAATGCAGCCAACATTCTGACCGTGGTAGTTTTCCCAGCCCCGTTGGGCCCCAATAATCCAAAAACCTCTCCCCGCTTAACTGATAGTGTTAATTGATTTACAGCTACAATCTCACCAAAACTTTTGGTTAGCTTTTCTGTGACAATAATTGGACCATTATTAATCATATCGACTCTCTTCTATTTGTTCTGTTGTAACTTGAGCGGCTGATAATTGCACTTGATCTAGCACAGGCAATTCCAAACCTTCTTCTGGATCAATTTCCCGGATCCTCCAGGCCCAGTAAAGCCATCCAGCAGAAAAGACAAAAATCAAAGCTTCCATCAAGACCAAATCCAACTGTTGAACGGCAATAACAGCAAAAGCATCCAACAACATATGCCCCAAAACAGCAACTATCAAGTAAATTAATTTTTTGCTGCGAACAGTTTTATACACCAGGATCGATGCCCCAACATGAAACATCATAGCCGAGATTCTCTCCCAGGCACCCAGAAGGGATTGATACCAGGGTACAGCCCAATATGCTTCAAGCTGGGAGTGAACTAAAGCGACCGTTTCAGAGTCAAGCGCAGCTATCGCTCCCTCTCCTCTCAGGACCAAAACCTGGACCAACGCAATCAGAGCCAAACCGCCAACCAACAAGGCCTCAACTCCCCCATGGCCGATCCCGTATTTTAGAGGAAGCAGAGTATGGGCGTCCTTTTTCAACCAGAATTTCAAGGCTAAATATCGAGCAATCTCCTCAAAAACACCGGCAGACAATCCAGCGGCGGCGCCCAGTACCCAGAGCGAAACTCCTCCCTGAGCAGCGACATCCACCCCCAGAGCCTTCAATCCCGGAACCATCAAGAACTGGTTAAAAGGAATATGTCCAACCTGGGACAGAATGAAAACCGCCGCCCCAATCCAGATCGGCCGAAATCCACTTTTTCCTCGTTTGTAAATCAGGAGCGCGGCAGTTATCGGAATCCCGATCATTAATCCTGCGTTTATTATTCTTAGAATTAATCCAATAGTGGTCATAAATTTATATGTTTCACGTGAAACATCCTCCCTTAGTCTTTGGTGTTTTTATCGTCATTTCTCTCTACCATGCTCTCAAAACAGGTCCTGATTTCCTCGGGATTAAACCCTAGGTAGGTGGCTTTCCTGATATAAAACTTGGTCAGATCCTCGATATTCTCTGCCTTTTGCTTTCTGAAACCTTTGTTATCTTTTTGCTCCAGGATAAAAGTTCCTCTCCCGTGCTGGGTGGAAATAATTTCTCCCTGGTCCAGCATCCGGTATGCCCGGGCCACCGTATTGAAATTAATATTAAGTTTGACAGCCAGTTCCCGGGTAGTCGGTAGTTGATCTCCTGGATTCAATGCGCCTGCTTCGATCAGCTCCAGTACCTGGTGGGCGATTTGTTCGTAGAGAGGGACGCCACTTTGAAATTCGATTTCAATTTCCATCTCTTCTCTCCAGTGCTGTTAGCGTAAAGTGTATCATTGTATCAGACTCTATTCTACCTGATTTTCAGCAGCGGGCAAGGGGGTTTCCTCAGTAAGTTTTTCCAGTTTAGTGACATGGAGATTGTATAGTGCTTCCCTACGGATTTTCTTGTCGTCTTGACCTTAGTTATTCTTTTGGTATACTAATTCACGACAAGCCGGAGTGGCGGAACTGGCAGACGCGCGCGACTCAAACTCGCGTTCCCTTGAGGATTGTGGGTTCGATTCCCACCTTCGGCACAGATAAAAAAAACCGATCCCAATTATAAGGATCGGTTTTTTTGTTCTTCTTCAATTTGAACCGATTATTTCTCTTTTGATAGAAATGTTTCTATCTCCTGAATATCTTGTTCAGTAAGGGTGATCTCGCCGGCATGGATCACGCCGTCCACTTGGTCCGGGCTCCTCATCCCTACAATCGCGCTAGTTACTGCGGGGTTCAATAAAGTCCAGGCTATTGCTGCTTCCCCGGCAGTTGAGCCATGCCGTTTTCCAATTTCTATTAGTATCTCTACCAATGCCAAATTGCGCGTCAGGCGAGGTTCCTTATAGTTGTCGTTCCTCTTCCGCCAATCATCGTCCGGTAAGTTCTTGATCCTTTCCCGGTCCATCTTACCGGACAATAGTCCCGAGGCCATGGGTGAATAATTGATCACACCAATTTCCTGTTCCAGGCAGTAGGGCAAGATTTCCTGTTCCACTTCTGGAAATAGTAGGGAATAGGGTGGCTGGAGTGAGGTAATCTCAGCTATTTTTCCAACTCGCTGCATTTGCTCTACAGAGAAGTTAGAAACACCCAGGTAGCGAATTTTGCCTGTTTTCTGGATCTCCGCCATAACCTCATAAGCTTCTTCAATATCCCCGTCAGGGTTTGGCCAATGTATTTGGTAAAGATCGATCGTTTCAACATCCAGCCTCTTCAAACTGGCTTCAATTTCATTTAGTACCGACTCTCTATGTAATGCGTTCCCCACTTTCCTGTTTTCGTCCCAGACAAGTCCACACTTGGTAAAAATGTATGGTTTGTAGGAAGTTTGTTTTAGTGCCTCGCCGACAACTCTTTCGGAGCGGCCCAAGCCATAAATAGCGGCTGTGTCGATCCAGTTGATTCTCGCCTCTAGGGCTTTGTGGATGGTTTTGATCGATTTTTGATCATCCTGGCTGCCCCAGCCCCACTCCCATTCGCCGCCGATTGCCCAGGCTCCTAAACCAATTCTGGACAGGGTCAAATCTGATTTTCCCAACCTTCTTTTGTTATTTTTCATAAATTCAAGTCCTTTAGTCTCTGTCAGATACTTGAAATTATACCTGTTAGAAAATTCTTCCTATGTCCTTTTATCCCTCGTAGAAAGGTTATAATCTATACAGACCAGTCAACAAGAAGGAGACCAGCGTGCCATCAACGAAAAATATCCTGGCCGTGATCATGGGGGGAGGACAGGGAACCCGCCTTTTTCCACTTACGAAAGTGCGCGCAAAGCCGGCCGTCCCGATTGGGGGAAAGTATCGCCTGATCGACATTCCCATTAGCAACTGCATCAACTCCAATATCGACCGGATCGCTCTCCTAACCCAGTTCAATTCCGTCTCCCTTCACCGCCATATCACCAGGACCTATAACTTCGATCCTTTTCATCGAGGCTGGGTCCAGATCTGGGCCGCGGAGCAAACCAATATCAACGATACCTGGTACCAGGGAACAGCAGATGCCGTCCGGCAGCAGATGTTTGAGATCCACAGCACAGGCGCTGAGTATACCTTGATCCTGGCAGGAGACCATCTTTACCGGATGGATTACGGGGAAATGGCTCGACATATGTGGGAAAACGATGGTGATATATCAATTGCCCTGCAGCCAGTGGCTATGGAAGAAGCTCCCCGCCTGGGTATTCTCAAAAGGGGAGAAGATCAGCTTGTCACCGATTTTGTTGAGAAGACTAAAGACCCGGCTGTTCAAAAATCCTTCGTCAGCAGAGATGACCCGGATCGGCCTCTATTAGGATCGATGGGAATCTATTTATTTAAAACATCTGTCCTGGACGAACTTCTTAAAGAATTGGTTGTAGATGATTTTGGAAAGGAAGTCATCCCTCATGCCATACATACCCATAAGGTTGTTGGTTATGATTTTGAGGGTTACTGGGAAGATATCGGAACGATCCGCTCTTTTTATAATGCTAATCTCGACCTGACAAAACCTTCTCCTCCCTTTAATTTCTATGATATCGACCGTCCTATCTATACCCACGCCCGCTTTCTCCCTGGGTCTATTGTTGGTGGCGCAGAAATGAAAGGAGTCTCCCTGTCGGATGGATGTACTATCGGTAACGCAGAGATATCTCATTCTGTAATAGGATTAAGAAGTCAGATCCAGGATGGAGCTGTTATCAAAAACACCATTATCATGGGAGCCGATTATTACGAGGAAAATTCCGATCCCAAATTTCCAGTCCCTATCGGGATTGGAAAGAATTCGTATATCGATGGGGCAATCATTGATAAAAACGCCAGGATTGGATCAAATGTAATTATCAAGCCTTTTCCTCCAGGAACTGAAAAAGATACAAAAATCTGGTTCATCAGAGATGGTATTGTCGTAATCCCCAAAAGTAAGATCATCCCCGATGGAACTGTTATTTCCCCTGATTAAACCTCGTTTAAACCCTTAATTTCAACAAAAAAACCTTCTTTTTGAAGGTTTTTTTATCTTAATAATCTGTTAACTTGGGCTCATTATCTGTGGATAAGTGCACTCTTTATGTGGATAACTAGTCCCTTTTGGGGATAACTACCCCCTTTTTACCTAATTATTCGCGGAAAAAAAGGCCTCTTATAAACACCTTTTCCAAATTTTCTGGATTTTTTGATTATTTTCCATTAAACCTCTAATCTATTCAAAAGTATCCCCACCTGCCTGTTGGTAATATGCCAATCACTTATAAGGTAGTTTGACCCCCTATTTGGGTAGTGCCCTTTTGTTATCCTCCATATATTCGGTTCTTAAAACCAATTATTACTCTCAAAATACATTTTCCACATATCCACAGGCCCTACTACGATTACTACAAATAACTATTAATACATATTGGGGATAATAGATATGGGCAAAGTCAACTTCCTATCCAGCCCGGTTTTCTTTTTTCAAGAAAAGCACTCATTCCTTCTTTTTGGTCCTGGGTTGAAAAAAGATTAAAGAACAGATCTCTTTCTTCATTCAATCCATCTGTTAAAGCTAATTCATCAACTTGATTAATAGCTCGTTTGGCAGCTTGTATTGCCAATGGAGCCCTGGATGCAATTTCCTGTGCCAGGGAAAGGCCTTCTTCCAGATAATCTTCTACCGGATACACGGCATTGATCAATCCCAACGAAAGTGCCTCTTCAGCCTTTAGTGTCCGATTATTCAAGATCATTTCCATTGCGATAACTTTTCCAACTGCTCTTGTTAATCGCTGCGTTCCTCCAGCTCCTGGAATAATACCCAGGTTGATTTCAGGTTGACCGAATTTTGATTTTGTGGAAGAGATGATTATATCGCAGGACATGGCCAATTCCAATCCTCCTCCCAAACAGTATCCTGAAACAGCGGCAACGATAGGTTTTTTGATTTCTCTTATCAGTGAAAAAGTTGGAATGAATTTGCTTTTTCTAATTTCATCCTTTGTAGCTTTTGCCATGGAGGATATGTCTGCGCCGGCAGCAAATGATTTTTCATCGCCAGTGATAACTATTACGCCAATATCATCCCTCTCATCCAATTCTTTTAGGGATTCCATTAACTCGGATAAGAGTTGCAGATTGAGCGCATTATATGATTCAGGTCTGTTGAGTTTAACCAAACCTACCTTCCCTATAATTTTGATCACTACAAATTCTTTTTCAGACATGATCTATCCCTCCCTGGAATTAGGTATGTATTTTTAGTGGGGGCATACGGGAATTTCATCAGTATTCTCTTTCCCGTTTAATGGCAAATCAAAATAAGGTGATGGGTCCAGTGTGTTTTGAATCTTCAACTCATTCAAAAAGCTGCCTAGTCCATCATCCTTCACTATTGAGAAATGAAGATGTATCCCTGTTGGATTTCCGGGAGTTCCAGAATAATTACCCTGGTAACCTAGAAGTGTGCCTTCTTTAACAAAAACCTCAATCGTTCCAGGCGAGTAATCAGAAACGATATAGGAGTTGCCTTTTGAATCAGCCATATGAGTGTAATAGATCCAGATCTGGCGCCGGGGTGAAAGAGGATCCTCGGGAATGCGTAAGATCAGGGAGGATTTCCAATCGGATAATCTGGTTAGGTATCCATCGTATGCTGCATAAATAGGAGATTCTCCGGATTTTAGATCAGTGAAAATATCAATGCCTTGATGTCGATGTCCAGGTCGGAAAGAATCGTCCCATAAATATCCGATATAACCATCTGTCGGAAATAAAAATGGAGAGGATTCCTGGCAGCGAGTTTTGGATGACATTTTCCACTCAGGGTGAGATTGGGGATTTCTGATCCAAGTGATAACCTGTCTGTTTCTGGATGAGGATATATTCCCAAATTGAAAAAAAACATATATAAGGGAAGTAATGATTATTAAAATGAGGGGAATCAGAAACCATTTCAATATCGATCCAGTAGAAGATCTTTTCATGATTTATCGACCGTATCTTCCCATGATTGAATCCGATCCAGAGTATCCTCATGGAAAGTTCCACTGAGAAGTATGACCTCTCCCCCTGTTATTTCGTGAATGATTTTCCCGGCTTTCTCTCCCGGAGGCGAAATGAGAGCTTTTTCAAGAGAGGATTTATCATGAAATAGAAAACAGTATATTCTACGGATATTATTTTGTCCGTAAATCCCGCGGTCAATCCGGGAGACAGATTCCCGGATCAAGCCGTCCATAAGCTCGGCTGCTTTCAAGAAATCAGGCCAGCCTTCATCAAATGCATTGATGTTAACGGTGAGAGGGATGAGTATTAGAAGTTGATACATAGAGTGAGAGTTGTTTTAATCAGTATAAAAGTGGTAGATATTGCCGCCTTTTTCCTTGGCTTTATACATGGCTATATCTGCTTTTTTTATTAAGTCATCAACTTCTGTCCCATCATCGGGGAAGAATACTATACCAATGCTGGTAGTTATATTGATTTGATTACCTTCTAGCAGGAAAGGAGTACTTAATGCGCTCAGTATCCGTTCGGCTGTTAAAACAGCATCTTTGGACTGCTTCATCTCAGGAAGTATCAATAAAAATTCATCTCCACCCATTCGGGCCACTGTATCACTTTTTCGAAGCAATCCCAACAATCTCTGGGCTACGGCCTGGAGAAGCAGATCTCCCACAGAATGACCAAAGGAATCATTTACTTTTTTCAAATGGTCCAAATCGAATAATATTACGCCTATTTTTTGATTATTCCTTTGAGCGCGGGAGATTTCCAGGGAGATCCTTTCATTGAATAAGCGGCGATTGGGAAGTCCGGTCAGCGCATCATGGTGGGCCATATGCTTGATTGCTTCTTCGGCCTTTTTGCGGTCGGTTATCTCTTGCTGGGCCTGCTCATAAAGTTTGGCATTTTGTATTGCTATCGACGCCTGATCGGCTAAAAATTCCAGGGCTTGGATCTCGTTTTCTGTAAAAACATGAGGTCTCTTCAAAGCTACGTTCATCACTCCCTGTACGGTATTACCTGTTTTCAAAGGAAGACCGATAATTGATCCTTCCCAGCGGCGGTCCTCGAATATTGGGTTAGTCATAGTGTTGTCTGCAACTATCTTTGTACCTTCTCTGGCGACCTGGTATGTCATGCCATGAGAACGGGGATTCATGAATGGCCTTCCCTGCTGGTGTCCATCAAATCGAGCTGCAGCAAAAGACAACATGCCATGTTCATACAAAAATACGTGGGTGTCATCCGCGGATACTAATTCCAGGGCACTCTCTAGAATAGATTCCAGCACAGAATCAAGAGATAAATTCATTGTTAAGTGAAGGCTGGCTTTTCTGATTAGCAGTAGCTCACTCAAGCGTTTGTTGAGATCCGTTTCAACCTGCAGTTTGGCGCTGATCAAAGCAGATTTTTCTGCTAATGCTGTTAGGAAAGGAAGGAACAGGGAACTGGAAAGAGCATCAATATCGATCAGATATAAGTCTGATGTTGAAGAGGAAGGCAGAGGAGAGAGTTCTTTTGATAGCAGTAGGAACTGATTTTCTGGATAATGATCCTGAATGATATTAACTATTACATCCGGGGGTTTGGACTGGTGGTCCAGATCCACTATACCGATCCAGTCTTCTTTCCCAATATCGGACGGGATATCTCCTGGGAGGGAGGGAATATTTTTTAGTTGGAAACCAGGACTGGAAGATAGCAAGTCTTGGATTTTCCTCAAAAAGGAGGTTTTTGGAGAAAATGTCAGAATCTGAAAGGGCGCCATATTATGATCTATGAAAAAATCAATAAGTTCCGGCCTTCCCGGTTGAGAGAAAACAGGATGAACACTTAAGGCAGACTAAATTATTATACTTCAGAAGCAGAAAAGGCATTTCTTTGCCGATATTTGGACTGAAAAATTCGTAAGAAGGTTGGTGGTTTACCGGACAGAAAATTATGGTAAGATAGCCCTAAGTGGAGGCACGGATCGGTGTGATCCAGGAGCTGCATGGCAGAAAAAATTACTATTATAGAAGGACCAACACCTGAATTTCGCGAAGTTAATGGATTGTGGATCCAGGGAGTAGCTGAAAGCCCAAGCCAGTATGATACTTATTATACGGAGCTGAGGGCCTTTGACGGCTATTCACTTGTAGATCGCTGCACTAATGCTTGGCAAAAGAACGAATCTATTGTGCTGGAATATCGCACAGAGACAGGACTCATCGACGAAATCACCATCATTGCTGCCCGCCCGGAAGAAACAGAGGATGGGGATATGATCCAATTGTGGGTCAGGCAAGCCCGTGAAGATGTTGAATTTGAGATTAAATTTGACGACGGGGATGACGAAGAGGATTATTTCTAACCTTAACTGCAAAACAAAAAACTCCCCGGTTGGGGAGTTTCTTTTTTTAAGCAGGTGTTTATTCTTCCCAGAACTCTCCTTCGATGACAGAGTCTTCTCCGTCAGAGTTGAGTTCCTCGACCTCCTGCTCATGTCGGTGTTCATCAATAAGTTCGTCGGGAACAAGGCTAACAAAGAACTGCATAAATAACCCGATGACGACTGCGTCGTCAAAAGGACCGGGCACAAAATCGGGATAGACCAGATATAACAAGGATAAAAAGGGCAGCACTTTGATCAGGGGATGAACCCTTTTATCCTTCAATAAACGGATGATCAGCTGGAGTTGTTTCACCATGTTGTTGATCCAGTAATAAAAATTCGAAGAACTGCTTAATTATACTACTGTAAGGTTAGCGAACTCGGGATATCCTGTATAATCACGATTATGATGTTACAAACACCACTGCAAGGAATCTTATTTGATTTTGATGGCTTGATCCTGGATACAGAGACCCCAATCTTTCAGGCATGGAAAGAAAAGTTCAAGGAATATGGCCAGGAACTGCTTCTGATGGATTGGGCGGAGATCCTTGGGAAATCCACAGACCATCTAGGTCCGATCGAGGTGTTTCTAAATGAGTTCCCAGAAGAGAGTAAAAGGAAAGAGATCCTTCAAGAAGTCAAACAAGAAGAATTAAAATTAGTCCATCAGAAGAGGCCACTGCCTGGAGTGGAAGATCTGATAAACAAAGCCAAGGAACTTGGGCTTATGTTGGGAATTGTCTCCAGCTCTGATCAGGACTGGGTCCACTCTCATCTTAAGCGACTCGGGTTTATGGAGTATTTTGATCATACAAGTTGTGCAGATGAAGTTGAGATAGCAAAACCCAACCCGGCTCTTTATAATTTAGGCCTGAAGAAGACGGGACTTGCGCGAGAGAAAGTGCTTGTTTTGGAAGATTCTCCCAATGGTGTACTGGCGGCCAAAAGAGCAGAATTGTTTTGTATAGCAGTGCCCAATCAACTCACCATCCAGCTTCCGTTTGATAATGATGGTGGGGAGCCAGACCTTGTCCTGGCATCGTTACTGGAATTTCCCTGGGATGACCTCATGAGGGATAACTGATGAAAACTCTTTTTAGTGCCATATTAAAATTCATCGCTTTTATCCTGGCTGGCGCGCTAATGATCGTGCTTCCGTTAGCGCTGATGGCCAGCAATGTTGGCAATGTGCTCTTTAACCAGGAGCAAGTAAACGAGATAACAACCGGGGTGGTATTGGATTCAGAACTTATTCCAGCAGCCCTGGAGATCATGACCAACCGACAGGCGGAGGATATCTCTACCAAAATTGAAGATACAGAAACTCCTGGTGGGAGACAACTTAACCTTTATAATTTGATCTACTCGATGGAAGAACAGAACTGGAAAAACTTAAAAACAGCTCTCCTGGCAGACGATTTGATACAGTCCTGGATTGAGGTCACAGTAAATGGTTTTTATAACTGGTTGGACACGGATGACCAGCTGCCTTTCATTAGTTGGAAAATGAAACCACTGAAAGACAGAATGTCTGGACCGGAAGGCGAGGCAGCTGTAGTGGCTTTTTACGATTCGCTACCAGATTGTACGGATCTGCAAATGGAAGAAATGCAAACCATTCCTGGCGAACCCCTGCCGCGGGGACAGATGGTCAAAGAGCTGTGTAAATTGTCCACCTTCCCCCATACAGAACAGATCGGAGTTTATAACGATGTCTTGAAAATGGTGGTTGAAGCAATGCCTCCTGAATATAATGCCACTCAGGCATTGCTGAAGCAGCGGGAGCAGATAGGGGGAGTATACACATTAAAATGGAATATCCGGAACATTCGCTGGCAGCTTGATACCGTGCTACTTTTACCCCTGGGCTTATTATTGTTGATCCTGTTTATTGGAGTTCGGTCAATGGAAGGTTTGGGTCAGTGGTTTGGTATTCCCCTGATCGGTGGTGGATTGATCTCGCTGATCACAGCAATCTTATATCGACCACTGTGGCGGGGGTGGCTGGCAGAACGTATACCAGAAGGAATTCCCCAGACCTCTTTGTTGTATCATGAATTAATTGATGCTAGCGTCAGGGTAATGGGTCCAATTTTCAACCCGCTCACCTGGCAGTCTTTTATTATTCTCTTGATAGGTGTAGGGTTCTTGGCTATGGGATTTATCTTACGGATGAGAAGTGCTGGCGTTAAACCTTCCTGAATTTATCCGGTCACTTGCAAAAGAAAAAACCTGACGATTTCGATCCGTCAGGTTTTTTTATCCCTCAGAGAGCAACGGGGGTTGAAGCGGAGGGGGTGGGATTCGAACCCACGGTGACCCATAAGGCCACAACGATTTTCGAGACCGCCCCAATCGGCCACTCTGGCACCCCTCCTCAACTAAGATGGCATTATACCAATTGGATCCAGACAAGTAAATAAACGGCTGCCCTAAGCTCTTCAATAGAATACTCAAAAGCATAAAAACAACCCTGGTCTCCGCTAAGTATTATCCATGATCAAGAAAAGGCGAAACAAGCTTGTTGTAACATAAAGTTGACAAACAATATTAAGTGTGTGAAAATATGCACGAACTTGGTGGGAACTCTTCCCTCCAAGTAGGCAAACTTTTACCATTGTAAGTTGAACTTTAAGGAGATTTGTATGAAAAAAACAGATGTATTAGTAATAGGGGGAAGCGCGGCTGGTCTTGTTGCTGCGCTTACAGGCAAAGGTTATTACCCTGAGAAAGATTTTCTAGTGATCCGGAAAGAAAAAGCTGTAGTTGTCCCCTGTGGGATCCCCTACATTTTTGGCTCACTCGAGAGCAGTGCTCAGAACGTAATTTCCGATGCCGGCCTGGAAAAAGCAGGAGTTGATCTGGTTGTAGGCGAAGTTGTGGAAATTGATACTGAAGCAAAAACTGCCTTATTAGCAGATGGAGAGAAGGTTTCCTACGATAAGCTTGTGCTCGCCATTGGCTCAAGCCCGGTTAAACCCGGTTGGCTGAAAGGAAAGGACCTTGAGAACGTTTATGTCATTCCAAAAGACAAGGAATATCTGGACGGCCTAACAGAGAATCTACAAGACAAAAAGAAAGTTGTTGTGATCGGCGGCGGTTTCATTGGTGTGGAAATTTCCGACGAACTGAACAAACAAGGCAAGGGAGTTACCGTTGTCGAGATCTTGCCCCACATTCTTGGCGCAGTATTTGATGAAGAGATGGCTTCCAAGGCAGAAGAGATCCTGATTGAACGCGGCGTTAAAGTTGAGTCTGGTTCTGGTGTTAAGGAATTATGCGGTAACGGAGCTGTTAAATCAGTCAAGCTTCAGGACGGAAAAGAGCTGGAAGCCGATGCCGTCATCCTCTCCATGGGATACCGGCCTAACGTTGATCTGGCGGTAAATGCTGGAATTGAAACCAACGAATTAGGTTTTATCAAGGTTGACCAGTATTTACGGACAAGCACCCCTGACATTTTTGCTGTTGGGGATTGCTCTGAGAAACGAGACTTCATTACCAATCGACCCATTGGTGCCATGCTGGCATCCACTGCTTGCGCTGAAGCTAGGGTTACAGGGATGAACCTGTTTGGATTAGAAACCATCAGAACCTTTTTAGGTACGATTTCCATTTTCGCTACAGCTCTGGGAGACCACAGTTTTGGAGTAGCCGGAATCACAGAAGATACTGCCCGGGCAGAAGGTTTTGATATTATCACAGCCAGCTTTGAAGGTGTGGATCATCACCCAGGCAAGCTGCCTGGTACTCATAAACAGATTGTCAAGCTGGTGGTTGCCAAAGATTCCGGCCTGATCTTGGGTGGATCTGTCTTTGGTTCTCATTCTGCTGGTGAGATCGTGAATGTGATTGGCCTGGCGATTCAGAACCATATGACAGTGTCTTCCCTGCTTACCATGCAAATAGGAACACATCCCTTGCTAACTGCTCCGCCAACTGCTTATCCATTGATCAAGGCGGCAGAAATGGCATTGAAAACAATGCGCAGAAAAGGGTAAGCTTATCCTTCAATAACCAAAAAAAGCTCCTGCTCAGCAGGGGCTTTTTTGTTATCATGCTGCAAAATATCAGGTAGTTTACTTTACAGAATTGTTGTTTTCTAACTTCCTCAAGGAGATTTCCCCATAATTCACACACCGCCTCCAGATAATCTCCAGATTCTTAAGCTAAAATGATGAAGGATTTAATTATTGTACGTATATCTTACAGGGTATGCCCTGGGATTAAGAAATCAGTGGCGTTTGAAGAAGGGAGATACTAATGAAAAAGAGAACCATTATATTAATTATTGTTGGCGCATTGATCTTGGCAGGAGCGACATATGGTGTTGTCAGCGCCAGGCAAAAGAGCCAGGCCAGTAGTAGCGACTTACAAACTTTCCAGGTGAATTATGGAGAACTCAGCGCGGTGGTTGATGAAACTGGCGAAGTACGTGCTGACCAGAGTGCATTACTCTACTGGGAAACGGCAGGAATAGTGTCTGAAGTAATGGTCAGACTGGGGGATAAAGTGAAGGCGGATCAGGTTCTGGCCGAGTTAACTGAAGAATCCCTCCCACAGAATTATTATATGTCCCAGCAAGAGTTGGTTACAGCAACCAGAGCCCTGGAGGATCTTTACGAAAATGCGGCGGAAGTATCAGCCAACGCCCAATTAGTACTTGCTAATGTCAGGGATGCAGTGGATGATGCTGAATACCGCTGGTTGTTGAATCAGCCGGGGAACCGCTATAGCCCTGAAGAATTAAAATCCGCTAAAGCAAAACTAGTAATTGCTGAGAAACAATTAGAAAATAAACAGAAAAGATACAATAACGCTCAAGGAAAGGTTAATAAAGCGTATGCCCAGATTAACCTTACAGATGCAATAAATCAATACCAGACTGCTCGATGGTATGTTAACTGGCTTCAAGTAGGTGCTGATGAAATTGAGATGGGGATCCTGGACGCCAAAGTTGCTGTTGCAATTGGACAGCTAGGTACTGCGGAACGGCAGTACGCTAGAGTTAAAGATGGCCCGGACCCGGATGATATCACGATGGCGGAAGCCCGCATTTCGGCAGCCCAGGCATCCCTGGACGCTGCCTTTATCACATCCCCGTTTGATGGTGTGATAACAGTGTTAGAAATGCTTCCTGGAGATCTGATTGCTCCTAACAGCCTTGCTTTCCGGATTGATAATTTGGACACCCTGTTGGTAGATGTCGCCATTTCTGAAGTGGATATCATCCAGATCAATGTTGGTCAACCAGTCACTTTGTCTTTTGATGCTATCCTGGGCAATGAATACACGGGAGAAGTTGTTGACGTCTCGCCCGTTGGTAACCTGCAGCAGGGGTTGGTGTCCTTTGAGGTAACTATCAAACTAGTGGACGCTGATGAAGAAGTCCGTCCGGGTTTAACTGCGGGGGTGCAGATAGTTGTACGCCAGGTAGAGGACGTCCTGATCATTCCCACCCGCGCTGTGCGCTGGGTGAATGGAGAGCAAGTTGTGTACGTTTCGATAACAGGAGAACAAGCCAATATGGAGAATCTAGAAAGAGTTCCAGTTGTCCTGGGTGCGTCGTCTGACGAGTTTGCGGAGCTGCTGGAAGGTGAAATCAAGGAAGGGGATTATTTGGTCCTCAATCCGCCCAGTGTGAGTATATTCGACGAAATGGATCCAGGCGGGGGACCTCCTTCAGCATTTAGATAGAATTGGAAAAGTTTATTGGAGTTATTCATGACAGAATGGGTAGTTGAAGCAAAAGATATCACAAAGGTATACCAGATGGGCGAGATTGAAGTGCATGCTTTAAGAGGCCTTTCAGTTAATATAGCCCGGGGAGAAATATTATCCATCATGGGCCCCTCTGGTTCAGGAAAATCCACCCTGATGAATATTCTGGGATGCCTGGATCGACCGACATCAGGTGACTACCACCTGAACGGAGAGAGCGTGGCAACGTTAAATGATGATCAATTGGCAGAGATTCGCAACCGTGGGGTTGGTTTTGTCTTCCAGAGTTTTAATTTGCTGCCAAGAGCAACAGCTCTAGCTAATGTTGAGCTGCCCATGCGCTACGCAGTATTGAATGGACGCAATCGAAAACAGGTTGCCCGGGAAGCTTTAGAGGCTGTAGGCTTGGGAGATCGAGTTCATCACCGCCCCAATGAGTTGTCTGGTGGACAGATGCAGCGAGTGGCAATAGCGCGGGCATTGGTAAATAACCCGGCGATCATCATGGCAGACGAGCCCACGGGGAACCTGGACTCAACTTCCGGGGAAGAGATCATGACCTTGTTAAAGAATTTAAATAAAGATCGGGGAACCACTTTGATCATCGTCACCCACGATCCTGAGATAGCTGAACTGACTGACCGGATAATATCTATCCGGGATGGTTGTATAGCGGAGTAATTGATATGAATATAGGATCTTCCATGTTGGAGGCTCTCGAGAGCCTCACCTCAAATAAAGTCCGTACAGCTTTAACTATGCTGGGCATCATTATTGGTGTCGGCGCAGTGATCGCCATGCTAGCAATAGGCAATGGAACAGAACAGGCCATTGTGGGAGAAATCGAAGGTATTGGCACCAACCTTCTTTTTGTGAGGACCAATTATGATGACGTCACTAACCCAGAACCGCTGACCATTCGGGATGCAGAAGCGATCGCAGATCCGATTTTTGCACCATCGGTCGCAGCGTCAGCTCCAGTGATACAGGGCCAGGCAGAATTGACCAATGCTGGCAATGTGATTAACGCTATATTTGTCGGTGTGAACGAAGGGTACAGCAATGTTCAGACAGTTGAACTTTCTGAAGGAGAATTCTTTTCTTCTTCTCAAATCTCTGGATTGGCTTCGGCTGCAATCTTGGGAACGAACGTGGCTGAAGATCTGTTTGGGAGGTCTGACGGGTTAATAGGAGAGACGGTCAGAGTTGCCGGACAGCCCTTCCGCGTGGTGGGTATTCTGAAAAAAGAGGGCGGTTCAGGATTTGGCCCCAGCCCGGACGATCAAATTTTGATTCCCTTGACAACGGCTCAAACAAGGTTAATGTCACGGAGTGTAAAAAACCAGGTTGATACGATCTATGTTTCAGCGATTGATGCCGATTCTGTGAAAATGGCCGAAGAAGAAGTGACGAACATTTTGCGTGACCGACATAATATCAATTTAGGCGAGAATGATTTCTCGATCCTTACTCAGGAACTTTTCCTTGATTTTGCCTCAACGATTACAGGTGTGTTTACGATCTTCCTAGGGGGCGTTGCTGGGATCAGTTTGCTTGTTGGTGGCATTGGAATTATGAACATCATGCTGGTATCGGTCACTGAAAGGACCAAGGAAATTGGCTTGAGAAAAGCCGTGGGTGCCAAGAAAAAGGATATCCTGACTCAATTCCTGATCGAATCTTCCTTATTAAGTGTGATAGGCGGCATTATAGGTATTATCCTGGGGTGGTTATTATCCCTGGGGATCGGTAGGATCGCCGCAGCCAGTGACTTCCTTTTGAACCCCGCCATTACCCTTAACTCTGTCCTCCTTGCAACCCTATTCTCTGCAGCTGTTGGTCTGTTCTTTGGGATTTACCCAGCTAACAGAGCATCCCAGCTGGAACCCATTGAAGCCCTGCGGAGCGAATAATGACTGTGGCTTATCTTTTAGAAACACAATCAGCCTGATGATTTATGACCATGGATAGAATTCTTGTTGTAGATGATGATAGGGATATAGTCCGCCTGGTGCGTTCTTACCTGGAAAAAGCGGGATATCAAGTCCTGACGGCGTATGATGGCGAGTCAGCGCTGAGAGTATTGCGGTCAGAAAAACCTCAACTCTTGATCTTGGATTTAATGCTTCCGGATCGCGATGGTTGGGATGTGGCTCGCATGGTAAGGTCAGATTCTAATATAGCAGCCACTCCAATAATCATGCTTACTGCCAGGGTGGAAGATAATGACAAGATCGTGGGATTGGAAATCGGCGCCGATGATTACATCACCAAACCCTTTAATCCTCGTGAAGTAGTCGCCCGGGTCCGGGCTTTGCTGCGGCGCACACAGCTTCAGCAGGAATCCCAGGTACCGCAGCGTTTGCAGGTTGGGCAGCTGGTCTTAGATATCGGTAAGAGGGAACTTTCTCGTAATAAGGAGATGATCAATCTAACTCCTTCAGAGTTCGAATTATTAAAAGTATTAATGGAAAACCCTGGATTTGTGATTACCCGTGACGAACTGGCAGAAAAAGCATTGGGGTACGGTTCGGCAAGTGCTGGTCGAACATTGGATTCCCATATCAAAAACTTACGTCGGAAGATTGATGAAAATACTGATCAGGGATCCTTCATCCAAACAGTTCATGGTATTGGCTACCGGATGAGAGACCGATGAAATTGAATCAGCTCTGGGTGAGGATCAGTCTCACGTATGTGGCGATCATGATCTTTCTGATCGTAATCCCGACCGGGATCTACCTAACAATCCAGGCAGAAAATATCAACCTGGTCCAACCGGATGGCGGGGTATTTGAAACCGTTCCAGATGATCCGCAGCTATCATTTCTGACCAGGATAAACCGCTATGGGCAAAGTGAACTTGTTATTGGTTTAGTCAGGATCCTATTTTCTATATCCATGGTGGGCATAATGGTTGGAGTGATAAGCAGTCGGGGATTGGCTGCCCCTTTGAATAATCTTGTCAAGGCAGCCCGGGCAGTTGGATCCCAGGACCTCACTCAGCGCATCGAAGTGAAAGGTACTAGCGAAATCAGAGAGGTAGCTGTGGCCTTTAATACCATGGCCGCCGCGCTGGAAGAAGCCGATAGTTTACGGAATAACATGTTAGCTGATATCGCTCATGAACTACGGACACCCCTAACGGTTATCCAGGGAAACTTGAGAGCGATTCTGGATGATGTTTATGAACTCGATAAAGTTGAAGTCGCCCGTCTCTATGATCAAACCCGCCAACTTTCCCGGCTGGTGAATGATTTGCACGATCTAGCTCTACTGGAAGCCAAAGAGTATTCTATTAATCTTACCAACCAAGATTTGATCGAGATTATTCAAGATACCGCGGGTATTTATCAGCCCCTCTTTGATGACCAGGAAATCTCCCTGGTTACTGAATTACCCGATACAATCATACCGGTGCAGGGGGATTGTGCCCGTCTTACCCAGTGTTTGACCAATTTGCTTAATAATGCTCTTAGCCATACACTCAAAGGCGGAACAGTTCAGATCCTGTTGTCTGAAGATGATGGATTGGCTACATTATCTGTGAAAGATAATGGCACCGGAATAGACGCCGAGCATCTGCCCTATATTTTTGATCGTTTCTACAGAGTGGATCCAGATCGGAATCGCAGTACAGGTGGATCAGGTTTAGGACTGGCGATCACCCAGGCTCTTGTAAACGCGCAAGGCGGCGAAATTTCAGCCCAAAGTGCAGGAGCAGGCCAAGGCAGTGAGTTCAGCATCTCTTTTCCCGTCTGATCTGATAATGGGAAATTGATTTCGTTTATTTTCTCCCTCTCGTAAATAACCCAAACCATTAGATCTGGTTGAATTAAACAAACCTTGTCAGAGTTTATCGTTAATGGTTATAATGCCTTACCCTGAAAAAAGGTATATATTAAAGAAACTAAAGGCCAGGTAAGCATAATACCATCCAGGCCTTCCTTCTAAAAAAAATAATTATGGACCAAATATTAATTATCACTCTAATCGCCCTGGCCTTGATTTACGATTTTCTGAATGGATTTCAAGATAGCGCCAATGTTGTGGCAACCATGATCTCCTCCCGGGCAATGACCCCCACAGCTGCGCTGATCATGGCCACGGCGGCAAATTTCATCGGACCATTTGTTTTTGGTGTCGCAGTCGCAAAAACAATCGGACAGGATGTGGCGTCACCAGATTCAATAACTATCGCCGTCGTTTTAGCGGCCTTACTAAGCGCCAGTATCTGGAATCTTCTCACCTGGTTTTTCGGAATTCCTTCCAGCTCATCCCATGCCTTGATTGGCGGCATAGTGGGCGCGGTAATAGTAGAGACAGGGTTTCAATCTCTAAAAATAGAAGGGCTGGGATTGGTAGCCATAGCTTTGTTTTTATCTCCTGTATTGGGCTATGTCCTCGGACAACTTGTGATGCGGATCAGCATGTGGGCCGTACGTAATGCTACACCAAAAGCTAACCTGTTTTTTAAGTACGCTCAGATACCAACAGCTTTCACGCTTGCTTTGAGCCACGGAACAAATGATGCTCAGAAAACAATGGGCATTATTACTTTGGGCCTGGTTGTTCTGGGATATCAAGAATCATTTGCCGTTCCCTGGTGGGTGATCTTGTCAAGTGCGACCGCGATAGGTATTGGTACAGCATCCGGAGGTTGGAGGATCATTCATACCCTGGGTGGAAAATTCTACAGGATCAGACCCATCCACAGTTTTGCATCTCAACTTTCATCCATGGTGGTCATCCTGACAGCTTCGTTATTCGGCGGCCCTGTCAGCACAACCCACGTGGTCAGCTCCTCCATTCTTGGAGTTGGAGCTGCGCAGCGCAGATCCCAGGTTCGCTGGGGAGTGATGGGTGATATCCTGGTGGCCTGGTTCTTAACTGTTCCGGCATCGGCAGGAATTGCAGCATTATTGTACTTTTTGATTGATTATCTAATTCCCTAAACGGGTGATCAAGTTTTGGATTGGAGGAAGGATATGGGTATCTCAGGTGTGTTTAAACGCGGGAAAAAAGTAGATAAGTTTGTTGGGATGTTAATCGAGCAGACCCAGATCACCGTTGAGGGTTTGAAACTTTTAGAAAAATGGCTGGGAAAAACCGGGCTAAAAGAAAAAGCCATCGACCAGATGCGGGTCAAAGAGATTGAAGCTGATGAAGTGCGCCGGATATTGATCGATGAGCTGCATAATACTTTTATCACGCCCCTCGACCGGGAAGATATTTTTATGATTTCCTTGTATATTGATGATATTCTGGATTATTGTTATTCGACAGTTGAGGAAATGCAGCTGTTGGGAACTGAAGCAGATGATTATTTAGTGAAGATGGTAACTTTGACCCGGGAAGCGACCGAAGAACTGGAAATGGCCTTCCATACTATCTCCACGAACCCCCGCGTAGCAGGTGAACACGCCCGCCGGGCAAAAAAGATCGAAAACGAGGTGGAACATCTCTATCGAGTTGCCATCGGAGACCTATTTGTCAAAGCCAAAGATTTTGAACCCTTAATGGTCATGCTTCGCCGGCGTGAGGTTTACCGGCATGTATCCAATATGGCGGATCAGGCCGATAAGGCTGCCGATATTCTGGGCATGGTGGTAATGAAACTGACCTAATCTAACTAGCTTAAATATAAAATTGAATGAATCAATCCTGGCTTTATTTCTCCTTGGGAGCAGCCAGCGAAGCTGGTGTAGTGCCCCTTGAAACAATCCGGCGCGTTATGGAAGAATTTGGAGTGAATATCAACCTGGGCGCCAGCAACGTTTCCTTTGGGCTTCCTGACCGACATACCATTAACTAGGTGTTCCTGGCTTTAGCAATGGGTGCCGGCGCAACCTGTGCTATCACAGATCCTATGAAACTTACCTCGGTTATCCGGGCATCTGATTTACTGCTGGGAAAGGATTATTACGATTCCCTCTACATCGGATATTACCGAGAGCATAAGTCTGAATAATCCTGATCTTTTATGAATAAGTGGCAGATTGATGATCTAAACCTAACTGTGGATAGTGTCCTGCGCGGGCAGGGCGCTGACCCGGATGTAATCCGGTCTCGCAACCCTCTCCTTGTTGACATTGCAGAGAAAGCCCTGGATTCCGTTACGGGTTTGCTCGAGCCGGAGGTGTTTGTAAAGGAATTTCAGGTTGCCAGTTTCCAGCATAACAGCATTGAATTGGAAGGCGGATATGGGATAACTGGCCCACTGGTTATTGGACACCTGCTCGGTGCAACACGTATTTCTGTGGTTGTATGCACCGTTGGGACTAAGATCGACGATTATACTTCTGAGGTCATAGATGATGATATTGTGTTGGCTTTGGCAGTTGATGGCGTTGGAGCGGCCGCAGTGGAATCGCTAGCCAATGCGGTCTGCAGGAAGATCGAAACAAAGGCTGCTGCCGATGGGCTGCAAACCACTATCCCTCTTAGCCCTGGCATGATCGGCTGGGATGTTGAGGAAGGACAAACAACTATTTTTGATTTGGTTGACCAAGATCAGATCAGCGTTTCGTTATCACCTCATTATCTAATGGTTCCCCGTAAATCGCTTTCAATGATGATAGGCATTGGACCAAATATATGTTCTGGAGAATGCATTTGTGATTACTGCACCATGAGAGAAACCTGCCAGTACAAGGATCAAAACAAGGAGATCAAATGACCCACAGAATTGCCCTGTTAACAGACAGTACCTGTGATATCCCCCAGGAGTTCCTGGATAAATATGATATCAAGGTTGTTCCCCTGACAATTATCTGGGGAGAAGAGCAGTTCCAGGATGGGGTTAACTTGACCGCGAAAGATTTTTACAAGCGGCTGGAAACAGATCCAAGCCTTCCAACCACATCACAACCTACTCCGCAGCAAATGGTACTGGCCTATGAGGCCGCCAAAAATGATGGGGCGGAGGAAATCCTGATCATTACCATCAGCAGTGCCATGAGCGGAACCCATGAGTCCGCCAAAGCTGCAGCGGCAATGGTGGATCTTCCCGTCAAAGTAGTGGATTCAAAAGCCAATTCTATGAGCCTGGGCTGGCAAGTGTTGGCTGCCGCCAGAGCGCGGGAAAGCGGTGGTGATCTCCAGGCCATGATCGACTCAGCAGATCAAGCACGCAGCACAATGGTGTATATCATTACCCTGGATACTTTAGAATACCTGCACAAAGGAGGACGCATCGGCGGAGCAAGTCACTTTATCGGTAATTTGCTGAATTTGAAACCACAGATCTCCGTTGATCATAAAAGCGGCGAAGTAGCAGGGGGGAGGCGCTCCCGGACCAGGAAGAAAGCGCTGAACGATTTGTTTGTGGATTTTTTTGACCAGGTAGACAGAGAAAAACCACTCAGGATTGCAGTTTTGCATAATGCTGCCCTGGAAGAAGCCAACACTCTTACAGAGAAGATCAAATCCGAAATTAATCCAGCTGAAATCATCATCAGCATCGTATCCCCGGTATTGGGAGTGCATACTGGACCGCGAGCAGTGGCAATATGTGGTTATACGGAGTGATGAAATACCTTCAAGCTGCCTTATTCGTTGAGCTCGAACAGATATGTCTAACCAAAAGTATATAGCCGATTCTCTGAATGTCCCGCTGTCTGGCGTGAAATCCGTTGTCTCGCTGCTGGACGATGGCAACACCATCCCCTTTATCGCCAGATATCGGAAAGAAGCCACCGGTGGACTGGATGAGGAACAGCTTCGGAATATTTCTGAAGAGCTCACCCGACTACGGGGGTTGGATGAACGCCGGGTAACAATCCTGAAAAGCATTCAAAACCAAGGAAAGCTGACTCCAGACCTAGAAAAGGAAATCATTTCAACCAACTCCAAGGCAGATCTGGAGGACCTTTATCAACCCTATAAGCCCAAGAGAAAAACACGAGCGAGTAGTGCCAGAGAAAAGGGATTGGAACCGCTGGCGGAGTTGATCCTGGGGCAGGAAAAAAGACAAGAATCTCTGGAAGAATTGGCCACCCCTTATATTAATGATCAAGTCTTAACAGTGGAAGATGCCTGGCAGGGTGCCCGGGATATCGCTGCTGAAGTTATCAGCGATCATCCGCAGATCCGCCAGCAGCTCCGTAAAAAAGCCATCCAAAATAGCCTGTTATCGACCGCTAAGAAAAAGAGAGGGGAAGATCAAAGGCAGGTCTATCAGGACTATTACGAGTTTAAGATCCAATCTAATCGCATTCGCCCCCATCAGACCATGGCTATTAACCGCGCGGAAGAACAAGGCATCCTGGCGGTGAAGCTCACTCTTCCCGAAAAGTTATGGGAACCGTTGATCCGGACCCAGTATCCACTGGATCCGGAATCTCTTCTTTCTGGAGAACTCAACAAGAGTATAGCTGACGCTGCTTCAAGATTATTGCTTCCGGCCATATTTCGAGATGTCCGTCGCACCCTGACTGAAAAAGCAGAAGATCGGGCGCTGCAGATCTTTTCCAAGAATCTGCGGGCGCTATTGCTGCAGCCCCCGCTCGCTGGATATACTGTTATGGGTCTGGATCCAGGCTACCGGACAGGATGCAAGGTGGCAATTGTAGACCCAACCGGGAAGGCCCTGGTCACCGGGACGATCTTTCCAGTTCCTCCCCGAAAACAGTTGGAACAGGCCCGAGAATACTTGCTCAAGAACATTGAGAAATGGAAAGTGTCACTGATCGTTATCGGAAACGGGACAGCATCGCGGGAGACCGAATTATTTGTGGCGGATGTTATTAAGGATCTGGCTGGTGTGAATTACCTGATTACCAGTGAAGCCGGAGCAAGTGTATACAGCGCCAGCAAACTAGCCGGACGAGAGCTGCCGGATATGGATGTCACCTTCAGAGGGGCTGTGTCAATCGCCCGCCGTGTTCAGGATCCGCTGGCCGAGCTGGTTAAGATCGACCCCCAATCTTTAGGGGTAGGCATGTATCAGCATGATGTCAACCAGTCAAAGCTAAAAGAGAAATTGAAACAAGTTGTTGAAAGCGTGGTAAATCAGGTTGGTGTGGAAATTAACACCGCCTCTCCAGCTCTTTTATCATTTATTTCGGGCATTGGCCCGGGATTAGCTGAACGGATTGTGGCCTACCGAGATAAAACTGGTCATTTTAAGAACCGCGAAAAAGTACAGGATGTTCCCGGCATGGGCGAAAAGACTTATCAGCAGGCAGCTGGATTTCTGCGTATCAGGGAAGGAGATAATCCCCTGGACAAAACGGCAATTCATCCAGAAAGTTATTCTGCGGCCGAGCAGGTCATTCATCAAGCCGGCATCGACCTGAATGACGATTCTAAGTCAAAACAGAGCGCATTGGTCCGACTGAGTGAAAAGAAGACTGCCGAGGACCTGGCAACGGTATTGAAGGTCGGGGTTCCAACCCTGGCGGATATTTTTAAGCAGCTGGTTCAGCCTGGGCGCGATCCAAGACAAGATCTGCCAAAACCATTTCTGCGCAAGGATGTATTGACCGTGGAAGACCTGGTTGAAGGTATGGAGCTGCAGGGAACTGTGCAGAATGTAGTTGAGTTTGGTGCATTTATTGACCTGGGAGTAAAAAACGCTGGGCTGCTACATAGATCGAAGATACCGGCTGGGGTGGACTTGAACCTGGGAGATATTATCAAGGTAACTATCCAGCAAGTGGACCTGGAGCGGGGGAGGATCAGTTTAAGCTGGTCTGGAAATTAAGACCTGGGTAAAACCAATCATCCTGAGTGTTAGAATCAGCCTTAGAGTATTTCTAGAATCACGAATTAATCTATTCACAGGAAAACCCACATGGTAAAGGAAAAATCATCCACTGTTATTGAGCATAACAAGGACGTCTTTTCTATTGGATTGATAGGATATGGGGGCATTGGTAAATTTCATACAGTGAATTGGCGGAATCTCAATCTGTATTATCCAGACCTACCCAAAAAAATTCACTTACGGGGAGCGGCAGCCCGTTCCCAGGAATCCGCTGATGCAGCAGTAGATCAGGGAGGGTTTTCCTATGGGACGACGGATTATCATACACTACTGGAAGATCCAGAGATCGACCTGATCGATATTTGTACCCCGAATGACACACATTTTGAGATCTTTCAGAAAGCCCTGGCTGCAGGTAAACATATTTATATAGAAAAACCTCTTGCGTTGAATATAGACCAAGCCCGGCAGATGTTAAAGTTATCCAATTCATCAGATCGAGTGATCCAGATTGTTTTCAATTTCCGCTTTATCCCGGCAGTAATGAAGGCTAAGGAATTGATTGATTCCGGCTTCCTTGGAGAAGTTATGAACTTCCGGGCCCAGTACTATCATTCCAGCTATCTCGATTCGGAAAAACCCATGTCCTGGCGTTTGACGCAGGAACATTCGGGAGGTGGCGCCCTGGTAGACCTTGGAGCGCACATCATAGATTTGATGCTCTACCTGGCAGGACCCTTTAAGCGGGTCATGGCTCAAACCAAAACCTTTATCGACCAGAGGCCAACTGGAATTGATCAAAAGACCAGGGAGCGGGTCCTTGTGGACGATCACGCCCATCTTTTGGTGGAATTGGTAGCAGGAGGAATTGGAGTGATTGAGGCTTCCCGGATAGCAGCCGGTACAACGGACGATCTCAATTTTGAAATCCATGGCACAAAAGGAGCCCTGAAATTTAATTTCATGGACTCTGGGTGGCTTTATGTTTATGACGCGAGAGATGCTCGCCAGCCTCTCGGCGGGGACCATGGGTTTAAACAGATCCAGACATTGCATGAATATCCGGGGAACAAGGTCCCGGGAGGAAGGAGTCTCGTAAATTTCCTGGATACCCATGCCAATTCCCAGTACCAGGTTACCCGAGCAGCTTTGGGTATACAACAACCTTGTCCAACTATTCTGGATGGAGTAAACACTCAACAAGTACTGGATGCGAGCTTCCGTTCTGCTCAGGAAGAACGCTGGGTAGATATGCCATAGATCGTGATAAATTAAAGAGCAGATATAGTCAAGGGTTACAAGAATGAATCAAAAACACCTGCCAGTTTTATTGGCAGGTGTTTCGTTATTGGCTGGATTGTTCATTATGCGTGAATAGCCTCTCCGGTCACGTCTTTAGCGGCTTCGTGCAGCACCTCGCTTAATGTTGGATGAGCGTGGATATTATGCCCGATCTCAACTGATGTGAGCTCGTTAGCCTGAGCCAGGGTCAGTTCTGGAAGTAGCTCGGTCACTTCTGGGCCGATCATATGAGCCCCCAGGATCTCCCCGAATTTTTTATCGGTGACAATCTTGACCCAGCCTGCGTAATCATTCAACCCCAGGGCTTTTCCATTGGCCTGGAAGTTAAATTTTCCAACTGCAACATCGTAGCCAGCGGCTTTGGCAGCTTCTTCGGTGAGCCCGAAGGATGCAACCTGGGGATGGCAGTAGGTCGCTTTGGGCATGTTCTGGAAGTTTAGTTTTTCCGGAGATCCTCCAGCAATGACTTCTGCGCAAACTATACCCATAGCCATACCGGCGTGAGCCAGCATTAGCTTTCCGGTGACGTCACCTATAGCCCAGATCCCAGGAACATTGGTCGCCATCCGGTCGTCAATTTCGACGAACCCGTGCTTATCCAGATTGACACCGGTTTTTTCCAGCCCCAGGCTGTCAGTATTGGGAACAAAACTGGCTGCCAGAAGGACCTGGTCAGTGGAGATCTTCTCTTTTCCCTCAGGACCCTCAACAGTCACATTCAACTTGGTTTTTAGTTTTTCAACCTTGGTGACTTTGGTCTTTGTGAGGGTTTTAATGCCATGTTTGTTGATGGCTTTTTCTAGTGTGTCGCTGACTTCCGGGTCTTCGTTGGGTGTGATCCGGTCCATCATTTCTACGACAGTAACAGGAACGCCGTAGCTGTTCCAGATGGTGGCAAATTCCATCCCAATTGCGCCAGCGCCCACTATCACAGCGGACTTCGGCAGGTTTTCTTGGAGGATGGCTTCCTTGTAGGTCACCACTTGTTTGCCATCCACTTCTATCCCGGGAATGATAAATGGCCGGGCGCCGGTGGCTATGATGATATTCGGCGCGGTAATTTTCACTTCTCCATCTGCTCCAATCACATTAATAGTATCAGGGGAGGCAAATTCCGCGTTTCCAGTATAAAGGGTGATCTTATTCTTCTTCAGTAAGAATTCAACACCCTTTATCAGTCGTTTTGAAACCCGGCGGCTTCGTTTCACTGCAGCCGCATAATCCAATTTCAGGTTATCAAAAGAGATTCCAAAATCTTTTGCCTGGTTGGTAAGCGTAAATGCCAGGTCAGCATTTTTTAGCAGACTCTTGGAAGGGATACAGCCAACGTTCAAACAAACCCCACCCAGGTATTCCTTTTCAATTACAGCTACCTGTTTTCCAAGCTGAGCCGCTCGAATGGCTGATACATATCCTGCTGGACCCGCTCCAATTACGATCACATCAAATTTACTCATAGCTCACCTTTTGTATTTCAGGATTGACTTAATCCTCAAAGGGGAATTTATGTCCCCATTGTTCCCGGAAAGTATCGAGGGTCTTCATGATGCTGAGGGTTTCATCTAGCGGCATGATCTCGGACTCGGTTTTACCGGCCTTAATGCAATTCATCACTTCCATGGCTTCGTATTCATAGCCGTTGTAGCCATCCAGAGGCATAGAGATCAACTCAGGCTCTTTGTCCTGGGTGTGTAAGGTCATGGCTACTGGTTTATACCAAGGCGAATGGACCACGATTTTACCCTTTTCGCCAAACAGGACGGCATCTTTGTCATCATAGGAGACTTGGGAGGATAGCAAACTGGCCAGCTGACCCTCTTTATATCTCAGCGCCAGGGCAACCTGGTAATCTGCGCCGCTTTCCCCAATTGTCGCCAGGCCGGTGACAGCTTCTGGTTCACCGAAAAGGCTGGAGGACCAGGATACACCATAAGCAGCAGTATCAAGCAAAACACTGGCGCCCAGGTTAATGTCAAAGAAGCGATTTTCTAGATCAAAGGGAGCTGTTGCGAGAAAGTTAATGGTTACCCCGTTTACCTTTCCAAGAACTTTTTCTGCCAGCAATTCCCGGATTCTCACGTGGATCGGGAAGAACCGGGTCCACATGGCTTCCATTAGAAATAAGTTCTTTGCGCGGGCCAGATCAACCATTTCCTGGGCTTCTTTGGCATTGATTGTAAATGCTTTTTCACATAGTACATGTTTGCCGTGATTAAGCGCCAGGCTGGCGTCTCTCAGATGGAAAACACCAGGCGTGCCGATATATATGATATCGATATCAGGATCCTTGGCTACATCCTCATAACTTGTATAACGCCTGGGGATTTTGAATTTGTCGCCAAAAGCGTCAGCAGTCTCCTGATTCCTTGATCCAACTGCGAGGAGCTCAGCGTGTTCTGGTATGTTGTTTAATGCTTGGGCAAACCGCGAGGTGATCTTGCCTGTTCCCAGAACACCCCATTTCATACGTTCTGTCATAACAACCTCCAATAATTATATGATTCTGTTCTAGTCAAAATGAATGCCTTCTTCAGCCCAAACGATACCACCTTCTTTTTGTCGTCGGGCAGGGATAACGCATAAGAACCCCAGTGGCTCTTGCCTGGAATTGGAAATCTGGTGCAGCGCATCGGGGGGGATGTGAATGATGTCTCCCCTGGATATATTGTGAATTTCTTCTCCTAAAAGCACTTTGCCGGAACCTTGAAGGACCAAGATCCCATGATCATAGGGATGCTGTTCTTTGTTAGAATGACCGCCTGCCTCGATTTGATAATACCGAAACGCAAAGTTTTCCGCACCTTCTTTTTTGCCGATCATCCAGGTTTCTGAAACACGATTATCGGGTTCTTTTTTATAAAGCCTAGTCCTGGTGCCTTCCCATTGGAAGGACTTTTCCCAATCTCCTGTAAATTTGTGGATCGTTCCTGTCATTATTTTTATTCCTCGTCTAATAATTTTGAATCAAAGACCCCAGCAATTTTATCCAGGCAGTTACGCGATGTCAGATCCAGGCTGAGCGGCGTAATGGATACTAATCCTTCTGCCAGGGCGTAAGCATCGGTGTCTTTTCTTGAAAATTTTCCCTTGCTTGGCAGATGAGATACAGCAGCTTTTGTTCCTAACAGCTTTTCCCGTTTTATCGGTGTTGATTGATAGTAGACCAGGCGATCTTGCCTGGTGATCACCATTTCAGTATCTGTTGTAGCGCCAAGAGGGATTTCTAATTTAAGAACATCAGCATCGAGCGGCAATTCATTGTTTAACATCACTTGTGCGATATTCCGAGTGAAATATATCGCTGTTGAAAAATCAACTTCTTTGCTGTATGTATGGTAGTCAATGCCGGTGATTTCTTGTGAGACTGCCAGAGCTGGAATCCCCTTTTCTGCCGCCTCGAGAGCGGCTCCAATGGTTCCCGAAACAGTTACGCAGGTTCCGACATTTTCACCATAATTAATACCTGATATCGCCAATGATATCTCTCGATCTGCAATTTCTCCGACTGCGTGGACGACCGCAAGGGCTGGTGTTGCTTTAACGCCGTATCCTGCCCAGCTTTGATCCCCATAATGAACGGTGGTTTTTTCAATTGTTCCATCCACGCCGTATTGTTGGGATCTGCTTCTGGACATGGATGTTTGCTGTTCGACAGGTGCGACTATCAGCAGTTCTCCCAGAGGATCAAGCGCCTGGGCGGCTGCCGCCAATCCTGGCGAATGTATCCCATCATCATTAGTCAACAAGATTAATGGCTTCATGATCCATAGACCTCTTCAAGAGCCAGGTGCAGGCTGCTGATGTCCTCAAAGATGAAATCAGGTTTAATTTCACTCTGGTTAATTTCGTCCCTGGATGTCACGCCCGTTAGCACTGCTGCGGTTTGAATTCCCACCTTGTTGGCTCCAAGGATGTCCGTATTTAACCGATCACCTACCATAAGTGTATTTTCGATCTTCGATCCAAGCACCTTCAAGGCTGTTTGGAAGATGGCTGGTTGTGGTTTCCCAACGACATAAGGTTCTGTTCCAGAGGCGAACTGCAGTGCGCCAATCACGGTCCCGGTTCCAGGGTTGATACCATCCGGAGTGGGGAAGGAACCATCCGTATTGGTAGCTATGAAGTCTGCGCCACCCATGATCAACCTCATGGCAATAGTGATTTTCTGGAGATTGATCTCCCGGTCCATACCTGCTACCACGGCTGTTACGTTATTCTCGGGTATCTCTTCCCCTGTGGTGAATTGGAAACCAGCATCTTTTAAGGTTCGGGTTAATCCATCCATTCCAACCACATGGAGGACGGCATCTTTGCCGTATTTCTCCAGTAAATAATCAGCGGTCACTGTAGAACTGGTAAAAACAGAGGAAGGACTTGCCGGGATCCCAAAATTTTCCAATTTATCTATATAATCCTGAGCGGTGCGGGTATTGTTGTTAGTCAGGAGAGCCCAGCGGACACCAAGGTCATTTAGTAGATCAAAAAAAGGCTTTATCCCCGGTATGGGTTGATTTGATTTCCACAGCACGCCATCACCATCCAGAAGGATGGTCGTAAATTTTTGTAGTTTCATAGAATTCCTGTCAGTTTGCCGTTTTATTGTTGGTCCTGATCCAGTTCCAGGATCCGGAGAGCTGTTAGGTTGTCCGTGACCAACGAATTGATAAACCCGCCCCGGATCGCTCCCAAGATAGCCTCGGACTTATTAATATCTCCGGCTACGCCAAGGCGGATATCAATCGCACGCAAAGCTTCAACCGATGTGCCAATTCTCCGCTGATGAAAATCTACCTGGGCCAAGGCCCCATTAAGCTCAAAATAGAGGGCGCACACATCACCTACCGCGTTGGCTGATTGGATCTTTTCCAACTCAGCGAGGCTGATGTGATCTCCTTTATAAAGACTGCAGTATTTTGGTTTGGTTGTACCAATACCCATCAATGCGATATCACATTCTTTAGCATTGGAGATGGCCTGCATCACAGACGGGTCTTTTAATAGAGAGGAAGCTGTTTCTTCACTTTCAACAATAAATGGAGAGTAAAGGTACTTACCTTCAGCGCTGATCTTGTGGGCCAGTCTTTCTACCAGGGTTTGAGCGCTGTAAGCGTGACGGGTTGAGCCTAAAACACCAACCAACTGGACAACTTTCGTGTCTGGAATAGGACTGGATTCAAAAGCTTCGATTGTGGCCTGGACCGTGGTTCCCCAGGCGATACCTATTTGGTATCCGGGTTCAATGATATTGGACAATAACTTGGAGGCTGCAATTCCAAGCTGCTTTCTGAGATCGTCATAGTTCGGTTGTCTGCTGAACTCAACAACCGCAACATGCTTAAGTCCGAAATTTCTATTTAGTTTATTCTCCAACTCCTGGTTGTACTGGAATGGATAGTGGACAACGATCTCGACTATCCCTTTTTCGCGTGCTTCTGTTAACATGCGGGAGATTGCAGAGCGGGTGAGTCCGATCATTTCCGCAATATCGGTTTGTTTGTGGTCTTCAAGATAATATTTTTCTGCCACAAAAGCCAGAATCTCATCCCGCTCGGTATTATTGGCCATAAATGGTCACCTATCTATCAAGCTAATCAAATAATTTTAGTTATATTCGTCCATTGATAAAAGAATTGCTGACTATTATTATATCACATATGTGAACAACGGGCTCACATATGTAATAGGTAAGTTGTATTGATCTAGGGACTTATTGGGTTGAAAATGAACATAAAAGAATTTTTGAATGAAAGAGCTGTGTTGCTAGGATTAGAGACTACTAGCTCGGAAGAAGTGATTCGCGCCCTGGGGGGAAAACTACGTGACCTGGGTTATGTGAAAGACAATTTTATTGAGGCAGCCCTTGAGCGAGAGGCTAATATGCCGACCGGTTTACCGTTGGGGGGAGAGTATAATGCGGCTATACCACACGTGGATATTGAATATGTAAATCAATCAGCTCTGGGCTTAGCAACATTTAAAGAAGATGTTGTGTTTTATAATATGGTTGATAGCGATGAAGTAGTACCCTGCAGACTAGTGATTATGTTGGCTTTAGATACACCAAAATCACAAATTGAGATGCTGCAAAGCGTGGCGGCTGTTCTCCAAAATCCTGACACTATCAGGAAGTTGGTCAATGCAAAAACAACAGAAGAAGTATTTTCTGCTCTGTCGTAAAAGTTTATTAGAAAAGGGATGAAAGAATGGCAAAAACAGTAATCGTTTCATGTGGAACCGGGATAGCTACCTCTACAGTGGCAGCCAAGGCAATTGAAGAGGCTTGTAAAGCGGCAGGAGTTGCTGTGATTACCAAGCAGTGCAAAGGCCAGGAGATCCCCGAGCTCCTTAAACAAGGAGCTGATTTGATTGTCACTACCTCGACCATGCGTTTTGACCCCGGTATCCCTGTAGTGAAAGGGTTGGCCTTTTTAACGGGATTAGGTATTGATGATGTTGTGAAAGAGATCCTTGATATCTTGAAAGATTAGTAACTAAATTCTTCTTTTGGTGTTTTTACTGGCACTACAATAATGCCCTGACAGATTCCAGCGAGAGACATCTTTCTCTGGAAGAATTTGTGTGATAGGACCTAATATCCAAATAGTCTGAGATTTTCCTGGACAATAGCAAGAGATCCAGCCGCTGGCTGCAAAATTCAGAGGCAGGATTCTTGCCAAGTAACAAAATTTATAAAATAAAACAGGATGTTCTCATCAAGACTGAGGAGGTGATAGCTCTCATACCAGTTGCAGGATCGAGCAATAGTTCCTTATTAAGTAGGAAACCCAAGTATTATATGGAGGAAAAGTTATGGATTTCGCAACCGTATTAAAATCTGTTGTTGATACCCTGGGCTCCACGGTATTGCTGCCAGTGTTCATCTTCCTTTTCGCCGTGATCCTTGGCGCAAAAGTTGGACGGGCCTTCCGCGCTGCAGTGACCATCGGTGTGGCTTTCATCGGTATTAACCTCGTTATTGGCCTGATGTGGGGCGCCCTCGCTGAGGTATCCCAAGCTATGGTCACCAATGCTGGTATTTCCCGCGACATCGTTGACGTGGGTTGGCCTGCCGCTGCCGCGGTAGCCTTTGCTACCGACGTCGGCCTGTGGGTCATTCCCATCGGTTTGGTTGTAAACTTCGCCCTGTTATTCACGGGCGTCACCAAGACCCTCAATGTTGACCTGTGGAACTTCTGGCACTATGCCCTGATCGGTTCCCTGGTAGCTGCCGTTTCCGGAAACGTGATTATGGGTATGGCCGCAGCTGCTGTTGCAGCCGCTTTTATGCTCTTCCTGGGCGACTGGACTGCCAAAGGTATTCAGGAATTCTATGACCTGCCTGGCATCTCCATTCCTCATGGTATGACTGCTCCTATGGTTCCCCTGGCGCTTCCTTTCAACTGGCTGTTCGACAAGATCCCCGGCCTTAACAAAGTTGACGCGGACCCCGATGGAATCGAAAAAGCTCTCGGCTCCACCTTTGGTGATCCGATGGTTATGGGTCTGGTTATCGGTGTGGTGCTTGGTCTGATCGCTTACACTGGTGAATTTGCCGGTGCCTTTGTGCCGACCCTTGGAAAAATAATTCTTCTGGGTGTAAACCTGGCCGCAGTGATGGTTTTGCTGCCCCGCATGGTCCGCATCCTTATGGAAGGTTTGATCCCGGTCTCCGAAGCCGCCCGCACCTTCATGGCCAAACGAGCTTCCGGCCGCGAAGTTTACATTGGTCTGGACTCCGCAGTTCTGGTTGGACATCCTTCCGCGATTTCCACCGGCTTGCTGTTGGTCCCCATCGCCATTCTGCTGTCCATCATCTTGCCTGGCAACCGCATGCTGCTCTTTGCTGACCTAGCTGTACTGCCTTTCCTGTGCTCCCAGATCGCTCCTATGGCCAAGGGCAACGTTGTCCGCATGGTCTTTGTGGGAACCATCCTTTTGATCTTCGGTTTCTACTTCGCCAACGCATTGGCCCCGGTTATCACCGAGGTTGCTGGTGGCGCTGGATTTGCAATCCCCGGTAATGCTGTTATGATCTCCAGCATTGCAGACGGATTTGTGTGGTCACCGCTGGTTTTCATGCTCCTTGGTAAATACACTGGCTGGATCGGCATTGGTCTATTTGCCGTCCTCACCGGCGTGCTTTTCTACTTATACAAGAAGAACGAAACTGCCTGGGACAAACTTGCTGGCGCAAAAGGCGAGTAATCTTTTAGTAACACTTGATTGACAGAATCGGGGTGTGTAATATTATAGATATTGCACACCCCTTTCTTTTTTTATATCAGGAGGAGATTTCGCATGGTAGGACCATTTTTAGAAGCACTAATGGGGGATGCTGGACGAGCGATTTTATATTTTTATCAAGCAAATGAACTGATCATCAATTCGATTATTCTGGTGTATGGGTTGTTCATGTTCCTTTGTTGGAATAATCTCCTTCGCATTTATAGATTCCTTATTGTTGAAATGGCTAAATCAGCCCATCTGTCCGATGACCTGAACAGAAAGAAATCCAACAAGAAGATCCGAAAGATCATTGGCATTCCCTGGGACAAGGCCATTGAAGTTTCGCCTTTCCCTTACATTGCCAGGATTGGGGCACTGAGCCCTAAAAGAAAGACAATTGAAAATTTACAGCTATTATTTAATGAAAAAGATCTGGCAGATAAAGCGCTTAAAGCCCTACAGGGCGCCAAGATCCAGCGCATGATGCCCAGCAACCGAGAAATGCTCCAGCGCGAAATGGATCAACGCAAGGAAAAGCAGGCCGCAAAGGATAAAAAAAAGAAGGAATAGAACCTGCCCAAAACCTTTAATATTTACCGAATCAATCCCGGCTGGAGAGCATACTCCCCGGGATTCTTATTTTAAGGAACGATTCACCCCAGATATAAGACAGAATAAACCCTGACCCCCTACCGCTACCGCTTGACAAAAGGATTCTCTCCTCTTATAATAATCACATATGTGAGAAAACAAATCACATATGTGATTAGGGTGTGATATGAGAACAACCTGGACCAGTAATCTTGATGCGATCAAGGTAGGCCTGTATGAAAAGGCTCTGCCTAAGAATCTTGCCTGGGAAGAGAGATTAAATTTGACCAGGAAGACAGGGTTTGATTTCCTGGAAGTATCCATTGACGATACAGACGAACGCCAGGCCCGCCTGGATTGGACCCCCGCAGAGAGAAAGAATATCAGAGACCTTGTTGATAAAACAGGAGTGAAGATTCAATCCTTAAGTCTGAGCGGACACAGGCGCTTCCCCCTCGGAAGCAAATCAGCCCCAACTAGAGAGAGGGCACTTGACCTCTTTAAAAGAACGGTTGACCTGGCTGTGGATCTCAACGCTAGAACAATCCTGCTGGGCGGCGCAGAAGATTATTACGAAGAAGTGGACCAATTCACCAAGGACAGATTCCTGGAGAACCTGGGCAAAGGTTTTGAATGGGCCAGTGGAGCTGGGGTGATGTTAGCCCTGGAAAACTGGGATATTCAAATTAACACCATGCCCCAGGTGATGCAATATGTTGATTATTTTGATTCCCCCTGGTTCCAGACCTATACCGACCTTGGCAATCTGATCTATGCCGGAGTGGATGTTGTCTCCCAGCTGGATTATGTCAAAGGCCATATCGCAGCTCTACATGTTAAAGACACCCTGCCTGGGCAGCTGCGTTATGTTTCTCCAGGCGAAGGAAAAGTTCCCTTTGTGGAGGCTTTTGAAAAATTAGCCCAGATTGGATTCCAGGCACCTGTAGTATTGGAGCTCTGGACCGAAGAATTTCCTGATGCTTTAGAGATCGTTAAAAATGCCGGCGTATATATCCGGGAGAAAATGAAAGAAGGTTGGGCCAGACACTGTACAACAATTGGGCAAGGAGAATGATAATTTAATGACAAAACAACCGTTAATTCAACTGGCTTTGGACTATTTTGATCTCGCTCCGGCCTTGGCTATGGTTCAGATCGTCCGAGAAGAAGTTGATATTATAGAAATTGGTACACCGCTATCCAAGTCTGCGGGTATGTTATCTGTTAAGATTGTCCGGGAACTATGCCCTGATAAGTTGATCCTGGCAGATATCAAATCCCCCGATGTCGGTAGAGGTGAGGCAAAAATGGCTTTTGACGCCGGCGCGGATTGGATGACTGTGCTGGGCGCTGCCCCACTGGATACCATCAAACTTGCCCTGGAGGAAGCCAATTCCCGACCCGGGAAAGAAATGTTTATCGAGCTGACCGGCATCCGGGATATCATTGCCCGGGCCCAGGAATGGCGGGAGATTGGAGTAGAGCGCATGGTTTACCACCGCGGTTGGGATGAAGGAAACCTATCCCGATCCTGGGTTAAAAATGATTGGGAAACTATCCAGCATTTGATCGGTATGGGTTTTAAGATATCTGTAGCGGGTGGAATTAGGCTGGATATGATTTCCTTCTTTGAAGGATTGGATATTACAGTTTTCATTATTGGAAGGGCTATCAGGGAATCATCCGATCCCGCAGCCACAGCTCGAAAATTCCGAGAAAAAATAAATTCAATAAAGTTGGGGAGGTAAAAAGGCATGAAATTAGCGAAGGAAAATGCAGAACAGTATTTGCTGCAAATGTATCAAATACGCGCTTTTGAAGAACAGGCAGAAAAAAGTTATATGGCGGGCAAGATTCACGGAACGATGCACCTATCTATTGGACAGGAAGCATCCGCAGTTGGCTCCATCAGTACGCTGGAATCAACAGATTTTATTATTGGTCACCACCGCGGACATGGTCTGTGTATCGCTAAGGGCGCTGATTTAAATTTAATGATGGCCGAATTTTATGGTAAAGAAAATGGATACTGCCGCGGAAGAGGCGGTTCGATGCATATTGCCGATATAGCTGGAGGGAACCTCGGTGCTAACGGTGTGGTTGGGGGAGGCATCCCGATGGCAGTTGGAATTGGGATCGGTTTGAAGATGAAGGGTGAGAATCAAGTCCTGTTGGCCTTTTTTGGAGACGGGGCAGCTTCCACAGGCGCTTTCCACGAATCAATGATCCTGGCGGTGCTTTACCAGGTTCCGGTGGTTTTTATTTGTGAAAATAATCAGTATGCAATGTCGTTTTCTGCAAGTGATTGGACAACCAGCAAGAAGATCGCTGCCCATGGAGAGATCTATGGCATGGCCGGAAGTTGTTCAACAGATGGAAATGATCTTCTTGAGGTTCAATCCGCTGTCGAAGAGGCAGTCAAATTAGCCCGCGAAGGCGGGGGACCGTCCCTGATAGTGAATGATACCTATCGCTGGCGGGGTCACTCGAAGAGTGACCGGAATCGCTACCGAACAAAGGAAGAAATCGAAGAATGGAAAAAGAAAGACCCCATTCTCAAGTTTGGGAAATACTGTGTCAGTGAAAAAATCCTCTCAGAAAAAGAAATCGAGAAGATCAAAGAGCATGGATATGCCGATATCGAAGCCGCCCGGGTCTTTGCAGAAGCAAGTCCAGATCCGAGAGTTGAAACTTTGGAAGAAGGGGTTTACGCACCATGAGAGAGATTACTTACTTAGAAGCTGTACGTGAAGCAATGACCCAGGAAATGGAACGAGATTCCCGGGTATTTCTTATTGGAGAGGACATTGGAGAATACGGGGGAGCCTTCCAGGTTACCTATGGTATGCTCGAAAAATTCGGACATGATCGCATTCTCGATACACCCATCACTGAATTGGGATTAACTGGTGCTGCTGTCGGAGCTGCTTTAATTGGCATGCGGCCGATCGCAGAGATCATGTTTATGGATTTTACAACCCTGGCTTCTGAACAGCTAGTTAACCAGGCAGCCAAACTGAGATTTATGTTCGGTGGACAATCTACTGTACCGATGGTTTTACGAACCGCAGCGGGTTCCGGAACGGGTGCAGCAGAACATCACTCCCAGAGTTTTGAAAACTGGTTTGTGCATGTGCCAGGATTAAAAGTTGTCATGCCAACATCCCCGTATGATGTCAAAGGCTTGCTGGTTTCATCGATCAGGGATGATAACCCGGTCGTTTTTATTGAGCACAAATTGCTCTATAAGACCAAGGGCGAAGTGCCTGAAGAGCTGTACGAGATTCCTCTTGGAAAAGCCGATATCAAGCGGGCAGGCAAAGACCTGACGATCATTGCCACTGGTATCATGGT
Organism: uncultured Anaerolineales bacterium; assembly: GCA_964406305.1. Taxonomy (GTDB): domain Bacteria; phylum Chloroflexota; class Anaerolineae; order Anaerolineales; family UBA11858; genus B10-G9. The sequence continues at coordinate 10,705 of CAYORF010000004.1, read as the reverse complement.
CCAGAAATCCCTTGCCGCGGCTGAAGAGCTGGCTAAAGAAGGGATTGATATCGAAATAGTTGATCCCCGGACCCTGCGCCCGTTGGACACCGAGACCATAGTCGGTTCAGTAAAAAAGACCGGCAAAGTATTGATTGTTCATGAAGCAGTCAAAACCGGAGGTTTTGGTGGCGAACTGGCTGGCGTGATAGCGGAAAGCGAAGCGTTTGGATACCTTGAAGCACCTATTATCCGCCTGGCGGGCAAGGAAGTCCCGATTCCATATAACCGTGATCTGGAACAAGCAGCAGTTCCGCAAATTGCGGATATTGTTGAGAAAGCCAGGGAACTGGCAACCTTAAAGGTGTAATATGGCCATTGAAATGATCATGCCCAAAGTGGACATGGACCAGGAAACTGGAACAGTCGTAGAATGGACTAAAACTGATGGGCAACAAGTAAAAGAAGGCGAAACAATTCTGGTTATTGAAACAGATAAGATTGCCATGGATGTGGAAGCGCCCGGAACGGGTATCCTGAATGGTATCTCAGCCTATCCTGGTGATGTGATCCCGATCGGTACTGTGATTGCATATATTCTCGAGGAGGGCGAGGAAGTACCAGTTGCGAAAGCGGTGACCCCTGTACCTGAAGCTGAGGTCAAGCAGGCGACCGCAGCACCGGCAGGAGATGTTCCGGCCACACCAGTAGCCAAAAAAATGGCAGAGGTTCATGGTGTAGATCTATCCAAAGTGGTTCCGTCTGGTACAGGAGGAAAAGTTACTAAGGATGATGTTCAATCCGCCATCACCCCACCGGCCGCGGTTGGTGGAGGTCAGGTAATTGCCACACCAGCTGCCCGGAGAATTGCCCGTATTAGTGGCGTGAATTTGAGCCTTGTCCAAGGAAGTGGTCCTGGGGGAAGGATCCAGGCCAGTGACGTGGAAAGTTTCCGACCCGGTATCAGCCTCCCGGCTGCCAGCCCTGTTCAAAGCGGGGAAAGCATACCTCTCATAGGTATGCGGCGCACTATTGCTGAAAGACTGACTGCCAGCTATCAATCCATACCGCACATCCAGTTTACAGCCCGGGTTGATATGACAAACTTTGTCAAAGCCCGGAAGGATTATAATGATCTGGCTTTAGAGCGAGGTGATGAAAAGATTTCTGTTACCGCGATGTTAGTCAAGCTTGTTGCCATGGTGATCGCAGACCACCCTATGATCAACAGCTCCCTGGTCGAGGATTCCATCATCCTGCACCGGGACATCAATATTGGCGTAGCTGTCGCCCTCGAAGAAGGGCTGATCGTGCCGGTAGTGAAGAATGCCAACCAGAAAGGGATCAGTAAAATAGCCCTTGAAACCACCGATCTTGTGAAACGTGCCAAAGAAGAAACACTCGTAGGCGCAGATGTCAGGGGTGGTACCTTTACGATCACCAACCTGGGTCCTTTTGGTGTGGAACAGTTCAATGCGATTATCAATCCACCCGAAGCAGGGATCCTGGCCATTGGTGCTACAACCCAGGAAGTTATTGCCTTGGATGAAGGGACCATTGCGGTAAGGCCCATTATGCGCTTTACATTATCGGCCGACCATCGTATTATAGACGGCGCCGTTGCGGCCCGTTTCATCGCGGACCTGAAAACAACTTTTGAGAATCCAATCCTAATGAACTATTAACTAGGAGATAATATGCCGGAAATCAAATTAACTATAACCCATGAGGTTGGCCTTCACGCCCGCCCAGCGTCGGCCTTTGTTCAAACCGCTGCTAAGTTTTCCAGTGATATTGAAGTCACTCATGGAGAAACAATAGCAAATGCTAAAAGCATCCTGGCTGTGTTAACACTTGGCGCCCATAAAGACGCGGAGATCGTAGTAAAAGCAGAGGGTGAAGATGCAGATGAAGCGCTAAAAGCTCTTGAAGAGCTAGTGCTTGATAACTTTGGTGAACACTGATATGAAGTCGATTTCTGGAATTCCAGCTTCTTATGGTATTGCGATTGGCCCTGCGTTTGTTTTTACCAGGGCCGAGATTGTAATAGAATCTTGTAATATTCAAGATCCAGAAGAAGAATGGAAACGATTCGTTCAAGCCCAGGAAGAGACCACTAAGCAACTGGATGTAGCATATTTAAAAGCCCAGGAGGAATGTGGGGAAGAAGAGGCAGGAATATTCGGGGCCCAGAAATTAATGCTTCAAGATCCGGAGCTGATCAACACGGTTAAGTCACGAGTAAATTCAGAACTGATCAACGTTGAAACCGCCCTGTATGAAACCGCAGAATCTTTCGCCTTACAATTGGAAGCAATTGATGACGAATATCTCAGCGCCCGAGCACTGGATATTCGAGATGTATCTTCCCGTCTCCTGAGGAATTTGCTTGGGTTGAAGGATTCTCCAGCAGATGGATTAAAGATTCCTTCGATCATCACAGCCCAGGACCTGACACCCTCGGATACTGTCTTACTAAACAAGGATTATGTTCTGGGTTTCTGTACTGAAGTTGGAGGTTCAACTTCCCATACAGCCATTCTGGCTAGAGGATTAGGGATCCCGGCAGTGGTGGGTGCCGGCGAACCATTGAGGAAGATCAAAACCGGTGACAAACTCGTTGTTGATGGCGATGCTGGTGAGATCATCATCGATGCGGATAAAAAATCTCTTAAACAATTCAGGAACCGCCAGGAAAAATTCCTTATAGCTCAAGCGGATGCGGAAGCGATCAGTCATCAACCAGCGATTACTACCGATGGACATCAGGTGGAAGTAGTTGCCAATATTGGTAGCGTAGATGATGTTCAACCCGCATTGCTCTCAGGCGCTGAAGGAGTTGGTTTGCTCCGTTCTGAGTTTCTTTATCTTGAACGATCCAGTCTCCCTACCGAGGAAGAACAATACGAAAGTTATAAAACAATCGGAGACGCCTTTGGCGATCGTCCTGTCATATTAAGGTCACTCGATGTGGGCGGAGATAAAGATATTCCATATATTGATTTGCCGCCAGAAGCCAATCCTTTCCTCGGAGTAAGGGCTATACGACTGTGTTTATCTCGACCGGACATATTTAAACCTCAACTGAGAGCAGCGCTGAGAGCAGGTTATGGGAATAATCTGAAATTAATGTTCCCTATGGTGGCTACTGTTGAGGATGTAGTGCAAGTCCGGGAAGTTCTGGAGGAGTGTAAACAGGAACTGAGAGATGAAGGCCATGATGTTGCAGAAGAAATGGAAATCGGGATCATGATCGAGATCCCATCTGCAGCGATCCTGGCGGATCAGCTGGCAGAAGTGGTTGATTTCTTCTCAATCGGCACAAATGACCTCGGTCAATATACCCTTGCAGCAGATCGCACCAATGCTCAGGTAGCTCCCATGGCTTCCGGGTTCCAACCCGCAGTTTTCAGGTTGATTAAAATGGTAATCGACGCTGCTCATGCCAAGGGCAAATGGGTAGGATTATGCGGGGAAATGGCAGGTGAATTATTGGCAATCCCGATCCTGTTAGGTTTAGGGTTGGACGAGTTCAGTATGAACCCTCCCGCCGTTCCTTTTGCCAAAAGGCTTATCCGTTCCATATCGATGGAACACGCTCGCCAAGTCGCGGAGACTGCGATAAACCTGAAGGGTGATCAGGAGATCCGGAAATACGTGCAGGAAGCTGTTCCGGAAGTGAACAGGGGGTAAATTAATCATGAAAACCTATCCAAAATGTTATGATTGCATTGTCAGGCAGACTGTCAACGCTGTCTTATTGAATGAAGACGACGAGTCTATTCAAATCCAAACTATTCAAAAAGTGATAAGAAAACTAGCCCAGATGGACGCCAAACTCAGTCCTTCTGAAATCGCTGGCGAAACAAACCGGGTGATCAGAGATTCCCTGGGAGTGATCGACCTTTATAAAGATGAAAAAGATGCCAGCCATCAACATGCTCTCAACTACCAGGATGACCTGCGGGAATTGATCTTAAAAGGGCAGGATCGCCTGGAGCGGGGACTGAAGGTCAGCGCCGCTGGCAATATAATCGATATCGTTCATGCCGTCGATTATGATCTGTGGGAAGAAGTGGAGAAGACGGTCAGCCAGGAACTCCAAGGTGGAGGGCTGGAAGCTTTCCGGAAGGAATTGAATGGCGCCCCGCACCTGTTATATCTTGCAGATAATGTAGGTGAAACGATCTTTGATAGGGTCTTTATCGAGACCCTGGATATACCTGTAAAATATGTTGTCAAAAGTGGACCGGTTCTCAATGATGCAACCCTTGAGTATGCAGTGGCGGCCGGGATAGATCAGGTAGCCGAAGTGGTGGAAACAGGGTCATGGGCTCCCGGAACTGTCCTATCCCAATCCACACCGGATTTCCAGAAGCTTTTTTTGGAATCGCCCTTGGTTCTCTCCAAAGGACAGGCAAATTATGAAACCATGGACGAACAGGGAGACAAAGTGTTTTTCCTGCTGCGAACCAAATGCCCCGTTCTGAGTGACCTGCTCGATATTCCTGTCGGCAACCTGGTCTTAAAACAGGGAACCCCCCTTAACTAACCCTTATAATTCAAAAACAGCGCCAGACTCTGGATAATATACTTCGGAGATTCCCCGTTCGCGCAATTTTTCCATCAATGGTTCAGCGCCGCGCGGTTCACCGTGAACCAAAAAAACTTTCTTGAGCGTATCCTTAGTTGCGTTGGCGTAGGCTAGCAGCCCGTCTTGGCCGGCATGGGCAGAGAATCCGTTGATAGTGACCACTTCAGCACGCCGAAGATACTTCTTTCCGAAGATCTTGATTTCTTTTTCTTGGTCGGCCAGGCGCCGCCCCAGGGTATGGGGAGCCTGCCATGAGACGATCAGAATGGTATTGCGGGAATCTTCGATGTGGTTTTTTAGGTGGTGGAGAATACGTCCTGTTTCAGCCATACCGGAAGCAGAGATAACAACATAAGGCGGATCGGTAAAGTTGATGGCCTTTGACTCCTCCACTGACAACGTATATTTCAACCGATCAAACCCCAAAGCGGCTTGGTGTTTATCATCAGCGATGAACTGTCTGGTCTCTTCATCAAAGCACTCAGGATGTTCCCTGAAAACTTGCGAGACGCGAATAGCCAATGGGCTATCCACAAAGATAGGTATCTCTGGAATATCTCCATTTTCCATCATTTTATGCAATCCAAACACCAGCTCCTGGGTTCTACCGACAGCAAATGCGGGAATGATCACCCTGCCCTTGCGCTGAATGGTCTTTTGGACCACTTCTTTTAATTCAAGAAAAGCAGCTTCCGATCCCCTCTTTTTTGTATCCCCATAAGTTGATTCCATGATCAAGTAATCAGTATCTTGGGGCAGGACAGGGTCCTGGATAAGCAGCAATCCGGGCCTGCCAATATCTCCTGAAAACCATAACCGCTTAGAGTTTTCGCCGTCCACAATATCAAGGACTACAGAAGCTGATCCCAGGATATGTCCGGCATCCACCAGATGAGCCTTTATTCCGGGAACGGGCTCAAAAATTTCCTCATAATCCACGCTATGGAATAAAGGTGCAACCCGGGCGGCATCCTCTTTTGTGTAGAGAGGTTCTATAAGGGGTTTGCCTTGTCTTTCCAGCCGCTTATTGAGATATTCGGCATCTTTTTCATGAATATAACCAGAATCAAGCAGCATGATATTGTCCAGGTGGGCGGTTGCACTTGTAGCATAGATTGGTCCCCGGTAACCCTGTTTGACAAGGTTGGGTAAATTGCCGCTGTGATCAATATGGGCATGGGAGAGAATTACAGCGTCTATTTCCTCAGGAGGAAATGGAAAGGAGCGGTTCCGCAAAAAACTTTCTTTCCTCCTGCCCTGGTACAGACCGCAGTCCAGCAGGATTTTTTTCTGGCCAATTTCCAGCAGATGCATTGAACCTGTTACTGTCCTGGCCGCTCCGTGGAATGTGAGATTCACAATTTTCTCCTATCTAGCCAACCTTCAATAATATAGACAGAATGTCATCGCCAAATCTTTCCAATCTCCAGGGAACATCTTTGAGCACGTTGGCCACTTCGGCGCGGGTTTTTGGGTTTTGCGAGATAAGGCTGTACATGATTTCCCGTGGAAGTACAACAGCGGAATTTACATTCATCTTTCGAGCTTTGATCTTGCGCCAATCACGGAGAGCCTTTTCCCGGGCCAAATAAGAGTCATCCAACCGCTCTCTCCGGGGTGGAAGTTCAGGCTTAGATACCAAACCTTCCTGGATGGCAACTACCAGTCCTTTAGCGTGACGTTGTAATGCTTTTCCGCCAGGAAGATTTAGTCTTTGAAGCTGATTCACTGACGTGGGTGATTCTTCGGCCAGGAGGAGCAATGTTTTGGCGCTGAGCACCTTAAAAACAGGCAGATTCCTTTTTTTTGCAACATCCTCTCGGTATTCACAAACCTTGGCGAGCACCGCGGCTTTCTGAGGGGGCAGCTTCCGGGCTCCGTTTATCCGCCAGCAAGAAGCGATATTCTCTTCTTTTGGTTGGCGGTGTACTTGGCAAGCTCGTTGAAAATCCTCTGCGGCGATAGAAGTGAAACCTTTATCTTTTAGTTCCGCAGCCAAAGCCTGACGGATCTTGATCAAATAATGGGTATCCATTTGGGCGTACTGGAGCATATCATTGGGCAGTGGCCGTTTTCCCCAATTCGCTCGTTGATGTTTTTTATTTACCTTGATACCAACGATCTCCTCTAAGAGGGTGTCCAGGCCCAATTTTTCCCTGCCCAGGATCTGGGCTGCCAGCATGGTATCAAACAAATTATTAAATTCAAAATCGAACTCATCTTGCATGATCAAAATATCGTATTCAGAAGCATGAAAAACTTTTTCAATTCCGGGATTCTTGAAGATCATGCCCAGGGAGGCTAGGTCATCCAGGGGGAGAGGATCGACTATATAGTCTGTCGTGTTCGTTGAGATCTGGATCAGGCAAACTTGTTCTTGGTACGCGAACAAGCTGTTGGCTTCGGTATCGATTGCCAATGCCTTTTCGTTTTGCAGACGCCCCATAAGTTCTTCAAAAACTGGCTGCTTATTTATAAATTCAGGCGCTAGTAAGTGATTTGTGAGAGATGACATAGAGACATATTATAGAACAATCGTTGAAAGTTGGAAGGTGTAACGTTCAAACAAGTAACATTGATTTCATAGGATATTTTGATTGAAAATCTTGCTTCTGAATGGTTAATTAATCACCTTCTCAAAAACAAGGGCATTATCTCCCCCTTTGTAGTATTTCTTCCAGACTTCAATTTGCTGGTAACCGTGTTTTTGATAAAGCTGGATGGCCGGCTGATTGGATTGGCGAACGCTTAAGCGAATTTTGGGCAGGTTTGCTTCTTCCTCACTGATCCGGATCAGGGCAGAGCCGATGCCAGATTTTCTATAAGCAGGGAGGACAGCCAGGGTGGCGATCCAGGCCGTATTCTGGGATCGCCTGAGATCCACAGCGATGAAACCAATCAGTTCTCCTTGATCTACAGCCTTAAAACGGATGACCTGGGGGATAGTTAGGACTCCCAGAATATCCAGCAGCGGCCAGGCATCCAGCTGGAAACAAACCTTTTCCAGCTGAAACAGGGCTTTTAAGTCACGCCAGGTAGCGGATTCGATGGTGATACCGCTACCTGGAAGGGTTTTGTGTACGCCCATGCAGCAATCCAGCGCTAGGTGAGGTTAAAGGGCTTTTTCATAGAAGCGGTACGTTTTATACACTTCCGCCCCCATGGCAATAATAGGGCGGTTCATTTTGTCATTATTATCCAATATCCAGCTCATTTCAGCCATCTTCATGCCTTTTTTGAGAGCTGCCTGGGCAGATTTGAAATAAAACAGGGCATCGATGCCCAGTGTGCGATATTCGGGGATCACTCCCAGAACCAAGACTCGCACCCAAGAAACCTTCTTAAGGACTTTCCAGTTCCAAACCAGTTTCACCATCGTCCACCATTCTGGTGTATTGGGTTTAGGATAGGCTTTAAGGAGGGGTTCGTTCAGGTCTGGCAGGGTAATGCTGAAGCCGACCGTTTTCCCGTCTTTTTCAGCGATATAAGTCAAGTCTGGGTCAAGGATGTCATGTAGCTCATCGGCCAATTGATCAAATTCACCATCCGTCATGGGTACAAATCCCCAATTCTGGGACCAGGCTTCGTTATAAAGCAGCTTAACCTTGGCGACTTCTTCGTCATATATTTTCATGTTCAACTTACGAATAGTGATTTCTTTACGCTCCAGGATCTTTGTGGTGATTCTTTCCAGGCGCTCCCCGATGTTAGTCATGAAATCTTTCACCGGTATTTGATACGCCCACAAGTCCCGGGCATATTTAAATCCAGCTTTTTCAACAAAATCGACATAATAGCGAGGATTATAGGTCATCAAAATTCGGGGGCTGTCATCAAATCCATCTACCAGTAATCCGCATTCATCATTGGTGTTCCACTGGGCAGGTCCGCGCAGTGCGGTATGCCCCTTTTCCTGGGCCCAATTTTCAGCTGTCTTTAATAACGCTTCGGCGACTTCGTAATCTTCCAGAACTTCAAAAAAGCCAAAGAACCCGATGTTTTCATTTTGAATTTTATTGTGTCGTCCATTGGTGAAGGCGGCGATAGTGCCGACAATCTCTTCCCCGCGTAAGGCCATATACAGTTGAGCTTCACTATGTTGGAAGAAGGGATTCTTTTCTGGATCGGTGAAGTGTACTCGTTCTGAAAAAATAGGAGGGACCCAGTAAGGATCATCCTTATAAACCTTCCAGGGGAAGCTTAAAAAGGCTTTCCTTTCTTCAATATTCTCGACAAGTTTGATGACAAGGGTTTTCATGTTAATTTCCTTAATGTGGAAACCGGTATTTTTTTATCATTTGGTTTGTTCATTTTGATTATACTAGATACCCCCCCTATGGTATGATTTTAGGGTGATTACACAGCCCCTTTTTCTGGGGACCTTTTCCCTTTATTCGATCATCCTGTCCGGTACAGCCGCCCTGGGTTTATTCTTATCCTGGTGGTTAGTAGAGGATAAGCGGACCTTTATCCTTGATGCTGGAGTAGGGATTATTCTTGTCAGCCTGCTGGGTGCCAGGACGGGTTTTGTTCTCCGCAACCTGGCTTATTTTCTGGATCATCCAGGACGAATGCCCCAATTCTGGCTGGGAGGGCTCAGCTGGCCCGGAGCTTTAATTGGCGCTGGATTGGCTGCCGTAGGGATTCATTTGATCTGGAAAGAACCCCTCGGGGAAATGGCAGATAATTACCTGCCGCTTATGGGAGTGATGGCATTTGGAATCTGGTTGTTGTCCTGGGGGACTGGAATTGGATATGGTCCGGAGGTCGAGGCCTGGTACGGTATTACAGTGCAGGACCTTTATGGTTATTCTCTAATACGGTGGCCTCTGCCAATCCTGGGTGCTTTACTTAGTGGAGGATGGATTGCAAGTGTGATCCTCTTCCCCATCAAACGCCAGCGCGATCCTGGATTCCGGGCGCTAATTGGTATGGCCGGGATACTAGTAATTACTGGCGTGATCTCATTCTTTAAGGTTGATCCGGCTCCTGTATTATGGGGGCTGCGCTGGGAAAGCTGGTTCTCAATAATTGCCCTAACTGGCATCATGACCTACTTTTTTGTCACAAGGACCAATGAAAAAAACGAAGGACCTAACCCTTAACTCACAAGAGGCAATTCAGGCGTTAACTGAATTCATCCAAAACGTTGTCCAGGATGCTGGCTACAGTAAAGTTGTCTTGGGGCTTTCCGGTGGAATTGATTCGGCCCTGAGTGCCTTTTTATCTGCCAGGGCTTTAGGGGCAGACAACCTTCTGGCTTTGCGCCTTCCTTATAGAACTTCTTCTCCTGAATCCCTGGATCATGCCCAGCTAGTGATTGAAGAACTTGGCTGCCCCTCGAAAACGATAGAGATCACAAATGTGGTTGATGCTATCCTGGAACAATCCCTGGGTGCGACACTCGTCCGGCGCGGCAATGTTATGGCCCGGGCGCGGATGATCAATGTTTATGACCAATCAGCCGCTTTCCTTGGCTTAGTCGTGGGTACAGGAAATAAAACAGAATCCTTGCTAGGTTACAGTACCATCCATGGTGACGGAGCTTTTGACTTCAACCCTCTAGCAGACCTGTACAAAGCCCAGGTCCGACAGCTAGCAAAAGAGTTGGGCGTCCCAGAGGTGATAATAAAAAAAGCGCCTTCAGCTGATCTGTGGGCGGGGCAGACAGATGAGGATGAACTCGGTTATACCTACGATGATATGGACCAGATCTTTTACTGTTTAGTGGAAGAGGGCTATAGGCGGGAAGATTGCCTACGAGAGGGCTTTCCTCCGGAATTTGTGGATGTCATTATCAAACGCATCAAGCAGTATCGTTTTAAGAGCGTCCTTCCTAGAACGGGATCTGTTGGACAGGTTCCTCTGATAGGCTTGGAAGAATTGCCATTCTATAACGAATAAAAATTGTCCAAAAAAAAAAGCCGTTACCCAACGGCTTTTTTTTGTTAGATTGACCTAGATTTTTACAGCGTGTTTTTCTCTGAGCATTGTCAGGGCTCTTTCTTTCTCTTGCTTTTGGTGATCCGCTGTCCAGTCCAGAATTTTACTGACTACGGCCGCCAGTTCATTTAATGGGTTCCTCGCTGTTTTGTATGGGTAAACCACATAAAGTGAAGCAAAGATTCGAGT
>CAYORF010000003.1:0-79845 GCA_964406305.1 uncultured Anaerolineales bacterium | reverse complement strand
TTATGAAAGTAGGCATTATTGGAGCGGGATTGGTAGGTTCCACAGCAGCCTATGCCCTCATTAATCAAGGCATCGGGCGGGAAATTATCCTGGTAGATCTCAACCAGGAACGGTCCAAAGCTGAGGCCAACGACCTGCGCCATGCGGTTCCTTTTACCCATCCAATTCTGGTTCAAAGCGGTAGATATGAAGATCTGGCAGGTGCAAAAATCGTGGTGATATCAGCTGGAGTGAGTCAAAAATCCGGCGAGAGCCGACTCGAGCTGCTCTCACGTAATGCCTCTGTATTTCGATCAATCATCCCCAAGATAATAAAGGCATCACCTGAAGCTCTCTTACTGATTGCCACAAACCCAGTAGATATCATGACCCACCTTGCTGCTCAATACGCAGCAGACTTTGGTGTACCTTCCAGCAGAGTGATCGGGACTGGTACTACCTTGGATACGGTAGATTTCGAAGTCTACTAGGGCAACATCTAGGAGTAGACTCCACTCACGTTCACGCATACGTGCTCGGGGAACATGGCGACTCGGAACTGATCCCATTTTCGCCGGTCACAGTTGGTAATATTCCCCTGGAAGAATTCTGCAATCAGTGGGAGATATACCTTGATGAAGATGAAAGATTGGAGATAGACTGGCAGGTCCGCAACGCTGCTTATGAAATCATCCAGGGCAAAGGGGCAACTTACTATGGGGTTGGCAGCGCCATCGCTAAAATTGTATCGGTAGTCCTGGCAGATCAACGAGCTATCCTGACAGTTAGTGCACAACATGAAGATATCGCTGGTGTTAAGGATGTCACTCTTTCCCTACCCCATCTGGTTGGGGGTGCCGGTATACTAAATGTACTGAATATCCCATTAAACCCTGATGAGGAAAAGCAATTGCAAAAAAGCGCCCGGGTGATAAAAAAAGCGCTGGAATCCATTTCTGAAATATAAAAGAACGGGCGATTTTTGATCGCCCGTTCTTTTCTTCCAACTCATAATACAATTATCTAGCAGCACACAGAGGGGTTTTTTTACCTATTACAGATAACTGATTCCAGTAAGCTGTTCAGATATAAGCCAGAGTTTTTTGGCATCCTGCAAATCATGGGAAGCTTCATTAGACGAAACTATTACAGGATATCCTGACTTTTCTCCCTTACCATCTGGCCCATAATATAAACCGCCCCGGGCTTCCGGATCTATGGTTGCTCGTAAGCTGGGCAATGCGCCCATGGCAGAACTCTGGAAGATGATTTTCATCAGGGGTTGGATCAGCCAGGTTATCCGTTTGAAAAATAAGTGATTTGCCAGATTTGTAGCCGAAATACCTGGATGGGCAGCCAGGGCGATAACATCCATTCCCTTGGACTCAAATCGCCGCTGTAGCTCATACGTGAAGAGCAAATTGGCCAACTTGGATCGGCTGTAAGCCTTCATGGGAGTGTAATCTAGTTCATTCTCAAAGAGCAGATTATCAAAATCCATATCCCCCCCATAATGGGCATTGCTGCTGACATTAACAACTCTTGCCCCCTGGGTTGTGGAAAGCCTGTCCAACAGTAGACCTGTTAGTAAAAAATGACCCAGGTGATTGGTGCCAACAGTGTTTTCAAAACCATCGATTGTCTTTCCATACGGCACCATCATAATACCTGCATTATTCAGCAAGATATCCAATCTGGTGTATTTCGATTTGAATTCTTCAGCAAACTTACGGACTGAATCCAAGTTGGCCAAATTCAGTTCCATGAATTTCAGTTTTGCATCCGGTATTTCGTCCTTAATCTTCAAGATAGCCGCTTCAGCCTTAAACGCATCCCTGCTGGCAACGATAACTTCCGCACTCTTACGAACAATTTCCCGAGTTGCTTCAAAACCAATTCCGCTGTTAGCGCCGGTAATGATTATTATTTTTCCTGATAAATCAGGAATGATATTTGGAGTCCAATTATCACTCATACTCATTTTTCCTTTTTTTCCTACTAAGTCGCTTATTTTATCTTAGATTCACCTATCCTTGATGGGCACATCCTTCAAAAACTTACCTGTTGATCTCATTTTGGATAATATATGAGGATCTGCCAGATAGTTAAGCAGTGAATCCAGATTTTCACCAGTTATATTAGTTAATGCCAGCTTCTTGGATACAGTGGTTTTTCCTACCGCCCCATTACCAACCAACATTACATAACCAGAAATTTTTTCTAACATAACCCCATTTTACGGGACGAGAGGGTCGGTGCGATCGATATTTAAACTGATTGTCATGGCGAACGGGAATTTCCCTTAACTCCTTATCACAATCATGACGTTATTTAGTATCACAGGCGAACTTCCTTTATTGCTGTTATTGCATAGTCTGTAACATGTTAGTCTAGCCCATGTTAATAAAGTGAAATTTAATTTAAAACGGAGGAAGCCAAACCAATCTTACATAAATATGGAGTAAAAAAGTGAAGGTTTGGGGGAAATCTTGCTGTAATCAACCCAAAATGGGCTTTATCCGAAAACCAAATTGATAGTTTATGCCTTTTCTCATGCGGAATTCTGGATCCTTTCCATAGATAATACTGAAAAGATCCCCTACTCCGCTTTGGGTCAAATCAATATTCAGGGTGTAATTCTCCCTCTTTGGCAGCTCGTGGATATGCCCGGCTTCAAGAAGATCCTCCTGGGTATAAGGCCAGACGCTGAAACTGAAAAATTGACTTTCCAGGTATTCAATAAGGATCCCCTTCCCGGAACCATCCAGGAATCTAACCCAGCGCACATCGGAGCGGTTGCCATTTTCCTGGGGATGGATATAAGGGAAGCAAATATCATCACTTTTTCTTTGATGGATCCCAATTACTCCGCTCTTTTTTCGGTCCGGCATGGTTTCATGAGGTCCCTGCCCGAACCATTCCACATCAGAAAATGTATTAGCCAGTGTTGTTTGTAAACCAAAACGCAGCATCTCGATCCTTGGCTGCAGTTGATAATAGAAATCAATTCCTCCCTTCAAATCTACACGGGTTGAAAGCCTCAAGGGTGATTGACTTTGCGGGATCTGGTAAAGAGCAGTGATCAAAACACTACCAGCGTTTACTCGCTCAACCTGGAAGTCTTTTAATTTCATCCTGGACCTGGCGCTTTCCCACTTCCGATTCAGGGATATCAGCCGACCCAAACGGGGGAAGATATTCTCGACGATAAAATCATTATCCAGCGCCCTCTGGAAGTTAGGGGTCAAACCACCCATCAATATTGGTGCTCCATCTACCTCCAGGGACTGCAAAAATCCTGTATCGGTATTAAAGGTCAATTTAGTTCCAGGGATCAATATCTCCAGCAAGTTATCCCTGGGATGGATAATGAGCGGTATGGTTTCAGTGCCCCGGTCGGATGAGTTCTTACCCTTCGGCCCATTGGTCGGTATCTGTATCTGTTCCCAGCCAATCCGGTGTCCCGCTTTTGCCCAGAGAGTATCCTCCCGCAATGAAAACTCCAGCAGAAAATGGCACTCTGAAGCTTCTTTGATCGGGTCCGTAAGTTTATATGGAACCAGGATCTTTTCCTGTCCCCCCGCCGGAACGGCAGGTATGGTTAACTCCCCGGACTGATCCGTGTGGCCGTTCCTGGTGAGCGACCAATTTAGGTCCAGATCGTTCAGGGATACAAAGCTATTCTTATTAATAAGGATTATTTCTCCCCTGTCGAGATCCCCCGGAATTACCGTCAGTGGTTGATATACCTTTTGAACCTCAAATGCATGGGGATTGGGCCTCAAATCAGGCTGAAAAAGTCCGTTGACACAGAAATATCCATCATTGGGCTCATCTCCCCAGTCCCCTCCATACGTCCAGGCCAATGATCCATCCTCACCCTCCTGGATCAAGCTCTGATCGATCATATCCCAGATATAACCTCCTGCACAATGAGGGTACTTTTCAAAGACCTCCATGAACTTGTGCAGGGAGCTAATGCTGTTACCCATGGCGTGGGCGTATTCACAGATCAAGATCGGTTTGTTGGCATAATCCTTCGGCCAAACCCATTTGCCAATTATTTCCCCGGTTTTGCCAAAACGTCTGGGTTTATCTCCTTGAGCCAATTTCTCCAAAAACTCCGGGGATGGATACATCGTGCTGAGCACATCGGAATTCGGAGAAGTGTGTTCGCCTTCATAATGGATCGGCCGGGTTGGATCGAGCTCCAGCATGGCCTGGCGCTGATGGCGGAAATTTTTCCCCTGGCCGGCCTCATTTCCCAATGACCAAAAGATGATCGAGGGGTGGTTGCGGTCCCTCAAAACCATCCTCGTTCCCCGGGAGACAACCGCATCCCTCCATTCTTGCTTTCCGCGGGGAAGGTGTTTTACAAAATGGTGGGATTCCAGATTAGCCTCGTCCATCACATACAGCCCGTAACGATCGCACAATTTATAAAAATAAGGATCATTGGGGTAATGGGCCGTCCGGACCGCATTGATGTTGAATTTTTTCAGGAGTTTGACCTGTTCTTCCATGGAATCCCTGGTTACGGCATATCCCGTTCGGGGATCGAAATCATGGCGGTTTACCCCTTTAATCAGGATCGGTTTCCCATTCAAGAGGATCTGGCGATCGATGATTTCCACCACCCGGAAACCGAATTTGACCGGGATCACTTCGATCGAATTTCCGCCGGAGGCATCCACAAGGTTGAGTAGAACAGTATAAAGTGCCGGATCTTCGGCAGACCATTTGGCAGGTTCTTTGACTGGTTCCTCGATCTTGATCTTACAGATAGAGCCTTCCCAGTCTGTGATTTTCTCCTGGCGAGAGATTACTTGTTTTCCATTTGGATCGATCAATTCGACAAACAGATTTAATTCCTGGTCATCCGATCCTTTCTTAAAAAGGGACACATCTGCCAGCAATCTGGCATCATGGTAGGCAGGGTCAAAATCACATCTTAAATAAAAATCTTCTATCCGAGTTGGAGGCGTTGAATAAAGATACACATCACGGAAGATACCATTCAGGTACCACATATCCTGGTCTTCCAGGTAGCTGCCATCGCTAAACCGAAAAACCAGAGCTGAAATCAGGTTTTCTCCAGGGACAAGGAATTCAGTAATTTCGAACTCAGCCGGCAGCCTCGAATCCTGGCTGTACCCGACCTCTTTTCCATTGACCCAGACCTGCAAAGCCGCCTGGACAGCACCAAAATGAAGGAAAACGGCTCCCCCTAGCCAATCTTCGGGGAGAATGAAGTTTTTTCTGTATCTTCCCAGGCTATTTTGCTGAGGGTCGATGCGGAGAGGATGTTTTTCATCGATACCAGGAGGAAGTCCGGTATCCCGGTAATGAGGTTTGCCATAACCCTGCAGCTGCCAAACTCCTGGAACTTCAATATCGCTCCAACTTTTGTCATCGTAATCTTGTCTGAAAAAATCATCCGACTCCTCAGTCATAGATGGGAGCCAGTCAAATCTCCAGGGTCCATTCAATGATAAATACTGATTAGAGACTTTGTCCGATAGAGCTTCAGCTCTGTCTTGATATCGGACAGCTGTCGCAGTCATTGGACGCCGGTTGACATCAAATATATGGGGGTCTTCCCAGATTCTGGTTTTCGGACCAAGATCGTTCTTATCAGCCTTCAAAATAATCTCCTGGTTATAAAAAAGTCCTGATTTTGTGATTCTATCCCCACCTCGGAGGTAGCACAAGTGATAGAAACCCTGCAATCCAAATCAAACTATGTTTCTCCCCCCCCTCTTGACATCCACTCTGAAATATGGATAATAAAAGCAAGTACTTACTTGCACACATACGGGAGCTCATGAAACCTAAACATACAAATTCCATTCCAATCGATACCCGGGGCAGGATTATCCAGGCCGCATCAGATCTCTTTGCCGACAAGGGTTATTCTGGCACCACGACCCGGGCTATTGCCGAGAATGCAGGGGTAAATGAAGTTACCATTTTCCGCCATTTTGGCAGCAAGGAAAACCTGGCCCGGGAAATCATGAACCAATTCGGGGGAATGGCCATCTCGGAAAACCTAGAAAATCACCTCAGCGGGGATTACAGGAAAGATCTGCTGTTGATCGGAAAGATGATGTTAACGGTGATGACTGAAAGGAATGACGCCATGCGTATGGCTATCTGCGAGGCAGGGCACTTCCCTGAGTTTCGGGAGATTGTGGCTGAAAATCCCCGCCAGCTCCGCCAAATGCTGGCCCGCTACTTTCAAACCTTGATGGAAAATAAAAAGATCCACCAGGGACATCCGGAGCTTTTAGCCCAGGCTTTCTTGGGTATGTTCTTTTCCTATACCGTCTTGCAGGGATTTCTGCTGGACAGCCTCCAGCCAGAAGTAACCCCAGATGAAATTGTGGGGCAGTTTGTTGATCTCTTTGTGCGCGGCACACTTATGGGTGAGGAGTAAAAAATGGCACATGAAAACGCTATTGAAGTCAGATCTGTGACCCGGAATTTTGGAAATCTAGTCGCTGTGGATAATTTATCCTTTAATGTGGGGAGAGGAGAGATCTTTGGTTTATTGGGACCAAACGGCGCTGGAAAAACCACCGCCATCAACCTAATCCTAGGTTTGTTGAAAGCCCACCAAGGAGATATCCGGGTGCTGGGTTTTGATATCAATTCCCAAACCCGGCAGGTGTATCACCAGATAGGGTACGTCCCCCAAGAGACAAATCTGTACCAGGATCTAAGCGCCATCGATAATCTCTGGCATCACGCCGCCCTGTACTGCAAGGACTTAAGGGTTGTCAAAGACCGAATGGAAGAATTGCTGGATTTCACCAATCTCTGGCAGCGTAGAAAGGATCCTGTAAAAACCTTTTCAGGCGGGATGAAGCGCCGCCTGGCCCTAGCCAGAGCGCTTTTGCATGACCCGGAAGTGATTTTTTTTGATGAGCCTACCCTGGGAGTGGATGTCCAGGGTAGGTTTGCCCTCTGGGAGCACATTCAACAGCAGAGGGAAGAGGGAAAGACCTTCGTGATCTCTACCAACAATATGGTGGAAGCTGACACCTTATGTGATAGATTAACAATCCTGGATCACGGACAGGCAATCGCCCTGGACACACCTGAAAACTTGAAAGCTGACATGCAATATGACGTAGTATCCATCCATACCTCCCCTCCTATAGATGATCCAGAAGTCCTTCTATCTAAATACACAGTTCAGAACATCACTCGTCCTCAACCGGATGGGCTCCGTTTTGAAATGCAGAGCGCAAATACCAATACGGCAGAATTAATCAAAACTATCAGCAATAACCATCAATTGGATTCGATCCTGGTCGCCCGCCCCTCTCTGGATGATGTATTCCTCTTCCATACCGGCCGGGCTCTGCGGGAGTGAATATGAAAAGATTCTCTCTTTTGCTTCAAAGTGAGTTTAAACAATTTCTTACAGCGCCGGTGGTGCACCTGATCGCAATCATCCAACCGACCTTGATGTATATCTTGATGTCAGTCATCATGGTTGTGCCAACTTTCGAAATGAGGATTGTGAATCCTTCATCAGAAATCGGAAATGATTTTTTAGCTGCTGTTGAAGAAGTGGGGTCACCAATCGGCCCTGATTATATTGAACCCGTCCTCGTAGATGATGCAGCTCCTGGATATCGCCAGGTTGTTGAGATCCTTGAAATCGACGAAAAACCAACCGCCCTGCAACGTTATGGCTATATTGACAGCAACCTGGTCAAAAATCTACGGAACCGTCTGACCGCCTCCTTGCTGGTCCTCTGGAATATTGAGCTGGGAGATCAAGGTATAACCATCCAGGAATATCCCTGGCTGCCAAACGATATTCCCTACACGGTATATTTTGGCATGGCCATGATCCCTCTGGCGGCTTATCTGGCTGCGGCCATGATCGGAGGTTACCTGATGGCTCAGGAATTTGAGAGCGGCACAATCCTTACCTACAGGCTCTGTCCAACCTCACCCCTATTGATCCTGGCTGCCAAAATTACTCGCCTATTAATCACAGCCCTGGCAGCAGTGGTTATTCTTTATGGAACACTGGGCCTGATCACAGGAGTCTGGTCAAGCTCGTTCCTGGCACTCCTAATCATCCTGACTCCCCTCATTCTAATTGCCTCCTGCATCGGTCTAATAGCAGGTATGGTAACGCGCAGTGCCTTACCCTCATTCTTGATTGCCCTGGCCAGCGCATTTGCTTTCTGGCTAATTGGCAGCGGGTTTGGGCTAGCTGCTGGATTTTCACCTGTCTTTGAAAAGATCAGCCGCTTGATCCCGAACACCCCAGTAATCGAGATGCTATTCCCCTACTTCTATTTCGGCAGACAGGTCGCAGCCCATCCGTTGGGAGCGAAACTGCAGCTGGCCGGGTACACCATCACCTTGTCACTTGTTGTAATACTCGTCTACAGGGCCAGGGTCCTATCAAAAGAAAGGTAATCTATGCACCGCTTATGGATCTTATTCAAAACCGAGTTTAATGTCTGGAGGCACGATCCCATCACAGCCATGGGAGGCATCATCCCCTGCCTCTTTATCCTGATCGCGTTTGCTTTGTTATTTGGAGGACGCTTATCCTTCCCGATCGCAGTGATCAATAACGACCGAGGAGATTACGGTAATCTTCTTATAGAAACCTTCCCAGAGGTGATATCTCCCCTGGATAATCAGCCCTATTATGAGGTCAAACCTTTATCTGAGAACCAGGGCTGGAAAGCATTTGAGGAATATCGCATCGAGGGCATATGGATCATCCCGATAGATTTTTCGGAAAGGATAACCTCAGGGAAAAATCCTTCTATAGACATGCACTTCATGAACTACAACGATGACCGGGCCAAGAATCACCGAATTTACTCTTCCGAGATTTTGTGGGCCTTCTATCAAGAGATTGGCCTGTCTGCCCCCCCCTTGGAGATGGCTGAGCAATATCCCCTCCCTGAAATGGTGGACTGGGTTTCTATCATATCAATCGGGATCGTGCTTCTATCAGTGACATTGGGAGGAATCTTCAATATGTTCATCCTGACCTATAAAGCTCAGATGGGCAAGATCACTCTGGAAATGGGGCTCTCCCCGCGCTCCCTGGCCTGGGTGCTGGTGCCCAAAACTGTCCTGGCCACCTTCTTTGGCCTCGTCACCGGAACCATCTTCCTGGTAATCATCCGTGTCTGGCTGGGCTTTTGGCCTGGAGGTAATATCGGCGCAGTCTGGCTGATAGCCGGATTGGTCGCAGTATTCTGGATCCAGGTAGCACTTACATTCGGGTTGATCGCCAAAAACTATATGGCAGGGGCAATTGGTTCTGTCCTGGGAGCAATGATCGTTTTCTTCATCGGAGGCGGCCTGTCGATGGTCCGGGCTCACAAGGACGCTGTCACCTGGATTGCCTGGCTTTTCCCCAATACTTATGCCGTGGATCCTATCCGCGACCTGGTTTTATTTAACACCTGGCCGGCGGACTTCTATCCTGTTCTGCTGAAGCTGTTGGGTTTTGCCGTAATTTCGGTTCTGCTTGGCAGCCTGTTCTCGGTTCGGAAACTACGGAAATTAAGCTGATCGAGGAACATCATTCCATCAACAAGAAGAACAATTGGGTCTTCAAATATTCAATCCTGATCATCTATCTGGTATATTTACTGTATTAGATTTTTATTGGTTGTTATCATTTTTGCTTATATTTTTTACTGGTTGAGGTGGATCATGTTTCGCTGGCTCCAAAACTTCCCTCATTTTCTCGAGTTAATTTACAACCTTTTTGAAGTTGGGCTCAGTCCTTTTAAACGTTGGTTTAATCCTGGCGGCAGAGGTGAGCCCTTAATAATCGCAGTAGAAAAAGCTGGTAAAGGGGCTGTCTTCAATTGCAAGATGTGTGGGCAATGCATCCTGCACAGCACAGGGATGACCTGTCCCTTGAACTGCCCAAAACATTTGCGTAATGGCCCCTGTGGTGGAGTTCGACCGAATGGCCACTGCGAAGTAATACCAGATATGATCTGTGTCTGGGTGGAAGCCTATGAGCGATCTTTGAGAATGCCCCTTTATGGACATCAATTCGCTTCTTTACAGCCCCCCATGAATAACCGACTCAAAGGCACATCATCTTGGATAAATATGTTTCACGGTATCGACACTAAATTACCCAACGGTTGGGCCAATACCAAGGATATTCCGGTCAAATTCATCAAGGAGGATTCCCATGCCTGATGAAACCAAATCCCCATGCAGCCGTCTGGAAGAAATTTTAAGGGCAGGTCATTTTGCAGTTACAGCAGAACTTAACCCGCCTGATAGCGCCGATCCCGAGGACGTCTACCGGTCTGCTGGCGTTCTGGCAGAAGTATGTGACGGCATCAACGCAGTGGATGCATCTGGTGCTAACTGCCATATATCAAGTGTAGCCATGTGCGCGCTGCTTACCCGGGTAGGGTATGAACCGATCTATCAGGTCACTTGCAGGGACCGAAACCGAATCGCCATCCAGGGAGATATGCTCGGTGCTGCGGCGATGGGCGTTCTGAACGTATTGTGTCTCACGGGAGATGATGTCACAGCTGGCGATCAACCGGAAGCTAAACGTGTATTTGATTTTGATTCCATTCAGCTCTTGCGCACAGCCAGGACGATGAGAGATGAGGCTGTTTTTCTGAGCGGCCGCAAGATCACTTCTCCTCCCTGTTTTTTCTTGGGCGCTGCAGCTAATCCTTTTGTGCCTCCATACGATTGGCGTCCTCAGCGATTGGCCAAAAAAATTGCTGCCGGCGCTCAGTTCATTCAAACCCAATACTGTTTTGATCTGGACAGGTTGAAGGAATATATGAACCAGGTCCGTGATCTGGGCTTGGATAAACAAGCCTTCATTCTGGCGGGTGTGGGTCCCCTCAAATCAGCTGGCGCGGCAGAATTTTTACGTTCAAAAGTTCCGGGAGTGGTCATTCCAGATAATATTGTCGATCGTTTGAAAAAAACCCCAAAAGAAAAACAGCAGGAAGAAGGTAAAAAAATCTGTGTTGAGATCATCGAAGAGGTACGGGAAATCAAGGGCATAGCCGGCATTCATATCATGGCTTACAGACAGGAAGAATTAGTAGCTGAGATCGTTGAGCAATCCGGTTTATTACCCCGTCCCAACAATCAATAAAAAAATGATAATTGAATAAAAAATGAGAAATCTATTTGAGTTCCCCGGTTTGAATGTTTATCTACAGATCGCGGTCACGATCATATCCATCGCCATTCATCTGCTTTCCACCAGGAACAAGGAACGCCAGGAAAGCACGGTAGAGATCATCGCCATTTACACTATTGGCCTGGCTGGCTGGTTCACGATCATGAGCGGCCTGTTTGGGCATATCATCTACGCTGACCAGGTCGCCGCCGGAATCGGCTGGCCCCTGAACAGCGGTTTCCAGATGGAGCTGGGGTTTGCCGCCATTGGTATCGGATTGGTAGGATTTCTAGGTTTCTGGGTGAGGTCCTTTTGGCTACCGTTCATCATAGCCAAAACCTCCTTCATGTGGGGAGCAGGATTGACCCATATCCTGCACATGATCCAACATGGAAATTTTTCACCCAGCAATACCGGAGCAATCGTTTATTGGGATTTCCTGCTGCCTATCTTATTAATCGTTTTGTTCATTCTCTATCAGCGGGGACAAAAGAAATAAAATAGAGAGTTGTTCGATTACAAAGGATTTTGATCCAGCTCCAAAACCACCCCTTTCAATAATGAAACAGCATCCTCCATTTTTTGCGGATCTACTTTCTCTATCGTATCCAGAGGTTTGTGGATCAATTTTGTGTCCTTCTTGGAGAGGAAAAATGCCGTTCCCATTTTTAATTTAAGGAATGGTGCATGATCACTGTTATTCATCAGGGGAGTACTGAAAGCCCTGGCTTCGATCCCTATTTTTTCAGCTACTTCCTTGATCAATCGGTTTAGCTCTTTATTGAGGGCTTTCTTGAAAATCAACCCGCCTTTATTCACATAAGCCAGCTCTGACCCAACCATATCAACATTGATCAGGACATCACGATCGATCTTCTCTTCCAGTTCATCCCGATGTGATTTAACATAGCCTTTAGAACCATACAAGCCCCACTCTTCAGCCGCGCAAAAGATAAATCGGAGAGTAGTTTGGTCAAGAGAATTCCATTGAAAGTACTCTGCCAGATTGAGCAGGATCGCAGTCCCGCTGCCATTATCAATCGCTCCTGGACTGGTATCCACCCGCCTGGCAAAGGTGCTAAGAACAATCATCAGGCTGTTGATGATCGATACGCTCAATAAGATCACATTGAAAGTTCCTGAAGCGTTTCCTTCCAACTGGACAACTCCTCCAATCAAGGTAATCCCCAATGAAATCATAAAAAAGAGGAGACTGCCCATGGTCAGCGGCATATTTAATTTTGGCATGGATGATCCCACAGAATCCGTATGCGCGGTGAGATAAATTACCTTTTTAGTTTCTTTTCCAGATTCTGGCGGAAGATCACAGACAACATTCTTGCCTCTGGACATTTCCCCAAGGTAGGAAAATCTATCGTTCATGATCGCTTTTATCAACAAGGCCAGAAATAGTACTGCTAAGACCGGCAGGACAACGGATATTATTCCACCCGTATTCCCTCCAATACCCAGGCTAATATTAAATAAGCCCAACCAGAAAATGAGCAGCAGTAACATTACTTTCCTGGCCATCACAAAAGTGCCGGACCACTCAATATCTTCGGTATATGGGGAAAGACCAGCCTTCTTGAGAAAATCCATAATGAATTTCGTTGTTTCTTTTTCGGCAGCTGTACCCATCATTCGCGGTTTGCTCAATATGCTGGATTCCAGAATGGAAAAAGCTTTGTTTGATGTTTGGTCCATTTATACTCCTCGATCCTTTAAACATAACAAATCGTAATAATTATAAAGGCATCAAAGAATTGTGCGTTATTAAAAACCTGTGATTTATTAGAGGCACTAATTAGGGAAACAAAAAGACGCTCAATTGAGCGTCTTTTTTTGAGTAGCGGGGAGTGGATTCGAACCACTGACCTCCGGGTTATGAGCCCGACGAGCTGCCACTGCTCTACCCCGCGTTAATTATCGACTGCAGATTATAGCACGCGCCAAAAGTCCGGTCAAG
Organism: uncultured Anaerolineales bacterium; assembly: GCA_964406305.1. Taxonomy (GTDB): domain Bacteria; phylum Chloroflexota; class Anaerolineae; order Anaerolineales; family UBA11858; genus B10-G9. The sequence goes on along the minus strand of CAYORF010000003.1, from coordinate 66,724 downwards.
GTTTAGTGGAAAAAAACAGCTCCCACCAGATCCGGAGCAAGTTTTCCGGCTCTGGAGTTGAAGTAGAAAACAATACAGGTGCGTCTGGGGTGCCTTCCAACGGCACAATGGCCACTCGATGATCCCCTTCCCGGATCCATTTGCGTTGGTTATAGGCCCATTCTGCCACGGCTGCATCTGAGCCTGCCCTCACAACCTCCGTTGCCAAAGCGCCAGTGGTCGCGGTTAAAGCAGAAATGGTCAGCTGAGATTCGTCAAACTCATCGGATAACCGATTTAAATCAGCGATTCGGCTGCCAAAGGCGATCATCCAGACCACGATCAGCCCCAGGAAACCTATCAGAAAAACCATTCTGCCCTTTTTTAGATTCATATCTTTATCTTAACGCACAATCCTGTCAGTCGCAATATGGGGATAGCTGCAAGTTTATTGCCAATTCTATCAAGGGATGCGATATTAGGGACTTAGCCCTCTGAAAGGACTCAGTCCCTTGAGGATACAACTAGATGATAATTTCTTTTAGATTTTCAACATCATCCTCATTAACGATGATCGTCAAATAATCATTGGGAGAGATCAGGGTAGATCCGTGGGGAATCACCCCTCTGCCATCCTGTTTAATGGAAATCAGCAAACTATCTTCAGGTAGCAAGCGGGCAATTTCGCTGACCTTTTTTCCTGCAATGGCGGAATCTTCATTAACCAACAAATGGATCACTTCAAAGTGATCTTCCGTATCCAGTTCAAGCTGTTTCATTTTATTGGTGATCTCTGAGCGCCGGGTCAATGCCAGGTGATAAGCGCGGATAATATTTTGTCTTCTGACCAATCCCAGTACATGACCAGGGTCCTCCCTAGAGATCACCGGCAGGCGGCCCAATCCTCGCGATCCCATCCTGTATAGTGCCTGCCCAATGGTTTCATCGGGATATGTGATCAATAGATCAGTCCTTTTTGTAGCAACATCTTTCACCCTGGTTTCATCAAGGTCGAAATTAGACGAGATGACATTCCTGAAGTCACTTACTGTGACTACACCAAAAAGCTTGCCAGCTTCATCCAGAACCACAACCCCATGACTGGAAGTTTGATTGAGCAAGATTGACAGATTTCTCAAGGTATCATTCATCGAGATCACATTAAAGTCATGTGACATCACTTCCTTGACCAGAACACCTTCCAGGATATCCACATCCCTGCCCCTGCTGAGGTGGACTCCTCGTCGGGAAAGTTTCAAGGTATAAATAGACTCTCCCTTCAAGAGCTGTTGGGATACGATTGTGGTGATAACAACAGTTAACATGAGAGGTAGAATGATCCGGTAATCGCCAGTAAGTTCAAAAAGGATGATCACGGCGGTAATAGGCGCATGGGCTGCTGCTGTGAATGTCGCGGCCATACCGATCAGCGCATAAGCCCCGGGAGGAGCTATTACTGCAGGGAAAATTTTCCGAACTCCCAACTCAAAGACAGTTCCCAGCATCGCTCCCATAAATAAAGAGGGGGCAAATACACCACCTGATCCTCCAGAACCCAGGGTCAGGATAGTTGCTAAAAGTTTCAGGAATAAAAGGGCGAAGGCTACACCCAAGACCAGGTTTCCAGCCAGGGCTTCCTCAATCATTTCATAGCCAACGTTGAATATCTGCGGCAGGCCTTCCCAATGGACACCTGTCAGGGTCGGATATAATAAAGCCAAGCCTCCCAATAGAACGCCCCCTATCATCGGTTTCAGCCATTCTGGAACACCCTTCCAATCTCCGAAAAGGTCCTCGGCCCAGTACAGCGACTTTACGAATATCACTCCCAGAAAAGCTGCCAAAATACTTAAGACTGGGTAAAATGCAAATTCCCATAATGAGGTAATCCCGTATTCCACGGGGATAAAAAAGGCTGGAATATCACCAAAAACGGCCTGCCCGACAATACTGGAAGCCACAGACGAGATCACGACCAGGCTGAAGTGCCTAACACTGAATTCACCTATAATTATTTCAAGGGCAAAGATAACACCAGCGATGGGAGCATTAAATGTTGCCGCAATACCTCCTGCCGCGCCACAAGCCACCAGGATGCGGATCTTTTCATCGGATAGATGTAATTTTTGGCCGAGGGTTGATCCTATTGAACTGCCAATTTGAACAATAGGACCTTCACGCCCAACTGAACCACCGCTTCCAATGGATATAGCAGAGGCAAGTGATTTTACGAGGGCGACAACCGGGCGGATCTTTCCACCGTGTAGCGCAACTGCTTCCATCACCTCCGGGACACCATGGCCTTTGGCCTCCGGGGCAAAATTGTATATCAGCAGTCCTACGATCAGTCCGCCAAAAGCTGGCACGAGAACCACTGTAAGATTACCAAGGGACGGGAAAGTCTCCGGGATCCACGAATATCCTACAAACTCAAAAAAAGTTATCAAATACCTAAAAATAACAGCTCCAATTCCTGTGCCTAAACCTACCAGGAGGGCAATAAGGATGCTGCCAACATTCGAAGTACTGTAAAATTTCTCAAATTTATTATTCATTTTTTTCTCTTTCCAATAATCATTTTCCTTCTGTTAGCAGTAAGTAATCCCGTCGTACTAACAGAAAAAACCGATCCATCATCGCAGGATCGGTTTTATGGCTATGTGTGCCGAAGGTGGGAGTCGAACCCACATGGGAGTAATCCCACTACGCTCTGAACGTAGCGCGTCTGCCTGTTCCGCCACTTCGGCAATTTTTCTCTTTCAGGGGCAATTTTACCCCGACTTGTCAGTTTGTCAACCTTCCAGGTTCTGTTGCTCGAAACAAAAAAATTTTATGATTTCTTCAAGAGAGGGATGTACTCCCAACCTAGAACACATGCTATAATTCAGTCAGGTGCGCCTTATGACTCTATTTCAAACAGGAACCAATCCCGCCAACTTACCCCTAGCATTCCTGGGTTATTCATTACTGGTTATTCTGGTCTGCGCCACAACCCTGGTGAAGGTATTCCGCGTTTGGCAAAAAGGCAGATTTACCCAAGGTCTACGCATGATCCAAATTGTCCTTGGTTTGGTTCTTCTGCGATTGATTCTTTTTGTAATCACCTATTTCTCCTGGAAAGCTACTCCCCAATTTACTAATACTCTCTTAATACTGGATCAAGCAGCCTCTCTGGTAGGTATTATCCTGATCGTTTGGCTCTGGAATTTTCCAGAACCCAGCAAAGAGGTCGATTTGGTAGCCCTGTTATCGATCAGCCTGATCATCCTGCTCGTTGCCGGACAAATATTCATCATGCCTTCCTTGATGGAAGGATTCACTGGTTCCATGTCTTTCTGGCAGGGCCTATCTATTATGGCCTTGGTAATTGGATCCGGGTTGATCTTGATCCGGAAACCAAATCTGTGGCACTATGGTTTCTTCATGGCCATGATCCTCTTTATAGGTACTATTCTGAGCTTGTTGAGCGAAAACCTGGAATCCATGCATTTGACTCAGTTGGTGGCCTATCCACTTCTGCTCCTGCTGTCTGACCGGTTCTCAATCGGAGATCTAACACTGAAGCAAAGCTCTGAAGAGGATGATATGGGGCACAAGCAGTTCAGTATAGAGTACAACATCCTGGATCTGGTTGAACGTCTATTTAACGAGAATGACTCGATCGGGATCCTCTATAAAATTGCCCAGACTACCGCTTACCTGATCCTGGCGGATCTGGCATTGGTTATAGACACCCCGGATGAACACGGTAAGATCCGCATAATCGCCGGATACGACTTGATCCGGGAAGAACCGTTGCAAGCCATTACCCTCGAAAGTAAAAGCATTCCCCTGCTGTCGAATTACATCCAGCGCGGAAAAATGCTCCATATTCCTGCCAGCAGCACCTCAAGAGATCTATCTCACCTATCCAAAATGCTGCAATTGAGCCGGCCGGGGCACTTATTGGCATCTCCAGTTTACGTGGCAGGCGCCAACAAGACCATAGGTGTCGTGCTCTTTTCACCTTTTTCCAACCGACCCTGGACCAAGGACGATCAAGAATATATCACTTTGCTGTGCAAGTTATTCGAGTCTGCTTTCAGCCATCACCTGGTTTCACAGAATGGCGAATCTGACAGTGTAAAGAACACGATCCGGGAACTGTCCTCAAAACTCACATTGCTCTCTCAAGACAAAGGCTCTCTCAAGGATGATCTGGCCTTATTAAATAAAGAGCACCAGAACATGCTGCTGGATTTTGATAACTTAAGTGCAAAATATGACCAGGTCTTGGGATGGGGCAATACCCTCCAGAGACATCTCTCCATGCTGGTAGATTTATCCGAGAAGGATTCGACAGAAGCTCTTAAAAAATATATTGGCGTGATCGAAAAAGAAGTCAAGCAGCTGAAGGAGCAGGACAGTCAGCCCATAGCACCAGAAGCCTCCATCTCCGTGGAGAAAGATGATAAGGAAAAGCAAGAAGAGGATCCAGATACAATTAAGCCTGCGATCTTGAACACAGCAATCCAGGATTGCCTCGACGATGCCCAGGCCGAGATAGATGAGAAGAATCTAGTTAAATCTCTGGATATGCCTGATAATCCTCCCCTCCTGAAGATGAGCCATGCCTTGTTCAAAGAAATCTTTTCATTCCTGGTTGCCAATGCAATTGAAGATAATAAACCCGGTGGGGAGATCCAGATCCGAACACAGATCTATAAAGAAGATAGCACCCAGCACTTTGCTCATATCAAGATCAGTGATCAAGGTGAAGGCTACCACCCGGACGATGTTGCAGATGTTCTGAACGATCACCTGACAACTCAACAGCAGGAAAAACTCAGCCAGGTGATGACCAACCTATATGTCACCAAGAATCTGGTTGAAAATGAAGGGGGACGTATGTGGGTGGAGAGCAAACCCGGCACAGGAACAACAGTCAGCTTGTTACTAGCATTCCTTTAGGAATTCCCTTAGAAAATGATCAATATGGTACAAATCTTGCTACCTAAGATGTTAGTTGAATCGGGCAAGAATCCTCTGCCCTTGTCTGAGAGAATTAAATCAGACTCAATAATAGGGCAGAATGGTCATTTAAGAAGTTATCGATAAGGAAAATTAGTCCAGGAACGAAAGAAACCCGAGAGTAGAGATTATGTTAAAGAATAAACGTTATTTGATCTTCATAATAGGCTTTATTCTGCTGGGACTGATAATCCTAGGACTCCAGCTGGGAGGTCGATTGCCATTTTCCAGGCCTTCAAACAAGAATATTTTATCTCTGGTAGGAACGCCAACACCAACCGCCTTCAAACCACTGGATTCGACCCCCACTTATTATCCAACGGACTATCCAATTCCTACACCAACTCTTACACCCACTCCGGCCATTATTGTACCTGTCATTAATACTTTAGGTGTTGACCCGATAGTTCAACCTGATCATCAGATTAATATTATGGTTCTGGGATCGGACCAGAAATATAAAGGGTCAATTGGACGGACAGATACTATCATGCTGGTGACCGTTAACACAGAAGATGGAACAGTGAATGTCACTTCCTTCCCGCGGGATTTATATGTCTACATCCCCAGCTGGACAAATCAACGCATCAATACAGCTTTTGCACATGGCGGTTTCCAGCTTATGCAGAACACAATGCTCCATAATTTCGGTTTTAGACCGGATTATTTTGTCTTGGTCAATCTGTATGCCTTTGAATATTTTGTGAATGACCTGGGTGGGATATTTGTCGATGTCCCACAAACCGTTTGTGATGATAAATGGGGCCACGGGTTATCGCACTGTGTTTATCCCGGAAGACAGCATTTTTATGCCAAAGAGGCCCTCTGGTACGCTCGTTCCAGGGTCACAACCAATGATTTTGACAGAAATTATCGACAGCAACTCATATTAGGTGCCATGATGGATCGGTTGATCTCATTGGAATCTTTGACCAAAATTCCTCAGATGTATGACACCTATGTGAGAAACGTCACCACAAACCTTGACCTGCCAACCATCCTCTCCCTGGCACCAACAGCTGTGAGACTGACTGACAGGTCATTGATCAATCAGTACTTCATAAAAGAGTCTATGATAACCCATTGGATCTCCCCTACCGGAGCCCAGGTACTGCTGCCAAACTACCAACTGATCCGAAATATGTTGAACGAAGCCTTGAATACTCCTTAGATAGGCCTTTGGGATACTGTTTAGGAGCTTGGAATTAAGTAAAAAATACTTGTCGGTTTCAAAAAATAGACTTACTGAGCGAGGACGTGCTATGTTAACTGGAAAAGGAATGTTCATCTGGAGAATCCAGGAATGCCATAACGGCAGTGTGAGTGAAATTACCAGAACAGCCGTCGAAGCAAATTACAGCCATGTGCTAATTAAAATCGCCAATGGTATTTATAGCTACAATTACGATTGGGAAAAGAATATTGATTTAGTCCCCCCCTTGGTTGCAGCTCTAAAAAGCAAGGGTATCCAGGTTTGGGGATGGCATTATGTATTTGGTGACCAACCTGGTCAGGAGGCTCAGAAAGCGATCAGTCGTATCCGGCAATTAGGGTTAGATGGGTATGCCATAGACGCAGAAGGCCATTACAAAGGGAAGTTCGCTTCAGCAACAATTTTTATGAACCAGCTGACAGCTTCCATCAAAGACATTCCGATCGCACTCAGCTCCTATCGTTATCCTTCATATCATCCCCAGCTCCCCTGGAACGAATTCCTCCAGAAAGTCGACTTGAATATGCCACAGGTCTACTGGATGTGGGCCAACAATCCGGGCGCCCAGTTAAAAGCATGCGTTTCCGAATTCAAGAACATGAAGTATACACCACCGATTTTCCCCACAGGCGCTGCTTGCACGGATCTTGGCTGGACACCTACTCTCTCTGAAGTAAGTGAGTTCATGCGCAAATCCAAAGAATTAAATTTACCTGGTTTCAATATGTGGGAATGGAGCAGTCTTCACAATGCCTTACCGGTGGATTACTATAGATTGATCCGTGACTTTGAATGGGACAGCGGTTCTGCTCCACCCAAAGATATTGCAGAACAATTAATCGATGCACTAAATTCCCACAAAGCAGACCAAGTCCAGGCTCTCTATAGAGGAAATGCAGTTCACATAACCAGTGAAAGGACCGTGCAAGGCCAAGAGGCTGTTAAAAGTTGGTTTAACACTATGTTCAGTGAGATTTTACCGAATGCGAGCTTTATCCTAGCTGGATATAGTGGGGAAGGAAGTACGAGGCAGATCAGCTGGACTGCCAGTTCCTCCGCAGGGAATGTTCAAAATGGCAGCGATACCATAGGTCTAATTGACGGTAAAATTGCCTACCATTTCTCAGAGTTTACCGTCAGTAAATAATCTACTGCCAATTCATTTAATCTTTAGATACCGGGCGGACCATTTCCCAGGGAATTGTTAACAGGGTTACCCGGTCATCATCCCGCATTTCCACAACCTCTTTACCTTTTTGAGCTACCCTGGTTTGCAGGGGAGCGTCATCCAGCCTGGTTGATTTTGGTGCGAAGTTTTCAAGGTGGACAGTCACGCGCATGGTCCCTTTTCCAGCAGTCATGCCGGCCAGGGTATCCTTTTCCGGAAGCTTCCAGGCAATAACTCCCTTTCCATACCTTCCCTGGATTGGGAAATCATCCACTTTGACTCGTTTTGCTCTGCCGGAAGATGTCAAGAAGTACAGCTCTCCTTTCTTCGAGAGCGTTTCCATACCAATGATCCGGTCTCCCTGCGATAGTTTCATACCGTTCACTCCGGCAGCCATCAATCCCATAACTCGAACATCTTCATCCTGGAATCGAATCGCCATCCCCTGGTTGGTAGCCAGAAAGAAATCCTTGGTGCCATCACTCAGCCTGATGGAGACTAAACGATCTTTGTCATTTACCTTCACGAGAGTGAACAACTGAGCAGAAGGCCCCGGCAATTCACTGATCTCGCTCTTTTTCAGCATACTTTGCTCAGTGACAGTAATCACATGCCAATTTTCGCCTCGATCCTTTTTGGGAGGTAATCCGAACACGGAGCCCAATTTAACATCCTTGCCAAACGGCGTCAGATTCGAAAAATGGGTGCCTTGGCTGGGTTTGGATGCCTCAGGTACTGAATGGGCAGGAATAGCTGCCGCATCCCCCTGTTCGGATACCAGGAACAGAGTATCTCGAGTATTGACCCGTACCAACCAGTTAGGCACATCCCAACCACTTGGACGGGGAGGGTCATCTCCCTGTGAGCGCGCAACCAACCCATCTCGATTGATCATCACCCACACATTTTCAGATGGTGTCAGATGGGTAAGCTGCATCGGGGCTGCTTCCAAGCCTCCTTCCACCAGGGCGATCTGTGTTCTTCGGGAATCGTTGAACTCTTCTTTGATCTCCTGGAGTGATGTGGCAATAACTTCCCGCATCTTTTTAGGAGATTTTAACAACGTAGAGAGTTCCTTTATTTGCTTCTGAACACCTTTATATTCATCCTCGATCTTCTTCCGCTCTAGTCCGGCCAAACGGCGCAGCGGCATATCCAGTATCGCCTGGGCTTGAATATCGGTCAATGAGAAGTCCCTCATCAGGTTATTTTTTGCAGTCTGAGCAGAACGAGAATTACGGATCGTATCTATCACAGCGTCCAGATTGTCCAACGCTTTTGTTAAACCTGCCAGTACGTGTTCCCGAGCTTGAGCTTTTTCAAGGTCAAACTGGCTGCGCCGTTTTATGATATCCAGTCTATGTTCCAGATATACCAGCAGTGCTTCCTTCAAGTTCAACAGTTTTGGCTCATCGTCCACCAATGCCAGGATGATAATACTGAAAGTATTTTCCAGTGAAGAGCGCTTAAATAACGCTTCAAGAACCTCTTCCGGCTGGGCCGATTTAACCAATTCGATCACAATCCGCATACCCTGACGGTCGGATTCATCCCTCAGATCAGCAATGCCCTCCAACTCCTCATCCCGGACAAGCTTGGCGATCCGTTCCAGGATAGTGACTTTCTTAGTCATATACGGGATCTCAGTGATTACGATTCGGTGTTTGCCGCGGGACATCTCTTCCACGGTAGCTTTCGCTCGGACGCGGATCTTACCCCTGCCAGATCCGTAAGCGCTTTTTAAACCGCTTCGTCGTTTGTCTTCAATAATGACTCCACCGGTTGGAAAGTCAGGTCCCTGGATAAATTTCGTCAATTCTTCAACGGTGATCTTTTCCATTGACTTCCAGTTCTGCAGCATATAGTCGAGGGCATCGACCACCTCGCCAAGATTATGTGGTGGAATGCTGGTAGACATACCAACTGCAATTCCTGTAACCCCATTTACCAGTAGGTTCGGGAAAGAGGCTGGCAGAACGCCAGGCTCTTTAAGAGTTCCATCAAAATTTTGACGGAACTCAACCGTATTCTTTTCTAGATCATCCAGCATCAATGTAGCTGTCTGAGCCATACGCGCTTCTGTATACCTCATTGCTGCCGGGGAATCCCCATCAATAGAGCCGTAGTTCCCTTGACCATCGATCAGAGGATAACGCATGGAAAAATCTTGAGCCATGCGGGCCATCGATTCATAGACCGCCATATCGCCATGCGGGTGGTACTTGCCCAGCACCTCACCAACAATACGAGCTGATTTTTTATAAGCGGAATCGGGACCCATGTTCATATCATGCATGGCATACAGAATCCGGCGATGGACAGGCTTTAAACCATCACGGGCATCCGGCAAAGCCCGAGAGATGATCACGCTCATGGCGTAATCTAAATAAGCCTGCCGCATTTCGTCGTTAATATCTATCGGTCGGATCAAACCAAAATCCATTTTTCCTCCAGCAACAACACAACACGGAATACGATGAACCCGGTGCACTCTCCACGTTTCGTATTCCGTAATTTTTCCACATTCAAAATATCCAGGGAATTTAGCCGATGAGCATTATAACATTAAAAGACCGGCTGTTTTTTAACTTACTCCGATAGGGGATGCATTTTAAACAAAAAGGATACGATTTCTATAGTGGAAACCGTATCCTTGATCACAATTTTGGTGAAGAATTATTTTTCTTCTTCAACCTCAGTTTCGAGATCTTCTACAACAGTATCTTCGCTGATTTCACCAAGATCGGTTTCCCCTTCTACAGCTTCCATTTCAGCACCATCATCCTCAACTGCTATAATTTCGTCTTCAGGTGCAAAAGGCCCTCCCCTGAAACCAGTTCCGGCGGGAATCAGTTTACCGATGATCACGTTTTCTTTCAGACCGAAGAGAGGATCTTCATCCCTATTGACAGCAGCCTGGGTGAGGATCTTGATCGTATGCTGGAAGGAAGCAGCGGACAGGAATGAATCTGTATTTAATGCCGCCTTAGTAATGCCCAGGAGAACATCGTCGTATTTCAGTGGTTGTTTCCCTTCCTGGAGCAAGTCTTCATTCTCTTGGATCACTCCCATACGGTTGGCCAGTTCCCTTGGTAGTGTATCTGAGCCACCAGAGTCCGTCACATTCACTCGGGACATCATCTTGGCAATAACGATCTCAAAGTGTTTGTCGTGGATATTCTGCCCTTGGGAGCGATAAACTCTCTGGACTTCAGAGAGCATATATTTCTGACAAGCGTCACGTCCGCTGATGCGCAGGATATCATGTGTATTCAATGACCCTTCTGTCAGGCGCTGGGCCGGTTCGACCATTTCGCCATCTTCTACTGCAAGACGGGCATTGCTTGGAATATCATAATACTTTTCATCTTTCACTTCATATGAAACGATGATCGTTCTACCTTCAATGCGAACCCGGCCAGAATTTCTAGCCAGGAGTTTATTATCTGCATCGAGGGAAGCGATCACATCGCCTTCTTCAACCTTATCTTCGTCTTTGACTCGTTTTCGCCAACTTTTCTCTAGATCATAAGCATCGCTGATCATTTCACTGTGAGCGACCCGCACCACACGCATATCGCTGTAGCGGTCAGATTTCTCGATGCTGACCCTGCCGGCGATCTCCGTCAATACAGCTTCACCTTTTGGAGCTTTACGAGCTTCAAATAGCTCTTCAACCCTGGGCAAACCTGTTGTGATGTCACTAGCTGCAGCCACACCACCAGTATGGAAGGTCCTCAGCGTCAGCTGGGTGCCAGGCTCACCGATGGATTGGGCGGCAACAATACCAACCGTAGCACCTTTCTCCACCGGTTGACCACGTCCCAAGTCAAGACCATAACATTTAGCGCATAAGCCATATTCCAGGGCACAAGTCAATGGAGAAAATACCTTGACTCGGTCAACATTGGATTTCTGGATCCTGCGCGCGATTTCTCGAGATACTAAAGTATTCTTTTCAACAAGGACCTCGCCAGTTTCCTGGTCAACTACATGGTCGGCCAGAACCCGGCTGAAGACCCGGTCTTGCAAGGTCTGGCCAGCCACATCTTCTGACCGTTCCAATACGATGCAATTGTCGGTACCGCAGTCTTCATTGTTAATGATTGCATCCTGGGATACATCCACCAGGCGCCTGGTCAAATAACCAGCATCAGCAGTTCTCAAGGCAGTATCAGCCAGACCTTTCCGGGCACCGTGACTGGAAATGAAATATTCCAGCGCAGTCAGTCCTTCACGGAAGCTGGAACGAATCGGAACCGGGATGATCTGACCGGATGGGTCAGCCATCAAACCACGCATACCCGCCAGCTGGGAAACCGGTCCGAAACCACCTTTGGTCGCTCCGGAAAGGGCCATCACAGCCATGTTGCCGTGGGGATTCATGTTGGCTTTAACCGCATCACCAACAATTGCGGTGGTTTTCTGCCAGATATCGATTAGTCGATCATCCTGTTCTTGGGCTGTCAGCAAACCGCGCCGGAAACTGCGTTCCACTGCACCGACCTTTTCAAATGCATCTGCTACAATCGCTTCTTTCTCAGGTGGAATTTGCAAATCGGCCACTGCAATCGAGTAACCGGATTTCGTTGCAAATTCAAATCCCAGGTCTTTGATACTGTCAGCTGCCCAGGTTGTTGTTTCATTATCACAATATTCGTAAATTTCAGTGATCAGGTCTTTTACATCACCCTTAACCAACGGCCAGTTCATGAACTGGACTTGATATGGGAGGGCTAAGTTAAAAATAGTCCGGCCAACTGTGGTATCGATAACCCTTTCTTCCGGGGCATTCATTCGTTCACCATCTTCGTCGTACCAGGTTTCAGCCAGGATCTTGATCTTGGTCGGAATCTTCACCTGATCGAGGAGGTACGCTGTTTCAACTTCGATCATGGTTGAAAATATTCGGCCATCACCAGGATATGGACGTTCATCTTCCCTAGTCAGGAAGAACACACCCAAAACCATATCTTTGGAAGGAGCGATAATCGGTTCGCCATTGGCTGGTTTGAGCAGGTTCTTGGTGGAAAGCATCAGCTCCCGGGCTTCCGTCACAGCTTTCTGTGAAAGTGGTACATGGACAGCCATCTGGTCGCCGTCAAAGTCTGCATTGAATGCGGGGCATACCAGAGGGTGAAGCTGAATTGCGCTGCCTTCGATCAACTGGACCTCAAAGGCCTGAATACCGAGGCGGTGCAAAGTCGGAGCACGGTTGAGAAGAACGGGACGGCTTTTAACTGCCTCTTCCAATGCTTCCCATACCTCAGGGCGATTTCGTTCAATTAGTCGCTTGGCGCCTTTGACGTTTGTTGCAAAACCTCGTTTTTCAAGAATAGAAATCACAAAGGGCCGGAACAACTCCAAAGCCATTTTCTTCGGGAGACCACACTGAGACATCTTCAACCTGGGACCGGACACTATCACAGAACGACCGGAATAATCCACTCGTTTACCAAGCAAGTTCCTGCGGAAGCGACCCTTCTTACCCTTCAACATATCACTGAGGGATTTTAATTCCCTGCGTCCCCGGCGGGAAAGGGCTTTCCCTCGCTGGGAGTTGTCTATCAGTGAGTCTACTGCTTCCTGGAGCATGCGTTTTTCATTACGGACGATTACGTCCGGAGCGCCTAATTCCAGAAGGCGTTTCAGCCGATTATTACGGTTGATCACTCTACGGTAAAGGTCATTCAGATCCGAGGTGGCAAAACGGCCGCCATCCAGCTGCACCATGGGGCGCAGATCAGGAGGGATCACAGGAAGTACGGTCAGGATCATCCATTCGGGTTGATTTTCTGTCTTCTGGAAAGCATCCACAACCTTCAATCGCTTGATAGCTTTTTTCCGTTTCTGTTTGCTTCCAGTTGTCTTGATCTCGTTCCAGAGTTCCTTGGAAAGAGCGTCCAGGTCAAGGCGTTTGAGGATATCGTAAAATGCTTCGGCTCCCATTTCAGCCTGGAAAACCTGACCCCAGCGTGATCTGAGTTCGCGATACTCCGCTTCGCCAAGGAAGATCAAAGGTTGCATGTTCAGCAGTTCATCTCTCAGGCGTTTATATTCAGATTGGGCGGAATCGATCGCCAAATCCAAATTATCCCGAAGCTGAGTGATCTCCTGGGTGGTTTCTGCTCGGACCCTGGCCACATCCAATTTGATGTGTTCCAGTTCATTTTCCTTGGCTTCTTTCAGGCTTTCTTCAATATCTGTCAAGCGCTGTTTTACAACGTCTTGAATATTGGCAATATGAGCGGTGCTGATCTTTTTTCCCTTCTTGACGATCACAACATCCGTCTCAGGGAATATCAGGTCATCTTTTGCAGCATCATCAACACTATCCTGAAGTGTCTTTTCCAATCGCTGGCCTTGTTTAATAACAGGTTCTAAGTCAGCCGCAATTTGTTCATCATAACGGGTTTCAACATCATGTTGCTGGTCTTCCAGCTCTTTAAGGCGATCTTCCCGTTCAATTTCCTTAGATTTAATTCCTACGCTGAAGTCTTTCCCTACCTCTCCTTCTCCAGAGGTAAAGCGGGTATCAAGCTGTTCCAGCGCTCGTTTCCGAGCTTCTTCATCTACATAAGTGACAATATACTGGGCAAAATACAAGACCCGATCCAAATCACGACGCGACATATCAAGCAATCGCCCAAGGATTGAAGGGATCCTGCGGGAGAACCAAAGATGCGCTACCGGGGCTGCTAGTTCGATATGCCCCATGCGCTCTCGGCGTACCGCAGAACGGGTTACTTCAACACCGCATTTGTCGCAAACGATGCCTTTATAACGAATATTCTTGTATTTTCCACAATGACATTGGTAATCCCTGGTAGGACCAAAGATCGCTTCACAGAACAGACCATCTTTTTCCGGGCGTAAACGCCGGTAGTTGATGGTTTCTGGTTCCAGGACTTCCCCGTATGACCAACTGCGGATGATTTCTGGTGAAGCTATTCCAATTCGAAGTTTTTGTATCCCCTTAGTTTTCACTCGGAAACCTCCTGTATGATCACGCTCTCAACCGCTTAACGCTACAACCCTCACTAACCAAATCTGTTATCTGTTTCACTCAACAATCACACTTTTCCCTGGCTGATAACTCCACTGAGCGATCAGTCAGATGAAACCTTCAAGATAATCAATTGTGAGCTCTGTTTGTGTCCAAAAAACGGCACCGCCAGTAAGAACAGATGTTTTAGTACCAGCACGCACAAAAACAAGCGCAAAAGAGTACGCTCTTTAGCGCTCGCATCATGTGAGGGGATTGATATTTAACATGCAACTAGCTATTATACAGGTTGAAGGGGGCTCAGTCAAGAGGACTTGCTTGCATTCTGGGGTTTTTCCTCCTACCCCAATCTCCTTTAAAATCCCCCATTCGATCACTGCAGGTTCAGTCTACCACAATACAGGGCTTCTTTCCATAAATATTATGGTTTGTGTGTCTTATCTGGTTGGCGAATTGGAATTGCCAGAGAAAAAGTACTACCAGCTCCTAACTCACTTTTTATCCAGGCGTCACCCCCGTGCCTCTCGGCAATGGACTTGACAATAGCCAACCCTAACCCGGTTCCGCCTTGTTTATCCTTTTCCCGGCTTTCGACCCGGTAGAATTTCTCAAACAGACGCTGTTGGTCCACAGGGGAAATGCCGATCCCGTTGTCCTCAACTTCGAAAATGATCTTTCCTTCTTCCATTTTATAGCGGATCCAAACGTTGCCGCCCTGTTGATTGAAATTGATCGCGTTATCTACCAGGTTCCTCAATGCTTGCTGGAGCAAAGCTTTATCGGCAGAAATAAATGGTATGGTCTGGCTAGGCGGTGAAACATGTAATTTGATCTTCTTCTGGGAAGCTCTGATATTGAATGAATCCGCTACCTCGGAGACAATATCCGGAGCCGAGATCATATCAAGCTTCAATCCCACTTCAGCCTCAATCCTTCCCAGATCAAGCAGGTTTTGAACAAGGTGAGACATGCTCTCTACGCCGGTAATAATCTTATGGACATAGTTCTGCTGCTGGTCATTCAGTTCACCCACCATTTCTAACATTGTGGCGTATCCCCGCATCAATGTCAGTGGGGAGCGCAGGTCATGGCTGACAGTGGCAACAAAATCGGATTTCAGTTCGTCCATTTCCTTCAGCTGGGAAATATCCCTCAGCACACAAACTCGACCCAATTGATATTCCCCGGCAATTACAGGAGAGGCAGTCGCCAGGAATATTCGGCCATCTTTCAGTTTAACCTCTTTGGATGATTTTCCGCCCGGAGCGCCATTCAGCAGCTCAATCAGTTCCTGCTGGTCCGTAATCCTTTCAATGGATTCCCCTATCCCAAAATCATGTTCGATCCCGAGCAGCTCAGCAGCAACCGGGTTCGTCAGAAGCAGTTTATCCTGATGGTCAAGTACCATAATTGGGTCAGGGGTGGACGCAATAATTGCAGCCATCCGTTTTCTGCCAATCTCGGCTCTTCCAAACAGAGATGCATTCGTAGCTGCCAGAGCAGCCTGTCCGGCCAAGGTAACGATATAGCGAACTTCGCTGTCAATAAATGTGTGTGGCTCAAGATACGCCAACCAAATGGCGCCATAATATCCCTGTTCGTGTTGAAGGGCAACGATCAGGATCGCTCCCGGAACAGGATCATCGTCCTCAAGGTCTAAAAGCGGCATGCGGGCGGGATTGGATAACATCACTGGGGATCTATTCCGGGCTAATTCCAGGATCTGGGGATCGAGATATGCAAAAGCCTCGGTATCTTCTCCTTGTCCGATGCTGGTCATTTCAGCGCCTTCTAATAATCCTTCCGGAAGGACATCCGCATCCAGTACGATCCGGGCTGAACTAGCCCCAATTTCGAGAGCCGAGGACAGAATCGTTTCTACAGCATCTCCCATCTCCAGAGAAGATGCCACTCCCTGGCTGACCGTAAGCAAACGATTGAGCTCAACCATACGGTTCTTTAGACTCCGGCGCATCTTTTCAAATGCCCGCCTCAGTTGTCCAACCTCATCCACGCGCGGTGTCATCCGCAAGGGATGGTCCAATTCACCTTTTGTTATCCGGTCAGCTTCTTCTGTCAATACATGGAGCGATCCAGCCACTGAGCTCAACCCAAAATACATCACAGCCATTGTGATCAAAGCTATCAAAAGCACAACGCCAGACAAAGGCGCTGCTAGATCAAGGGCCAACTGTTGGGCATTAACTGCCGGTATGGTGAGCATCACCGTCCAAGGCCGCCCAAGCGCCGATCTGATATACACCAGTTGGCGAATGCCGTTCGCAGTAGTCTGTTTTGAAAACACTTCTTCATAGCGCAGATCAAAACTCGGGAAGAAGACCCCAAAAAGATTTTCCTCTGACGAGTACAATACCCGGCCCTGTTCATCCAGTAAATACCCTACTCCACCCAGCTCGTTTATACCTTTTAGATCACTAAGAATGGGCTGCGTGAATGGATTCGATTCCAGGTCAACC
The DNA here is from genome assembly GCA_964406305.1 of uncultured Anaerolineales bacterium. Lineage (GTDB taxonomy): Bacteria > Chloroflexota > Anaerolineae > Anaerolineales > UBA11858 > B10-G9. The sequence continues at coordinate 49,871 of CAYORF010000003.1, read as the reverse complement.
AATCCCACCAGCACGCCGGAGGTCTCTCCCTCAGGTTCAGAAATGCTCCCCATAAAGGTTATTATTGTTTTATTCCCGATATCAGAAGGAGGTGAGACATAAACCTGAACGGGCACACCATTCAATGCCGATCCCAGTCCAACCTGGAATTCAGGAGGGAAGGTCTGGTTCTCGATCGACTGATCAGGATAAGCACTTACCAATTCAGTGTTGACATCAAAAATAAAAAATTGGGAGAAAAAAGGAATGGCCCGGAAGCTTTTGCGAAGTACTTCGTCTAGATCCTCTGGGGCGGCAAAATCTCCGGAGAGATCCGAGGCATACTGACTGATCAGACTCTGTCCTGTATTGAAAAAAAATGGAATCTTATTTGTGGTTGTCCTGGCGATATTCTCCAGTTGGGATTGGACCATCTTCTCCGCTGATTTCCCGGCCACAAACCAGTTAACAAGCAAAAGGACCAGGACCAATACTAGAGTTAATGAGATCACATACTGGAGGAAGCGGATTTTTATACTGCTTTCAGATGGAGAAGGTTTTAATTTTGATTTGATCCCATCCGCACGGGGAAAAGCCACTAAGACAAATTCCATGACCAAACCTGCTATGGCAAAACTGGCCGCCACGGCCACCACCCCTGTTTGAGCATTTGAGATTGCAAAGTCAAGATTTTCGACAATAGACCCAGATGCCCAGAAAAAAGCTCCCGTTATATTGACGAGGGAATGAACGACAGCAATTAACAAGCTGGCCAGAAACGGCCGTCTTAAGATGCTGAATATAGCGGTACGATAACGCTGGCGGATGGCAACAGATACCAGCATTGCAAAAAAAGTAAACTCAATGACTGTAAAAGGCGAATGGGTATCCCAATAAGCCAGGCAAATTCCAGAAATCAATCCAACCACCGAGGCGCTGGTTGGACCCAGGACCCAGCCGGCAATCAGCACTGGGACTGCAGCCAGGATCATCATGGCGCCGCCAGTTGGTTCCAGAGACATATTTGGCAGTGGTATTGACCCCCATTCCGGCAAGCGGACTCCCAGTATAAGAGCTGTGATTGGAGCCAGGGTCAATAATATACCGAACAGGAACCACTGCTGTTCTTTCATTTCCCGTTGGTAGCCGCGCCAATGCCAATTTCCGTACACTAGTCCTGCCACCATCACTATCAATGCTAAAATACCCAGCCTGTTTGAGGGCCAGATCATATATGCAGGGGCATTAAATAGGGTAAGAATGAAGGGCATTATTTCCCGGATTGTATCGATCGAAGCTAGTTGAAATCCATACTCGATTATAGCATGGTTCATCCTTCAATTTTCCCCCTAAGTTTTCTGGAAGGTGTAAAAATCAATCCTCTGGTTCTGGGAAAACCACTTGCTCTCCGGCCAAGATTTTTTCGTATTCAGCATACACACCCCGATAATTTTCGGGCAGCAGGGAAGCCAGCCTGGCCATAATTATGTCGGTATTATTCTGGCGCATCACCCGGCGCGCTTCTCCTTTTCCGTCAAGGGGAGGCAACTTAAACGGTTCCCCAACGATCATCTGAATTGGTGGTCTTTTTCCCCTAATTCCCATTTTAAGGAAATCCATCGTGTTGCCGATCACTGCCACAGGTAGAACTTCCACATCTGCCTGATCAATGATATAGGCGACACCTGGTTTCCCGCGTCCTAATCCAGGAGTATGTGATCTTGTGCCTTCCGGAGAGATCATCAGGGGACGGTCCGCTTCAAAGACTTGTTTGACCTGCTTGAAAACATCTTTGTCGAACTGTGTCCTTTTCACCTGGACGCCTGACCACATTTTTACAACAATCGACACCCCGGGACGCGACCAAACGTCTGCTCCCCCAATGATTTCAAGAATCGTTGGCCAAAAAGCGCCGATAAACGGCACTTCGATCAGGGAAACATGGTTGAAAATGGCAACATATTTATTATGATTAGGGATATTTTCAAAACCCGAGATTTCGACTTTTCCCAAAACGTGGAAAAATGTACGGAAGAAACCCCGTAAAATATAGCGGTTTATTTTTGTCAGAAACGGTACACGGAATTGGTCTTCCATATTATTCCTTCTTCATATTCTGGGCAATTTTCTCGATTTTGGAAACAACCTCACTAATACTCAAGTTGTCTGTATTAATTAAAACAGCGTCCTCGGCCGCTCGTAACGGGGCAACTTCTCTTGTAGAATCAATATTATCCCGTTTTTCTAGCTTATTCAGGACCTTGCCCAGATCGACATCTTCCCCCCGATCCACTCGTTGTTTATACCTGCGGTTGGCTCGTTCTTCAACACATGCGTCCAGGTAGATCTTCAAATCGGCTTCTGGCAGGACAACTGTACCAATATCCCTGCCCACCATGATCACTTTTCCTTCCAGCCCGATGCGGCGCTGTTGTTTAGTGAGCTCTTTTCTTACTCCTGGGTAAGCAGACACCCGAGATACCCGCGAGTCCACTTTTTTCTTTCTGATCTTCCAGGTGACATCTATGCCGTTAGCAATGACGTCATATTCCCTACCATCATCCCGGGATGGTGGGGCAACATCGATTTTTATCTTGCCCGCCAGGTCAGTTACCGAGTCCTCATCCTTGGTAGATATATTTTTATGCAAAGCCAGCCAGGTAACAGCACGGTACATCACACCAGTATCAAAAAACAAATACCCCCACTTTTCTGCCAGTTGATTGGCAATAGTGGTTTTCCCTGAGGCGGCAGGTCCATCGATGGCAATGATATTTGGATATTTCATATTCCTCAAATTTATGCTGATCTGCTTTACTAAAAATTCCGGGTTGAGATCTAATAGCCTGAAAATATATCGTTTCGAATCCAGAGGATTATATCGTCTTTTTCCACCGGTCCAGATCGGAACGCAATCCACCTTATCCAATCAGGGGGAATGATTCCATTCCATCCCGGGCGTGTTTCCAGAACAAAATCCTGACCGCGATACATTTCCTGGTTAACTAGGAAATAGTCGATTTCTGAGGTGATGATCACCGGGGGTAATCCTTCCGCGTCTAACGAGTCTTGAAACTCAATCCCATCCAGATCACGCAGCTCCCACCGCAGCGCATCCCAGGAACCGACTACTACTCCCTGGATGGCATCTCCGCGTCCGGTTTGTGTAATGCTGGCATCGTAAATAGATTCCCGCAGAAGTCTGATCTGTCCCGTACCGGACCCATCAGACCACAAAGAACGGGGATCACCTTGACGAAGATAACATCCCTGGACCAATGCAGAAAGCATGTAGATCGTCAGCATCATAGCCGAACCGAGGCCTAATCCTTTCAGGGACACTGGCCAACCCCATTCAGAGGCCGCGATAGTCATTGACAAGATCACCAAAGCCAGTGAGGCCGCAATCAATCCCCACTGCAATAAAACAGCTTTTGAATTCCCGCCCTGGAAAACCATGCCGGTAAATGTCAACCAATTAAGAACGATCAAAACACCAACTAGCCCGGCAACAGCATAAACCACCCAAAAATCTTTCGCCAATTGATAAATTCGGAACAATTCCCTGGCAGTAGCGACCCATAGAGGAAATACCAACCAGATCAAGTCAACCGCTTGCCGGCCTGGAATGATTAACAATAACAGTAGGGATAATACAAACCAGATCGAGGTGACTTTTCCAAGCTGATCACCTTTTCGCCAGGATGAGATAAATCCCAAAATACCGAATATCAAGATGAATGGATTGCTAACAACCAGGTTGATCAAAAGGCTCACGGCCTGAAAACCATCAAATTGTATCAAATTAGCCATAAATTCTGGTAGCGCCCCAGCCCAGGCGCTTAATCCTTGAAGATTCCTCATGAAAAATGAACTAATAAAAATAATAACAAGCAGCGGTACCAGGAAATTATTCAGAAGCTCTGGCAACAGACCTTTTTTATCCTGAAGTAATGACAGTCGGTTTTGAATATATTGACGGAAATCGAAAATACCCAGCAAGCTGCTTACAATTCCAGTTAGGATCAAAAGCAAGATTCCCAACCAGAAGGCAGGACCGGATAATAGTCCCAATCCGAGGCTGATAGCCAGCCAACTCCATTTTCCTCTATAAAAAGCTGCTGCTGATAATAATAGGAACACGAGAGCCGGGATCGGACCCGCCGCTAACCGAGATACTGACGCTAGGGCCGGGTCAAAAGCCAACCCAACCGCCAGCAGTAGGGCAGGAAACTGGTCTAGTTTCTTTCTCAACAGGTATGGGACCCAGACGATCAGGCTGCCAGCCAGGGCAGGCCATAAGCGGGCCAAGAATTCACTCCCCCCAAATAAGGAGAACAGGATCTCAGTAAAGGACAGGTATCCAACCTGGGAACCTACAGATATTTGCTCTCCCAGATGGATCTGCCAAGCCTGGAATGCCCAGGCTGCTTCAGAATCTACCAGGGGCGACCTTCCCAACAGAGTCAGACGCAGCAGCAAGGCTGTAATAAAGATCAAGCTGTAAACGATTATTTCTCTTGTTATCCTGATTTCTTTGTTCATACTGTTCAATCCAGTCGAGTTATTTTCTGGTTTCCTGCACTTGTATTTAATAAGAAGAAGCTGGTGGTACCTCGAAGATCGTCAGCCTTTCATTTTGGAATACAGGCTGGAGATGCATAATGAACTTATCTGCGTTCAATCCGTTAGGGCAATTCTCACTGCCGACGGCATATTTTGTATATTCCACGTCACCAATCGCCAGGTAAAGAACGTTATACTTTTCCAGTAAATTTTTTGCTGCCTCCCATTGATGGGTGCAGTAGAGTGTGATCAGGTCTTCTTTTCGGGGGTTAACCAGTTCAGCATTTCCGCGCCACTGGACCTCATGGAAATCCCATCCCAGGATAGTTGTATTCCCGGTATAGGTAGCCAAACGGGAATGGGCAGTTGAATAGCTTTCGCCTGCTGCTTCAGCTATCACTCCACTGGGCTCGTTCCTGAGCCATTCGACAGCCTCATAATCGGAAGCCGGATATAAAGAAGCCCCGTCCAAAGATAATCCGGCCTCCCTGGTGAAGTTATTGGTCTTGGTTTGTAAACCAAGCATCGTGTAAAACAGACCCATCAGCATCGATAGGACTAATCCACTATATATCAGATACCGCCAGGGTGTTCTCAGGGATTGAATTAATCTAACCGTGCCATAGGCAGCCGCAATACTCCATAATAACCAGGCTTGGTAGTAGAACTTAAATATCGTATTGATCCTGTATCCAAACAGATCTTTTAGGAATATGAACTCAGGAAATAACACCAGCGCCATTCCAGCGATGATTAATACCAAAACAAAATTATTGGCGGATTTTTCGGGTAGATGGATCTTGTTCTTTTCCTCGGTCCTTTTATAAAAGATCAACCCCCATCCCAGAGTTGAGAGTGCTATAAGAGTGATCAGAGTCCCAGGGATCATAACTCTACGCCGCAAGCCTTCTATCAGGACCTGGTTGATTTCCAGACCGCCGACAGAATTCAGGAATAGAGAAAGCAATTCAGCACCGTCCGCCCGCAGCGGGAACCAGGCCAGCAGCCCAACCATCAACAGCATAAGTAATAATAGACCCAGAATCAGTAATCCTGTCAGCGCCAAACCAGCAACCTTATTGCCAGCGGGTTCAGCTTTCTTCCAAGCTGTGATCAACCAGGCAAATATGGGTACCAATAACGGCCCGAACATGACCCAGAATTGGTTTCCCTTGGTGATATATAAGACATTGGGGATGAGACCGCCAGCTTGGGAAGCAAACCCAAAGTACCAGGGAAGGTACAATAACCCACCGGTCAGACCCAGTGTCGCACCGAAGAACAGGAAATCTTTGACTATATCAGCAGTCTGCCAATTAGTCCGCTCTCGCTGATTGCGCAAGGCATAAACTCCGGCTAGTATACCGACATACACAGGAAAGTTCCAAGTATTCAGAAAAGCCATCCCCCCTGCCAACCAGGCCAGGATCAGGAAGAAAAGCGGGGAAATTTCAATGGGTACTAATGTGATCCAGCGGAACGATTTACCCTTGGGGCGCAGGTAAAGGGCCAGGCCAAAACCCAGGATCAGGAATACATAAGGAATCGATAATACATGGGGGTGAAGGTCTGAAAGCAAGAATGAAAACAGCGGGAATTCGCTGATCACTTCTCTGCCAAAACCAGAAAAATCATAATCCTGGATCACTCGGGAAGCACGCCACCACCACCAATGGCCGAAGGAGTCTCCATTGGGTGGATTTACCAGGTTCTGGATATCCAACCAATTCCAAAAAGGCGAACTGGCCTGGTCAGGCAATCCTCGCCAGAAAAGACCTGTAGAGTGTAGATAGTGTAGAAAACCTTCCCAGTTGCTGAGGATCAGGGTGAAAAATGGCCCTAATAAAGCCGGTAGTAGTTGAGAGGTTTTTTGGCTTGTCCTCAATGCCAGCAAGTTATATAAAACCCCGAAAGATCCCACTGCAGCCAGCGCAAAAGTTAGTGATACTCCCAGGTTGAAGGCAACACTTCCGAGCGTGCCGGCAAACTTGGCCAACATGGCAACCAGCACATAGCCAAAGTAATAATAAGATATAGCATAACCAGACAGCCAGGGATCATTGGGAGGCATCGTGTCTGAATGCAAGATAGCATTGATAAATGCCAGTTCCATCGGCTTTTCAGTCCCCAAAATCTCTGGGTTCAATGACCGGATTAAAGCCCAGCCCACAAATGCCACCAGGAAGAGGAGCTCAGTGGTTATGATCAAACGCCAGCTGGATCGAATCCAATCTCGCAAATCTGAAATCCCATTCTTTCGTAGAATCAGAAGGCAGGATCCGATAACCAAGAGTAAAGTAAAGACCAGGCCAGCTAAATTATTAGCTGTAAATCCCAGCCGTCCCAGGATCCAGTATAAATAACCCCAGAATAATAAACCGAAAATTTTCGAGAAGGTGAAACCGCGACCCGGGATGTCAGAGAGCGTGTGAAATAACAAGGGAAAAACTATCCATCCCAGAGCAGTGACAAGCACATACCAGGCTATAAAATCAAGCATAATATTTCCTAATCAGCTACTGAGATCGTTTGATATATAGTAGTGTCCTGGCTCTGATAAACTACCTGCCAGAGGGTGCCAAGGCCTTGTTCAAATTTATTTATACCTTCTGGAAGATATTTGGCGCGCTCCAGTTGGCCAACAATAATATAGCTGACATGATACTTCTCAAGGAAATCCCTGGCAGCTGTCAAATCAGCTGTATCATAAAAGATGTTCACGTCCTCCACCCTGGAAAAGATCCAGTCATGGGGTGTTAGGGTCCGCTGTTGACGTTGGTGCCAATTCCACCCCACAACACCCGGCAGCCCAGTATATACAGTGTACCTTGTGGCCCAGTGGTATTCAACCTGATTGGCTTCCACAATAACGGGGGAACCCTGAATATTGTCCTGAACCCAACGGATCGCTTCATAATCCTGGGATAGATCCATGGCCGTATCCAGATCGTGATAGGTTGCATACCTCATAAACTCCATGCCGTCCAAAGTATGGGGGGCGTCTATCACCATCCGGTCTTTGATTTTAGCCACACTTCCCAAAATTGGATAGAGTGCAGCACCCGACAGCAAGATCAAAAATAGAACGCGCCAGGTGATCCGGAAGGGTGATTTCCAGTCTTTTGCCATGGGTATCAGCCAGCAGAGAGCTGCAGCGGCGCTGACGGCCATAAAGGTCCAGGCCTGCAGGTAGAACTTAAACACTGTGTTCATCCGGCCGATGTCCCCTTCCACATACACCAGTTCAACCATGAGGGTGATCGCCAAGCTGGTACCAATCAGGAATAAAACAGTTCCTTTCATGAGGGTTTGCCCTGGCCGGAATATCAATACCAGTGCCCAAGCCATGACTGGAAGGACGAACCATATGATATGAACCCCACCACCGACGAGAGTGAAACCACCCAGAGTAAAATCATTCTCGAGTGTGACTCCAAAGCTGACTATGATCACTATCATTATCAGGAGGCCGGCTATGATCAGCTCCCTATATTTTTTTAATTCCCTTAACGCTGATACAGGCGTTTTTGCCATCCAATCCACAGTTTCCGCAAACATCCAACTGACCAGGATCAATAGGAAGAATCCCCAATGAGTGAAATACTCACCCAGCGGTGTATGGGTCCCGAACCAGGGTTTGATACTGGTATATCCTTCTCCATACCAGTTTGCATAAGGCTGAAAAGTGATAAAAGCAAAACCAAGGAACAGCAGCAATCGCAGCGCAGGTTGGACCCAGTTATATCCTTGCTCTTTACTTTCCTGCCACCAAGCATAGATCAGTGCAGCAGCTCCCAGGGCCAGGTAGGGATAAAAATCCCATGTATTTGTCGGGCGCAGAACCCCAACAGCTAATCCGCCAAACAAAGTTACCCCGATCAAGTTCCCAAAACTATATTTGTTAATTCCCTTTTGGCGGGTTGATTTAATGATCGACAACATCCAGGCAAATGCTAAAACAGTCAGTGGAAGAGATATAAAGTGGGCGTGGGGATCCCCGTAAAGGAAGGTGAAAAAGGGGAATTCTGTGATCGGTCCGCCATGTTCACCACCAATCACCCGGCTGGGATTCCAATACCATTCATCCAACCTGTAATGTAGCGTTGGTGTATAAAAAAGCTGGACAAACCCCAGCAGGGTCCATTTAAACCGCTGGAAAATATTACCATCAACAACATTCATTCCTGCGGATGCCAGCCGCTGCAACCCTCTAAACACCATCTGGATCACTCCCAGATTACCAAAAATTGCCAGGCCTAAAACACCCGAGCCGCCGGCAAGATAAGGCGAGTCATGGAGTTTGTGCTCAGTGGTGTTTCCATCTAATAGGTTCCAGGCCAGAGAAAAAGCTCCTAAGCCAAGGGTCATAAATATCGTAGGAAGGATCAGATTATAGGCAAATGAGGGCACAATTCCCAGCAGCTTGGTCAGAACGCCAACAAACACAAATCCGTAGTAGTAATAATTGATATATCCACCCGCAAACCAGGGATCATAGGGGGGGAAGGTCGTACTCTTTAATACCGCATTGAAATAAGAGAAATCCATCGGCCTTTCGCCGCCTTTCCAGGGATGCCACAGGTCAGGATTTCCGTACCGGATCAAGATTGCGATCACAAACAGTGCCAGGGCTATGATCTCGATGGTCAGATAATAGCGCTTGGCTCCCTTCCATTCTTGCAGCAATTCTTCCCTTTGGCGGTAACCCGCATACAGGCCAGCACAGGCTAACAGGAATAACACACCCAGAATGGTGCTTCTCAGGAAAGGAATGCCAGCAGACCCAGTCAGCCAGACCAGATAAGACAGGATCAATAGCCCAAAGGTGCGGGCCAGGGGATACCCTTTATCACTTAATCCGGGTAAAACCAACCGCATTAAAGGGTATACCAGTAAACCGATCAGGAATACAGCTGCATACCAAATAATCACCCCTACGACCTGGTATTTATTCTGGAGGGAATCAAAATCAAAGAAATCGCTCCAGGTTCCACCTTCCCGCTGCTCAGCCAGGCGATCAAGCGGCAGCAGTAAATTTCCCGGGTGGTTATCAGCTTGTTTTGGCGTGATATGGATCACTTTGCTCAAATCCACTGCAGACAGGATCTTGGCTGCACTGCTTAGTGAAAAATCATCAGTTTTCTGGAAGATAAAAACCTTCGGATGGTCATATACAGTAAAGGCTTCCTCTGCGGGCTGGTCATTGATCTCGATCAGCCCAATAGTGGGGTTATTTTGGAATGTTTCGATCAGCTCGAATCCCAGGAATCCCTCGAAATCACCAGGTCGGGCTTGGTTATAACAATTTTCAATACTGATATCAACCGGACACCCCATAAGTTGGCGGTAATACTCGGATGTCAGCGGATATCTTTCTGGAACCCGGGTGGTTGTAGCCCACTGCCGGCTGGAAGTGATCATTATGTAGTCCGACTGGTTCAGAGTGGAAAGAAACCGATCCAGTTTTTCTGGATTGTCATCCCAGTACAATTCAAAATTCAGACCTCCCCGATAGATTCCTCCAAAGGGATCATATCCTTCCATCCGAAGGGGAATTCCGTCATCCCAGGAACTCTCATTAGCAATTCCGGTTCCCTGGATACTGATCGCTCCAGCCGGGTCCAAGACAGTCACCCAGAGTTGATACACTTCACCGGCAATGACCGAAACTGGATCAGTAAAGGTTATTGATCCTGAAGAAGAACCTTCCTCGGAGGTGAATATACCTGTTTCTTCTGACAGGGTCTGGCCGGATGAATCGTTTAGCATGATCTTGATGGTCAGCGGCGAGACCGAAGGGTTTTGGTTTATGATATGCGGGAAAGACAGGGAGGTTACTTGGCCATCAAACTTGGAATCGAAACTGGCCAGCCAACCGGAATCGCCCTGAATGATCAATCCTGTAGGGTAAGAAAGTAACTGTTGATGGCTTTCACCCTCATCCTCCACTATCAATGTGGCTGCGCCGGGTATATTCTCAAAGATCCAGCGCGTTGCAGCCACTCGGGGCTGAGGATCAGTGTATATTCGGGAAAAGGCAAACGCCCAACCCGCAGTGAATAACAGGGAAAATACCCCGATGGCTATGATAAGTGACTTCATCAAGCCTTGTGACAGGCCCTTGCCGCCTATCTTAAACTTTCCTTCTTTGAGAGTATCCCAGGCCTCTATCAGGATCCAGGCTGCAAAAACTGCCAGCAAAGGGTAGATAGGAAGCTGGTAACGCATGGTGCTGTTCCACTGCCTGGATTGCCAAACGAAATACAACCCTGTCCAGGTCCACAATACCAGGTGGGGTTTCCAGGCTCGCTTGGTAAAGATCTTCCATCCCATCCAGGCAAATCCGGACCAGCCCAACAAGCCTAATGGAATACCCAGACCCCAGATCACCATATTCTGGAGGGAGAACCAGATCGGACGCCTGGCCCACTGCAGTGCTGGCGGGTAATCAACATCTCCAGAGGTTTGAGCATGGAGTGATCTCATCCCCGAAACCCAAGTTTCATTCAAACCCACATTAAAGAAGCCAGGTCCATTAAAAGCATAGGGTTGACAAATCCGGAATGTAACCAAACTGGTTAATGCTGCCAGAATAAGGAAAAAGAAGATCTTGGGACCCTGCTTTTCTTTTTTCTCATCGTCCAGCCCTAGCCAGTAAACCACTGCTGCTATTGGCAGGGTGATGGCAACAGGGGCAGCATTGATCTTAGAGGCAACCGCCATTCCCAAGGCTACACCAAACAACAGGTAAAATATCAAATCAACCCGCTCTTTTTTCCCGGTGATCACTTCAACCGCAAAATATACTGCCAGCAGGGTGAAAAAAGTCGTAAATGTATCGACCGTAAAGAAATGGGATTGTTGTATTTGGAGGACCGCAAAAGCGGAAAAAGCAGCTCCAAGGATCCCTACTCGCCGGTTATAAAGACGGGTACCAATAAAAAACACCAGCACTACCGACAATAAATCCATGACCGCGGACATTGCCCGGCCGACCAGGTATACGCTGCCGTATCCACTCGAGCCTACCAGTTCCGCCATATACCTGACCATAAATATGGGCAGTGTGCCGTAGACAAAGAAACTGTGTCCCTGGTTATTTGGATTTAGGGTTGACTGGGAAGAATCAAAATAACCAGATACGGAGTCCACGGGAATTAAACTGGATTCCACCATGGTTAAGAACCGTTCGTCTGGATGTAAATGTTGTTCAACATCCCAGTCGAGGCCAACAAAACGCAAGTATGCCCCGGCTGACAGTAAAAGGATCAACAGAACTGCGGTCAGCCAGCGCTTCAGGTCAGATTTTGTATTTATATCCATAAATTAACTGCCACAGATTTACTGCAGCACATAATAAAGCATGAAATCACGGCCTTCAACCTCAGATTCAAACTTCTCAATAATACCATCAGGGTATAAGTCTCGCAGGATCTGGTAAGTTTCCTCATCGACTGGTTTGAATATGTAAAGTTTGGGAGCTGCTGCCATTTCTGTGCCCAAGATATCTTTCTGCCAAAGGGCAAAATCTCTTACCTGGTCTACAACATGGATACCCACCAGGCGTGTGTCTACCCAATGAGGGTAGGGAACCACCCAGGCATGGTCTTCATCACCGATCGTGTCAGCAAACTCTTCGATCACTGCCCCAATCTCAGAAGTATTCCAGGCTCTGGACTTGAACTGCTGATAATAATCCACAAATACAAGCTTTGCATTAGTTTGCATGCTAAATCCAGCTAGAACCATAACCATACCCGTTGAGATCCACTTCCCTGCCCTACCAGTGATATTTGATCTAAGGTTGATAACAAGATTCTCTATGGCGATGGCAATGATGATAAAAACCGGAATAATTGCTCCGCCTGAGCGATTCAGGGAAGGATTCTCATCAGGGAAGGCAATTGAGAGAACAGAAGGCAACAATAACAATGGGATCAACAATAACAAGACCAGGTCCATCCAATTCCGTTTCTTTATATATCGAATCACCAACAAGATCACACCTAGACTCAACATCGCTGCTGAAATCACACCCAGTGCCGGCCGACCCGGAACTGAATGAACCCAGATCTGGCCATTATCCCATTGGAACATAATCAACGCTTTCCAAAGATTAGAAAAGAATATAGCCAGGACAGAACCTGGCAAAGCGGTTTCCAAGTCTGTCATCCGGGATTGCATCCGGTAAGCAAACGATGAATAATTTATTGAAGCGTACCTCCCCAGAGGTAGAAACACGATCAAAGAAATCAAACCCACCAGCAGCAGGGCAATCACAGCCAGGCGGCGATTATCCTTTGATTTTGTATGCAAAAAATAGATCAGCAGGATCAGGACCACTGCAAAAGGAACTATTCGGAAGGGACTATAACCATGGAGGCCGATCCCTAAAAAAAGACCGGCATAAAGGAAATCATTCCACTTTTTCCTTTTGATACCGCGGACCAGGAAAAAGATCGTTGGTGCTAAGAACGCCGGATAAAGAGCAAAACGTAAGGCTACCCTCGAAATCACATTAGGCCAGTATGCAATACCGGCAAAGAACATAGCCAAAAGGCCAACTTCCTTATTCTTTATTTCCTTGCCAAGCAGATAAATAAATGGAAGGGAAAATAGACCTGCCAAACATGTGCCCAATTTTAGACTTAGAAAAGATAATCCAGTGCCAAAGATCTTCGCCATGGCTGCGGTCAGATACATCTGTAACGCTTCCCGTCCCGTATTGCGCTGGAAGAATATAAAGGTGTTCCCTCGAAGCACATCTGTGACATCAATCAGTTTTTCCGCATGATCACTGAACATTTCTGGTGGTACCTGGTTCAGTAAGTAAAATCTATAAAACCCCGCCAGCAAAAACACAGCAGCTACCAAGACCATCCAGGGAGTGACATTGAACCCATCAGTAACGAATTTGTGCCAGATAGATTTGAGTTTTCCCTGCCAGTCTTCAGGGATTCGGAGGGACCACCAGATCAATCCAAATCCTGCGATCCAGAGGGTGACATTTATGAAGTTGAATAAATTACCGGTAAAAAAGAAAAAAGCCAGGGATGAAAAACCAATGCCAACCAGGAACGGAATCCAGCGAACTGAAAAACCACTCGCTTCTCCTTCATCAGGAACAAGAGTATCCAGCTCCCAGTTCTTAAATATGATCAGCAACAGCAATCCTATCCCGGCTGCCGCATAAAAGAATATCATCAAGGCCGAGGAGCGATTTTCAGGTTCGCCAAATATCTGGGCAATAATCGCAAATAATGTTGGCAGAAAAACCAGGTATTTTTTCCAAGAACCCCTATCGTACTCACTTCTTGGTTGTGTTGGCTTAACCAGTTCTGGTCCCTGTTCTGCAGGAGGAATCACCAGGCTGCCTTTGCGCCAGAATGTCAGTTTCTCTAATACGTAATCAAGGACACTTGGTTCTTCCATATATACCTGCTCTCAGAGTAAATCAGATCATTCAATCCGTCTAGCTATATAAAATGAATATACACCATCCGGGCTTCTTGGGTCACTTTCATAGTGCGGTCTGACAAGACGATCGGTTAGGTACAAATTCCAGCGTGTGGGAGTCAGGATCCAGCGGCCAAAGATAAGTTTTGCAACCCAGGATGGCACACCAAAATAATGGCCCCATTCCAGGACATGCAAGGCAGCAGGAGGAAAATAATCCCACGAGTCCTCAATCATAAAGCCAAATTTTTTCAGTCTTTCTTTCCATGTTTCGTAGGAATCACAATTATAATGCCGGGAGATGCGATTAAAAAAACCCCGATATAGATCTGCTAATCCCCTTAACTTGATCTTGTCCAATCCATTGCTAATCGATAGAGTACTTAGGAACCGGTGATTTGGTACACAAAAAATGAAAGGGGCTCCTGGTTTCAGCACCCGGGCAGTTTCCTTGATGACGGGATCCAGATCAGGGATATGTTCCAACACAGAATTGCTGACAGCGCTGGAAAAATAATCGGAAGGATAAGGCATATGGTCACCTTCTGCGCATACCAAATCTTGGTAGGATGATCTGGTCCCTGCTTCCTGGATAGGTCCCCACCAGGGATCCAAACCCATATCCAGCGGTTCCTGAAAAGCCAGGCTCGCAAAATGACCATCCCCACAGCCTAAATCCAGGACAGGCCCCGGCAGAGAGATATCCTCATAAAAACGAGCCTCCACCGCTCGCAGTAAGGCCCGGAAATAAGGAAGGTCTCGCAAATGAGGTGTTAGATAATCATTCAAGACAGATCCCCACATAATTCTTTGTAAATCGTTTCATAAGCAGCAGCGTTAACCATGGGATCAAAAGTATTCTTTATTTCTTCCTGTGATCCCTGGTATTTCTCTGGTTGTGACACTATTTTTATGATCGCCTTTGCTAAAGCGGCGGCATCTCCAATTGGAACTACCTCACCCATCCCAGTCAACTGGGGTGGAACCCTCACACCAGGCAGGTTAGATGCGATCGTGGGAGTGCCCTGAAGCATGGCTTCGATCTGTACTAGGCCGAAGGTCTCTGTGGAATTAAGGCTGGGGACAACCAGCACATCAAGGCAGTTATAAAAAAGGGTCATCTCTTCCGGTGTTAACACTCCCAGGAAATTCCATTGTCCTTTTTCCTGGTATGACTGGATGCTTGGCAATAGTTTCTGATAATAAGTATTTTCACCCATCACATCCTGGTATTGACCGGCGTACAAAACCATGGCTCGGGGAAAAGATTCCATAACATCTGGCAGGGCACTGATTAAAATCCCCACTCCTTTTTCTGATGCAAACCGGGTAGCCATCCCAATAACTGGTGAATTTCCCTTGGGATTGATCGTACTGATATATTCCTTGATAACATCAGGAGCCGCTGCAGGCATAACCACAGGGGGAAGTATCACCCGTACTTTTCTTTTGAAGCGCTGTAAGAATGGAGAATGGGCCGCAAAATCATCCGTATAAGCGCCAATCCTGTCTGCCAGCAATCCGGCCAAATAATTCATAAAAAGTACTACTGAATTGATAATCCTGTTGAAGAAGGACTTGGGGAGCAGCAGATCACAATGATATGTGATCAGAGTTGGTTTCTTGAGGATTCGTCCCCGCAGAGCAATACCGGCGGCATCAAATTGGGGAAGGTGCAGATGAACTACGTCATGGCTTGAGACAAGTTTCCAGGCCAGCCAGCCAATAGTAGGCATGATCACACCCTTGCTAATCCGGAACAATACCGGGGCTCGAATGATCTTGACGCCATCCCGGATTTCTTCTTGGGGCAGGCTTTTATCATACTGGGAAGTCAGCACCGTAACTTCATGTCCCAGCTTAACAAGAGATTTTGCCAATCGCTCCACGTATATCGTTAGCCCACTGGTGTGGGGCCGGTAATATGTGAGAACAGTAAGTATCTTCATGGCAACAAATCCGCTGCTGGCAACTTATCCAAGTGGAATTCCTAAAACAGATCCCGGTTAGCTCTTACCCATTCAAATAGCTTTTGGATACCCGATTCAACACCGATCTCCGGCTTCCAGCCAAAATCACGGGCAGCTTTCTGTATATCAGCAACAAAAACCCGCTGATCTCCCGGCCTCCAACCCTCCCATGAGACAGGTATATCCTGACCAAGCTCCTTTTCCAACAACGGTCCAAATTCCTTCCAAATGGACAGCGTATTCTCTTGGCCGCCTCCAATATTATATATTTGTCCTGCGGTCTTATCAATGTTTTCGGCTGCCAGGTCATAAGCTACCAATAGATCATCCACAAATAAAAGGTCTCTGACCTGTTTACCGTCACCATAAATAGTAATAGGTTTTCCTGTCACCGCCGCGATCACAAACCAGGCGACCCAACCCTGGTCTTCAATTCCATACTGGTGGGGTCCATAAATACAGCTTTGGCGGAAAACCACGGTTGGTAAACCAAATATTCGATGATAATCCCTGACATACTGATCACCGGCCCCTTTGGAACATCCATAAGGTGAGTGGAAATCCATTTGTTGGAATTCAGCGATTCCATCAGGATGATCAGGAAAATAATAGCTATCTTCCCCTTCGACCACTTCTACACCTTCCAGGTCTCCATAAACCTTATTAGTAGATGAATAAATTACCGCCGGTTTAAGAGAAGAAAGCCTGGCTGCTTCCAAGACGTTCAAAGTACCAAGAGCATTGATCTCAAAGTCCGTCCTGGGATCGATCACTGAAGTCGTCACCGCAACCTGGGCAGCCAAATGAAAAACCAATTCAGCTCCCTGGATGACCGAGGATACTGCATCAGGGTCCCTGATATCTCCTTCGATCATTTCAAACGAATCCGCACCGTAAGTATCACTAAGCCATTGAACATTGCCAGGCGTACCAGTCCGGGATAGGTTATCAAAGATAGTGGGATGCTCGCCCCTCTCGATCAAACGAGCAGTATAGTTGGTCCCGATGAAACCTGCGCCACCCGTGATAAGGATTGGTTTACTCATGAATCACCTTCCTCTCTGTGCTGTTTGCTATACTGCCAGACATCACGCAAACTGTATCCTTCCCTCACCAGCCCAAATGATCCAAATATTGTAGTCACAGCAAGGTTTAATACGTGACTGGTCAAGGCATAGCTGAACGCGATTGATCGATCTACCCCGAAAGCTGTTAAGGCAAGGGTGATACTTGCTTCATATAAACCAATGTTACCAGGGGATGAGGGGATAGATATGCCAATTGCAACAGCCCCAATGGCGAATACGGCCATGATCAGGTTTGCTTCCGGGATAAAGGCCTTCAGTAAAAGATATTGAAATATCAGTGATAGCCCCCAACTGAGGACCATTCCAATGAATACTTTGGCGAATTTTAGCGGATCAGAGAGAGTCTCTAGACTGGAGAGAACCGAACGCACAAGGTCAATCAACCCGGATTTGAACCGACTTCCAAGAAGGTTTAGATTTTCTAGCCACCGATATACTTTTTCCTTGTTCTTGACTAACAGGATCAAAATGACTATCCCCAACACGGCAAATCCTGCCAAAAGATAGAGGGTAAATATATCCTGAGAGAAATCCAGGGCAAATGGTAAGCCAATAAAAAACAGGCTGAGAGCAAAACCAAGATCAAAGATCCGTTCTACCAGGATTGTTGGTATAGCACTCCAAAAACTAAAGCCCGATGGAAGTAATAAAAACACTCTGGCGAGCTCTCCTACCCTGAAAGGAAGGATGGTATTCACAAAATAGCCGGCACTAATGATCAAGAAAGATTGAGAAAGGGAGACTTTTTCATTCAGGATTATCCGCCAAGCGTAGGCCCGGCACAGCAGGGCAAAAACTAACAAAAACGATAACGGAGCTACGATCAGAATATTGACTTGCTTGAAAGCGGCTGCCACCTCTTCCCCGTCAATGAACAAGATCATGACGACCAGGACAACAAGGCTTAACACTATTCCGATGACAAATCTTAACTGCTTCCCGGTTTTGTTATTATCAGTCATCTTCCAACCTCAAGACAGCCATAAAGGCATCTTGGGGAATATCTACATTCCCAACTCGCTTTAGCCGCTTCCTTCCATCTTTCTGATTTTCGAGCAATTTTCGTTTTCGAGTAACGTCACCACCATAGAGCTTAGCTGTAACATCTTTCCGGAGAGCTTTCACATCAGCTCTTGCAATGATCTTCCCACCCGCTGAAGCTTGAATGGGCACTGCGAAGTGTTGGCGGGGGATCAATTCCTTCAAACGCGCAACCAGAATCTTCCCTTTACGTTGGGCCTTATCTTTATGGACAATGGAGGCCATACCATCTACCGGTTCACTATTGACCAGGATATCAAGCTTGACCAGCTTCTCGCTCCGATATCCAGCAAAAGAATAATCCATTGAGGCGTAACCTCGCGATACAGATTTCAGATAATCAAAGAAATCCACGATCATCTCCGAAAGCGGAATTTGGAAATTCAGTTGAACCCGTTGAGGGCTTGGATATTGCTGACTGACATATGTTCCCCGCCTTACGGTGACCAATTCCATTACCGGGCCATAGTATTCCAACGGCAGGAAAACCTGAAGGTCCATCCAGGGTTCCTGGATCTCTTCATACTCACTTTTATCTGGTAATTCTGCCGGCGAATCGATCTCGAGGACCGATCCATCTCTCATCACTATCCGATATTTGACAGAAGGAGCAGTCGCTATGATATCTAGATTATATTCCCGTTCGAGCCTTTCCTGGATAATCTCCATATGGAACATGCCCAGGAATCCACACCTGAAACCCAGGTTCAGAGCTTGGGAAGATTCGGGTTCAAAGACCAGGGCGGCATCATTCAATTGTAATTTTTCCAGCGCGTCCCTCAAGCTGGCATAAGCCTCATTATCTACCGGGAAAAAACCGGCAAAAACCATCGGTTTGGCCTGTTTATATCCAGGCAGGGGTTCCGAGGCAGGATTTTTGGCAAATGTGATCGTATCCCCTACCCGGCATTCATGAACAGATTTCAAACCCGTTGCTATATATCCAACTTCCCCGGGATAAATCACATCGACTGGGGTCATTTTTGGGGAGAATACACCAATCTCAAATGGTTCAAGGTCCTTGCCTGCGGCCATCAATCGCAGGATATCTTTGCCGGTGATGGTCCCATCGAAAACCCGGATATAGGCGATCACACCTTTAAAGGAATTGTAATGAGAGTCAAATATCAGGGCTTGTAAGGGCGCATCCGGGTTGTGGGTCGGAGCAGGTACCTCCTGGATGATCTTCTCTAGAACTGGTTGGATATTTTCCCCTTCCTTGGCTGAGATGCGGAGAATTGTCTCCGGGGGAGTGCCCAATAAGGCGCTGATATCTTCGGCAATTTCATCCGGCCTGGCGGCAGGCAGATCGATCTTATTGATAATGGGAATGATTTCCAAGTCTGCTTCCAGGGCTGCATACATATTGGCTAATGTTTGAGCCTCCATACCCTGGGCCGCGTCAACCACAAGCAGCGCGCCTTCACAAGCTTCCAAAGCCCTCGATACTTCATATCCAAAATCAACATGGCCTGGAGTATCGATCAGGTTCAATTCATATTCCTGACCGTCAAGAGATTCATAATGCATTTGAACTGCGGAAGCTTTGATGGTCACACCTTTTTCGCGTTCCAGATCCATATTATCTAGAACCTGGTCCGCCATATCGCGCTCAGAGACAGTATCCGTGATCTGCAGCAGTCGATCTGCAAGAGTGGATTTCCCGTGGTCAATATGGGCTATGATAGAAAAGTTGCGTATTTTATTAATATCCATGAACAGGGCTAGTATACCCGATGAGATCGCCTTGAGGGCAATTAGTTTGCTGGTAGCTGATTATCATTTTCCCCCACTCTGACAACAAAAAACAACAGCACCATCACCAGGCCCATCCCGGAAATACCATATCCCAGACCGAAAGTGTCTACCAAAAAACCCAACAATGGTGCAAACAGGGCTGAGAACATGGTTGTTAGTAAGGTTTCAGTAGATAAACCCGAAGCCATCACCTTGGATGAGATCTGGTCACTGATGATGCCGATATTGATCGGTCGCCGGATATTATTCAACAAGAATATTCCGATAAAACATATCACCGCGATCAGCTCCAGGCCTACTGTCGCCATCCATCCGGCAGCGATCAACAATCCAATACCTACAAGATAGGTGATGTTTACTGCCCGGGGCAGATTTTTGAACCGGTTGCTGAAATAATAAGCCCGCCTGGAAGCCAAGCTCGTCAATAAATAGATCACAAAGTAGACCAACCCGATCAGAAGTGCTTCCCGGCGGGTCTCTTCCAAGACAGTAAAGAGCATCAGGGATAATGCGATGCCAGATATCATGGGCTGCAAATAATCTTTTGTTGATTTAAATGCTGCTGTAAAACTGGCGCTGTTCAGGATCACTTTTTGGGCGTTCCCATCCTTCATTGTTTTAAAGAACCCTTTCAGAGTTGAATCAAATCTGGACCAGATCTCCTTTCCCTTGACCCGAGTGATCTCACCATCCAGTTCTTTTGGATAGGTTGCCAGGTTTATCAGATCCAGGGTATAAGGAACTGTTGATGCCAGAAACATGATCCTGTAGCTGCCCGTGTAAAATACCAGGCCGGCCGCAATCAATGAATTCAAGGCAGAACCCAACTGGGAAGCGCTGCGTGTTAATCCATAATAGGCAACTTTTAGGTCACTGATGTTATTGATCCTCAGATATTCCAGGATCAGTGCTTTATGAGTCCCAGTCCGGAAAGCATCTCCAAAAGCAAAAATTATCATAGCCAAGGATAAAAAACCAAAACCCTTTTGGGAATACAAGATCACAAATGACACAATGTACGATATGAAAGCAGAAACCATGGCTCTTCTTCTTCCAAAGGAATCCGCCAACAGCCCGGTAGGGAGTTCTAATAAGTTGGTTGCAATATCTCGGATGGAGTACAGAATGCCTATCTGTAAAAACGACAGGCCGTAGGAACGAAATATCAACAGGATAAATGGGTCAAAGAATCTGAGGTTCTTTAAAAATCCATATAGAGAAAAGCGGTAGAACATGCTGTCTCTGATGATTTGAGGAGAATGTTTTTTCATAATAAGCAGGAACCCTTATCAAAACAAGCTGGTTACCATCCCAGGGATCTTCCCCTTTTCAATACCATCTCCCGGGAAGCGCAGCCAGGCTAAAAACTCAACATTCCCTGCTGGACCCTTTAGAGGTGATCGGATCAAACCTGTAGGGGTAAAACCGTGAGCCGATGCAAAATCCAGTATTTCCACCAGGATCCTCTGATGAATAGCGGGGTCCACTATAACCCCCGCTCCCCTGGCGGATTCCTCCCGGGTAGCTTCAAACTGAGGTTTGATTAAAACCACAGCCTGTCCTCCATTTTTTGGAAACCACCCAGAAGCCGGCAGCAGGACCTTCTTCAAGGATATAAAGGACACATCCGCGGTTATAAAATCAACAGTTTCAGGAAGTTTCTCCAGATTCCTGGCATTGGTGCGCTCCAAAACCTCTACCCTGGGATTGTTGCGGAGTTTCCATTCCAGGATCCCGTATCCCACATCGATGGCGAATACCTTGTCAGCGCCGTGCTGCAGCAAACAATCTGTAAACCCTCCCGACGAGGCTCCTATATCGGCACACACCTTCCCTTTCACATCAATGGAAAACTGGTCAAATGCTGCCTGAAGCTTTTCTCCGCCCCTAGAAACGAATTTTTGTTTAGGAATTAAGGTGATCCCTTCAGGATCGCTGATTTGTTGAGAAGATTGGAATACCAACTGGCCCAGGTATTGGACCTTACCGGCCATCACTAACCTGTTAGCTTCATCTAGGTCGTCGGCCAACCCCACACTGACAAGCGATTGGTCAATTCTCTGTTTTTTTGCCATAATCTATTTTAACATCCCTTGCCCAGTACTGGAACCATCCCTCCCCCATCCAATTGATTCATGCTATTATTTCCTTATGATAATGTCTTTACTGAAAACCATGCGCCCTAAACAATGGTCAAAAAATATCTTCATCTTTACAGCTCTGGTTTTTGACCGAAAACTGACGGATATTCCCGCCTTCCTGACCACACTGGCAGGAGCGGCCATTTTCAGTCTGATCGCCAGTGCAGTATATATCTTTAATGATATCGCTGACTGTGAATCTGACAAACATCACCCTACAAAAAAGAACCGCCCAATAGCATCCGGGAAGCTTCCTCTAAAAGCAGCCTGGGCAGCTGCTATCGTTCTATTATTAATTGCGTTCCCTCTGGCATTTCTCCTGGACCCCGCATTTATGGCGATCTGCCTGGTTTATTTTATCCTCAACATGTTGTATTCTGCCAAACTAAAGCACATTCCACTGATCGATGTGCTCGTTCTGGCATCTTTCTATTTGCTGCGTGTCATCGCTGGAACTACCTTGATCGAAGTAAGGCGTTTTTCACCCTGGTTATACGTGGTCACTTCATTATTTGCTCTCTTTATCGGCTTTGGAAAACGACGAGCTGAGCTGGTATTGCAGTATGATAACGGGGGAAAAGTCCGCCCAGTACTTGAAGGTTATACGATTGAATTACTCGACCAGCTAATTGTCATCGTGTCTGGAACGACAATTGTCTCGTACAGCCTCTATACATTTTCTGCGCCAAATCTGCCCGACAATCATTCCATGATGCTGACAATTCCATTTGTTTTATACGGCATCTTTCGATATCTGTACCTGATCCAGGCCGGAAAAGGCGGCGCCCCGGAAGATATCGCCCTGTATGACCGACCGCTGCAAGCAGCCATTTTGCTTTGGTCAATGGTTGTAATGATGGTTTTTTATTTCTTCTAATATATGCCTGCATTTTCTGCTACATCACCTGGAAAGATCATTCTCTTTGGCGAACACGCTGTTGTATATGGGGAACCGGCAATAGCAACCCCGGTTTTTCCTACTCAAGCCAAAGCAATTGTCAGCGCGCGCATCCAGGGTAACCCTGGAGAGATTTGGATAGAGGCGCCAGACATTTCTCTCTCTACTTCAATAGACCAGCTTGAAATAAACCACCCATTGAGATCGACCATCCAATTAGTTATCGGTGATATTGACCTCAATCAAGTTCCCTCCTGCAATATTCAGGTCACTTCAGAGATACCCCCTTCCTCTGGTATGGGTTCCAGCGCCGCCATTTCAATATCCATCATCCGGGCTTTTTCTGCCTTCTTAGGAAAACGCCTGAACGATGAACAAGTATCAGACTTTGCTTATGAGGTGGAAAAGATCCACCACGGCACTCCATCAGGTATTGATAACACGGTTATCTCCTATCAGAAACCAGTCTATTATCGGAAGGGAAACCCGGTTGAATTCCTCGAGATCGGTGAGGAATTTTCTGTCCTGATAGCTTACTCCGGTATACCAGGCAATACCTGGGAGGCGGTGGAGGGAGTGCGGGAAAGATGGCAGAAAGAACCAGATCGATATAACCAGATCTTTTCAAGAATGGGTGAGATCACACAAGAAGCCAAAGTGATCATCGAAACTGGAAACCCGGATCATCTTGGGTCATTGATGAACGAGAACCACGAGCTGCTGCAGGAAATTGGAGTCTCAATCCCTGAATTGGACCAGCTGGTTCTAGAAGCAAGAGATGCTGGTGCTTTGGGCGCCAAGCTGTCCGGCGGAGGCCTTGGAGGCCACATCATTGCACTGGTCAATTCAAACATTGACTATATCAGCGGGGAATTGGAAAAGAAGGGCGCAATTTCCACCCTGATCACACCGGTTACAAACCGGGATTTTAACAGATAAATTTCCCGATCTGGCCTACATTGCCGGTATTTTCCGCACTGATCTGGACAAAAAGCCCTGTGGTATGATATGGGGGAAAATTATTAGTAGAAGGAGATTAAATCAGTATGAATTTTTCAATGTGGCGAAAAGCATTGCAGATTATTCCCAAGATCACCAAAGAAGAATGGGATGAATTAGATCTGATCTCTCGCTGGCTGATTGCTACCAGAGCAGCTGTCCTAGTGACTACGTTCTTGTCAGCTGCATTTGCAGGTATTTTTGCAATTAGAGTTGGGGCTTTTGATTTCTGGCGCTGGGTTCTGGTCACCGTTGGTTTGTACCTGGCCCATGGAACAAATAACTTCCTGAATGACTACACAGATTTTGTCAGGGGAGTGGATGTCGATAACTACTACCGGGCCCAATATGGTCCCCAACCTCTATTACATGGATTGATGACCAAAAAAGAACTCCTGACCTATGCCGGGGTGACCGGAGCTATTGCTGCCGCTTGCGGGATCGCGCTAGGGATAATGCGAGGTGAAGGTACCTGGATCCTGATGGGTGTGGGAGCACTTTTTGTGCTCTTTTATACCTACCCACTGAAATATATCGCCCTGGGTGAGCTGACAGTATTCCTGGTCTGGGGCCCACTGATGATAGCTGGCGGATATTACGTGATCACAGGTTTGCCATGGGATTGGACAATCGCTCTGGCCAGTTTGCCGCACGGGGTCGGAGTCACATCGATGTTGTTCGGAAAACACATAGATAAACTCACTCAGGATAAAGATCTCAAGATCTATACCTTGCCAGTTGTTCTGGGCGAGAAACTCGCCCGCTGGTTTATGACTGCTTTTTTGATCCTGGCTTACGTGATCGTTATATACCTAGTATGGACCCGCTTTTTTACCCCGGTCATGCTTCTCACTCTGCTGGCAATCCCAACCCTGGTTGAGATCTGGCCTATTCTTTCCAATCCCAAACCAGCCGAAAAACCGGAAGATTTCCCGGATGTCTGGCCAAATTATTACGTCGCTGCCGCCTTTCATCACACCCGGCGCTTTGGGGGTCTATTCCTCATCGCTGTCATTCTGGATACAATAGTAAAACTGATTTGGCCTGGATTCTGGATCTAAACCAGATCTGGATCTGATCAAAAACAAAGGAAAAGACAGGGCTGGGAATTCTCAGCCCTGTTTCTCTCTCTTGACCCTAAAACAAGCCCTGACTACAATACTTCCATGGATAATCCCGAAAGGTCACATATGGGAAAGAAGCTGGTATTTCTAAAACTCGGCGGATCCCTGATCACCGATAAAAATACTCCCCGAACTGCCCGGATGGAGGTCCTTCAACGGGTTGGGGTAGAGATCAAATCCGCCCTGGAGCAGGATTCATCCCTGCAGATTCTTCTCGGACACGGTTCAGGTTCTTTCGGGCATTTTTCTGGTAAAAAATATGAAACCAGAGGTGGTGTATCCAGCCAGGAGGATTGGTTGGGGTTTGCAGAGGTCTGGTATGATGCAGCGTCCCTCAACCAGCTGGTTATAAAGGCCTTAAAGGATGCCGGCCTCTCCCCTGTGGCATTCCCACCATCATCAACAGTATTCTCTTCCAACAGGGAGATAACTTCCTGGGATCTGAGACCTATCCGGTCCACATTGGATAAAGGCCTTCTGCCAGTTGTATTTGGAGATGTGGTCTTTGATTCCAGCATTGGCGGCACAATCCTATCAACCGAAGATCTATTTGTGCATTTAGCAAGAAATCTTGAACCAGTTCGGATCTTACTGGCCGGCCAGTACCCGGGCGTCTGGCGGGATTTCCCCGAGTGCACCAGCCTCTATGATAAGATCCGGCCCGCAGACCGAAGCACTCTTGGTGGGACAGTCAGCCAATCACAAGCGCCGGACGTCACTGGCGGAATGGTAGATAAAGTTGAACAGATGTTGAACCTGATCGAGGATATCCCTGAATTAGCGTGTCTAATCTTCTCCGGAGAGGAACCTGGCAGCATATCAGAAGCACTATTAGGTCAGGATAAGGGAACTCTCCTCTCCCTGTAGTTATTTTATTAATTCCCCGTAAGTAAACAAATCCAAATACCCTATCAGTTATAATGGTTAGACACCTTCAGAGAATGAGGATGAATGGATATTTTAACTAAAACACAGAAAGAGCTCCTCAGCAGAGAGCGTGAACTGCTCAACCATATCCAGATCACCCTGGTGGAGTATGGCGTGGCCGAGAAGGATCAAAAAGCCCTAATGGATTCGATCCATCAATTGGATGATTTTTTCTTATTGGTCGTGGTCGGCGAATTTAATGCCGGCAAAAGCGCGTTTATCAATGCCCTGATGGGAGAAAGCCTCCTGGAAGAGGGGGTAACTCCCACAACGACAAAAGTAAATATCCTTCGTTATGGGCAAGAGACAGGCAAAAAGGCCCTGTCTGAAAACGTAGAAAGTCTGACTCTGGATGCAGATTTCTTGAAGGAGATCAGCATTGTTGACACTCCCGGGACCAACGCCATCGTTCGCGAACATGAAGAGATCACTTCCCTTTTTGTGCCGCGATCTGACCTGATCCTGTTCGTCACATCGGCTGATAGACCCTATACAGAAAGTGAGCGAATTTTTCTGGAACAGATCCAATCCTGGGGGAAGAAGGTTGTCCTGGTCATCAACAAGATCGACATCCTACAAACCCCGGAATCATTGGAAGAGATCCATGCTTTTGTGGCTGAAAATGCAAAAAAGATACTCAAGGTCGATCCTGAAATCTTTCCAGTCAGCGCCCAACAGGCCCTTAAAGCAAAAAGCGGAGAACCAGCCCTGTGGGCTGAAAGCCGTTTTGAAGCCCTGGAAAATTACATCCTGGAAACACTAGATCAAGAAAGCCGGTTAAAACTCAAACTAATGAACCCTCTTGGTGTTGGCAAGCGTCTGGCCAGCCAGTACGCGGAATTCTTTGAAGATCGGTTGAAATTACTGAAAGATGATCTATCTCTGATCAAAGATGTTGAAGAACAATTGACTGTATTCCAGAAAGATATGCTGGAAAGTTTTGATCTGAGAATATCAGATATCGTCAAGGTCTTGCTGGAAATGGAACAGCGGGGAGAGGACTTTTTCTCTGAATATATCAGGCTGGCACGCATCGTTGATCTGATGAAAAAGGAAAAGATCCAGCAAATATATGAGGACCAGGTTGTTGCTAACGTTCCCGATCTTGTAGAAGCCAAGGTTACAGCGATCATAGATTGGCTGGTAGACTCCAATTTAAGACAGTGGCAAGCGATCACGAGCCATATCGCTGAAGGCCGTCAAAAGCACAAAGGCAGAATGGTTGGGGATATCGGCAATTTCATTTACGACCGCGAACGATTGATTACCAGCATTCGAGATGAAGCTACCAGAGTGATAGATAGCTACGATAAGACCCGCGAGGCAGATGAGATTGCTCGCCGCTCCCAGAACGCTGTTGCTGCCACGGCAGCTATTAGTGCAGGCGCTGTCGGGCTGGGAACCCTGGTAACAATCCTGGCGACCACAATGGCAACTGATATCACTGGCATTCTATTGGCAGGTATTATGGCTGCCCTGGGATTATTTATCATCCCCACCCGACGCAGAAACGCTAAAAAAGAAATGCGCCAAAAAGTTAAGTCAATGCGGGACCAGCTTACGGCGTCCCTTACAGAACATTTCAGTCATGAGATTAGCCGCAGTCTGCAGGAGATCAGAGACACAATCACGCCTTATACAAGGTTCGTCAGGTCAGAAAACGAGAAGAATCAAGAGGCTCATCAGAAATTAAAGAGCTATCTGACTGAAATCATCCAACTCAGTGATGAAATTGAAAGCTCCGAGTAGGTGGATATTGACAGCCGGACAAGCCTGAATTAAACTGGTTCTGCTTAACAATCCGGGGAAAGCGAGGAAACTATGGCAATTAAACGAGAAAAGCGCGAAGAGCTGGAAGATCATTGTCTGGCGCCCTATGGGATCCGAAGCAAAGACAGCAAAGGCCGGGAATTTCCAGACGATAAACCAATTTATCGGACAGCCTTTCAACGCGATCGGGACAGAATTTTGCATACCACAGCTTTCCGCCGCTTGGAGTATAAAACCCAGGTTTTCCTCAATACTGAAGGGGACTATTACCGCACTAGATTAACTCACACCCTGGAAGTTGCTCAAATTGGTCGGACTGTTGCCCTGGCCCTGGGTGCGAATGAAGATCTAGAAGAGGCTATCTGCCTGGCCCACGACCTGGGACATTCCCCTTTCGGTCATTCCGGTGAGCGGATCCTGGATCAGCTTATGGAAGGCCAGGGTGGATTTGATCATAATAAACAATCATTGCGCATTGTCACTAAGCTGGAAAACCGATTTGAGAACTTTCCCGGCCTCAACCTGACCTGGGAAACACGGGAAGGCATTGTAAAACACGAGACAGAATATGACATCTCAGACGCCGAGGATTTCGATCCTGAACTTCGGGGGCATCTCGAAGCCCAGATCGCCAATGCTGCAGATGAACTGGCGTACTCAGCCCATGACCTGGACGATGGGTTACGGTCGGGATTGATTTCAACAGCCCATTTAAAAGATCTTGAAATTTGGGAAATTCTCATAAAAAGTGTGGGGTGGAAAGGTAAAGATCTGCATGAACTGGATCGGAAACGGATCATCCGCAGGATGATCGGCATTGAGGTCAGGGACGTGATTGAGAGTACTGACGAAAAAATCAAAAAGAGCGGCATCACTTCAGTTGAAGGGCTGCAAAAGCTTCCCCATAATGTGATCTGTTTTAGCGATGAGATGAAAAAGAACAACCGGGAATTGAAGGATTTCCTGTTTAAGAATCTGTATAAGAATCACCGGGTCATTCGTATGCAGGTCAAGGCGGAAAGGATCATCAGCGCTCTGTTCGCTGCTTATGAAAAGGACCCTTTGATGCTGCCAGAACATATCCAGGCCGGAATTGAGAAAAAAGGACTTCAACGATCGATATGTGATTATATAGCAGGCATGACAGACCGGTTTGCAATTGATGAACACCAAAAATTATTTGACCCCACCCGAAGGCCATAATTATCAACTTGAAGGAATGAAATATGCAGGATCGAGAGAAAATCTACTTAACAAAAGAAGGGAAAGAGAAGCTGCAGATTGAGCTGGAAGATCTGGAAGGACCACAGCGGATAGAGATCGCTGCCCGACTAAAATCAGCCATTGAGATGGGTGATTTATCAGAAAATGCGGATTATCACAAAGCTAAAGAAGATCAGGGTTTCTTGGAAGGGAAAATACTGGAGATCAAATATACGCTCGACTTTGCCATTATCGTGGAAGAAAACGGTCATGGACAGGATAAAGTCACTGTAGGCTGCAATGTCACAGTTCAAGAAGAGGATTTCCCTCCCGAGACCTATTATCTGGTTGGCAGCAGAGAAGCAGATCCAACAGAGAATAAGATCTCCCATGTATCCCCCATCGGAAAAGCGCTGATCGATAAAAAAATAGGGGATATAGTTGAGGTTAAAACACCAGGGTCAGGGGGAGAATACTCACTGAAGATCCTGGATATCCAATAATAGATCTTGGCAAGACTGTTAAATAAAACAGCTCCCGGAATTTTGAAAACTCCGGGAGCTGTTTTTATATTAATTAGAATTCATCAAATTCAAAAGCTTCTGTTTCGCTGGCACCATCATTAGGCCAGACAGATAGCTCAATGGAAAGCCGTTCGAAGAAACTCTCTTCAGGAAGCGGACCTTCTCCATAACCCATGTCCATAACCCGCCCAATCACCTGCAGGTTATTAGTATTGAGGACAAATTCTACTCCCGGATCTGCCAGCACAGGTTCGCCTTTCTTTTCCAGTTCTAACCGGGTAGCATCGTCATAAAAAGCATGACCGCTCATCAAAACCTTTGTGACAGTCTTGATATCATTCTGGTCGAATAACCAGACCTCAAAAGCAGTTACGCGTTTCGGCTCACCTACACCAATGGCTTCTGAGATACCCACGCCGCATTCGCCCAGGAATTCACCCGCTGCTGATTCAATACTGAAGGAATCATCAAACAGGTTATCACCCAGCACATAGGTCGTGACAAATTGGTGCATGGGTGGTGATTCACCTTTACCGTTGTATTCAGGGGAGTCGATCTTTGCGGTAATTTCCTGTGCCATACTTGAAGCAGATTTTGGTGCTATCCCTCCACCTTCAGCGCGTTTGGCTAGGAAATAACGAGCTACCAAGGCTCCTGCCAGCACAACTGTGACCAGCAAGGCCCATTTTAGGATATTATTCCCCGAAGACTCTTCCTCAACAACAGGGACGATTTCTTCCAGTACATCCAATGGAGAAGTCATTTCCGCCACATCGCGGAATGAATCAATATCACTGATCAATTGGTCAGCGGGATTGAACTCGACATCCGACAGGTATGTGGAAGCATTTTCTCCCAGCTGGTTATATCGTGATTCCGCCAGTGAAGCATCCTGGTTCAAGGCATAGGAATCGATCGTCATCCGCAAATATTCAACCTTTAGATCATCACGGAGCTGTTCGATATTACCATCGACGAATTGGACCGGGCTGATCAAATATGCCCAAACCAATCCCAGGATGATTCCGACTACTACACCTACTGCAGTCATGATCGGAGGACTGTTGATTCC
The DNA here is from genome assembly GCA_964406305.1 of uncultured Anaerolineales bacterium. Lineage (GTDB taxonomy): Bacteria > Chloroflexota > Anaerolineae > Anaerolineales > UBA11858 > B10-G9. Next base: position 19,355 of record CAYORF010000003.1, on the reverse strand, counting down.
TTTGTTAAAACTGTCTCGTACTGTATCCATAATCAATCTCCATTGGTTAATGAAAGTTGAAACAACTGGAGGCCAGATAACCCTATTGTAGACGAGAGATGATTTTCCTGCAATGCTCCCTCACCCTCTGAAGCCTCACCCCTATAGATGCAAGGTCCATGCCAGTTTAGAATCAATATATAAATAATCAATTTTCCTGTTTTTTAGTCATTCAGAATCAAAAACGGCGGAAATATATTTCCGCCGTTCATTTAATTTTCATTTCAATGGAATTAACTTACTTCGGATTTCTCTTTCAACTCATTCCGATCAAATTCCAGGGAACAGGCAGTGCATTGAGCATGTTTTTTATTTGCTTGAACCAACAATCCTCCACAGCTGGGGCAAGGTGTTGGGAGCGGTTTTTTCCAGGAGGAAAAATCACAATCAGGGTAGTTCTCACAGCCATAGAACATTCTTCCCTTTTTTGTCTTTCTTTCGATTATCTCACCGCCGTCCTTAGGACAAGTTACTCCAATCCGCTCGACCCACCGTTCTGTATGCTTACAATCCGGTCTGTTGCTGCAGCCAATATAAAGTCCATAACGTCCAAACCGCTGAACTAACTCACCATCGCACTCGGGACACTGGCGCCCCACCGGGATGTATTTCGGCTCAATTTTGGGCATTTGTTCTCTAGCAAATTCCAGCTGGTCAGCAAACGGAGAATAAAACTCACCCACGCTGTCCTGCCACAGCTCCTCCCCAGAAGCAACCCGGTCTAATTCCCTTTCCATCTCTGCTGTAAATCCTACATCAACTATTGATGAGAAATACTCCGAAACCAGGTCATTAACAATAAATCCGGTTTCTGTTGGAATCAGACGCCTGCCATCTTTAACAATATATCCGCGATCCACCAGTTTTCCCATAATCGGCGCATAAGTGGATGGGCGTCCAATACCGTTTTCCTCCAAGGTACTGACCAGAGAGGCCTCAGAATATCGGGCTGGCGGCTTTGTAAAATGCTGTTCCGGAAGCAGCTGGATCAATCGCTGAGTTTGACCTTCTGCTAAACCTTCAGGTATGCTTTCTAGATCTTTTTCCGCTTTGGACGAATTACCATTACTGCGATCAAAAACTTTCAAAAATCCAGGGAATTTAATCCTGGAGCCAGAGGCGCGGAAGACATAGGCATGTTCATTTCCATCAGCCCCAACAATCACACTCAGAGTGTCATATACCGCAGGAGACATCTGAGATGCCAAAAAACGTTTCCAGATCAATGTATACAATCTGTACTGGTCATTCTTCAAGAAGCTTTTAATGGACTTCGGAGTCCGGCCAATCGAAGTGGGTCGGATAGCTTCATGCGCTTCCTGTGCCCTCTTAGCTTTCGTGGTATATTGCGGAATCTCAGAAGGAATATATTCATCACCATAATTGGATTGAACGAAAGTCCGGGCACTTTGCTGAGCGGATTCTGATACATTTGTGGAATCTGTTCGCATATATGTGATCAAACCGGTTTCGCCACCATTGCCAACATCAATGCCCTGGTAAAGCTGCTGGGCTACTGCCATGGTCTTTTTAGCAGAAAAGCCGAGCTGGCGGGCTGCATCCTGCTGCATAGTGGTGGTGATAAATGGCGGATAAGGGTTTCTTACCCGGGTCCCCCGGCGTATCTTTCGTACTTCAAAATGCGCCTTTTCCAGGTCGTTGATAATCGGATCCAATTCGGTTTGGGAGCCAACGTGTAGTTTTTTACCATCAATGTGAGTTAAGTTTGCCTGGAAAGTTTCATTACTCGCTGCTTCTTCAGGACGAAGCTCAGCAGCAACTGACCAGTACTCATCAGGAACAAAAGCCTCAATTTCCCTTTCCCTGTCTACAATCAGGCGTAGTGAAACAGACTGTACTCGACCGGCCGTTAAACCGCCGCGCACCTTTTCCCACAGGATAGGGCTGATCTGGAATCCAACCAGACGATCCACGATCCTCCTTCCCTGCTGTGCATTAACCAATTTCATATCCAGGATCTCTGGATTCTCAAATGCTTTTTCAATCGCAGCTCGAGTAATTTCTGTAAAAACAACCCTCTTGGTGAGTTCAGGTTCCAGCTCTGCGGCTTCTATTAAATGCCAGGCAATAGCTTCACCTTCCCGATCAAGGTCTGTGGCCAGGAAGATCTCTTCAGCTTCCGCACCCAGTTTTTTGATTTCCTTCACTACCTTGCGTTTATCATTGGGAACGCGATAGGAGGGTTCAAAATTATTTTCGATGTCAATCGATAGTTTGGATCTTAATAAATCCCTGACATGCCCATAGGAAGCAACAACTTTATAGTCATCTCCCAAATAACGTCCTATCGTTCGGGCCTTGGCAGGTGATTCTACGATCACCAATTTTCCTTTGCGTGGTTTGGGTTCTTTAACCTTTCTTTTGGTATTTTCCGGAGGCGTCAGGCCTTCATGGGCTTCTGTTTTTCCCATCCGGAACATTTTTGTACCACACACTGAACAGACACCACTGGTAGCAGGTGTTCCAGTTTTTGTGAACACTGCCTCAGCAGAATCCATCTCTCGTTTTTCTTTACACTTCACACAATAAGCTTCCAAAACCAACCTCCAATACCCAAATCAAAATTAAATCAGGTCTGTTCGACCTTCTTCCTTTAGTATTTTCACTACTTGGCGCACATCCTGAGCCCGGTCTCGCTTGCAGACCAACAGGATATCTCCAGTATCAACAATAATCAAATCCTCCGCCCCAATAGTAACCACTACTCTGGGCGACTTCTCTCCGTAAACCAGGGTGCCCTTTGTATCCAGGGTAATATGCTCGATACCCTTGTTTATGTTACCCTGTCCATCCTCCGGAAGTAAGTCGAAGATCGCTTCCCAACTTCCGACATCATTCCACTCCAAATCCAATGCCGGGATCACAGCAACCTTTTCTGCATTTTCCATAATGCCGAAATCGATCGTTTGCGGTTTTATCACTGACCAGACCTTGCGGATGGTCGGTTCTTGCTCTGATGTTCCCCAGGCTTCCTTTATTAGGGATAATTGTGAGGAAAGCTCCGGCATTTGTCGGGCAATTTCCTGCAAGATCACATCTGTCCGCCAAATGAACATTCCCGAGTTCCAGGCATATTCTCCGCTCTTGTACATTTTCTCTGCTTCTGGCAAGGCTGGCTTCTCAGTAAATTCTCGCACATGGAAGACTTCCAGCTCCTGGTATTTGCCAATCGGATCACCCCGGCGGGTATATCCATATCCCGTAGCAGGAAATGTCGGTGTGATACCCAGCGTGACCAGATACTTCTCACCTGCAACCTGATTGGATGCCTGCAAGATCTGATGGAAAAGCTTTAAATTACCAATGATATGGTCTGCTGTCAAGACCGCCATCACGGATTCCGGGTCTTTCTTATTCAAAACTGTCGCAGCGTACCCCACAACAGAAGCTGTTCCCCGCGGCATGGTTTCCAATAAAAAATTCTCCGGTGGAATCTCCGGGCATTGTTCCTGTAATCCCGGGGCCTGTTCCTCAACCGTCACTATCAGGATCCTTTCGGGCGGCAAGATGGCCTGCAGTCGATCTACGGCCACCTGGAATAATGATCTTTCCTGACCCAGTTTCAACATTTGCTTAGGACGGCTCTGGCGCGACAGAGGCCATAATCTCGTCCCACCGCCTCCAGCCATGATAACAGCATAAAAATTCTCGATCATGTTAACTTCCTTCCTCGTTCAGGTTGATCTTGCTGCGATAGTCTACCATCATATCCCGGACTGCAACATATTTCATTCCAAAAGTTTTTCGGACCATACCTTCGAGTTCCATCAATGCCAGAGTTGAGGTCACTTCCTCAATAGGTAAGTTTACCAGAGTGCATATTTCATCTACGTGCTGCGGTTCATCTCCAACTGCCTGGAATAATAATGCTTCTCTGGGGTCACCAGGCAAGACCCTTTTCACCGCTCTCTGTTCAGTGATCAAACTCATATTCAGCAAATCCAAAACATCTTGAGCAGATAGCAATGGATGTGCACCCTGCTTAATCAGTAAATTTGTGCCTTTGCTCACCGGTGAGGTGATCTTTCCTGGAACAGCGAACACCTCTTTTCCCTGATCTGCCGCATACCCTGCTGTTATTAGCGCTCCGCTTTTCTGTCCTGCTTCAATCACAATTATTAATTTCGATAAACCTGATATGATCCTGTTCCTGGGCGGAAAATTGGATCCATCAGGAGGAGTCCCAACCGGGTAATCGCTGATCAACGCTCCCTGGTTAACAATCCGCTCCGCTAGTTTCTTGTGTTCCGGGGGGTAGATTTGGTCTATCCCACTTCCCAGAACAGCTATGGTCCGGCCGCCGGCTTCAAGCGAACTCTGATGGGCAAATCCATCAATGCCCCGAGCCAATCCGCTGATCACGGTAATCCCATACCCTGCCAGCATCCTGACTATTTCCGCAGTGATCTGACGTCCATAATCACTATAACGACGAGTTCCAACAATTGCGACTCCCCAGATATCATTCTCAGTCAAGTCACCTTTCAAGTAGATCACAAAGGGAGACTGAGGGATGTGGCGCAACCGCTCTGGATAATGCGGGTGGTCCCAATAATAAACCTTGATCCCGGCTTCCAGGATCGTTTCCATGAGTTCATCCAAACAGGTGCTCTTCCTGATCTGGATCAATTGCCGCGACAGATTTTCACTCAGACTTGCTGCCGCAAACTGGTATGATCTGGCTTCCCAGGCGGACCTAATATCTCCAAAATGTTGCAAAAGTTTTTCCAGGCGGACCGGGCCAATTCCTCTTACAAGGTTAAACCCAACCCAATACTTGGTTCGATCTTCCATCATTGTCCCCCAGATCCAGCCTGATATAACTTCATATCCTGAGCCGCGCTCAGAATACCATAATATTTAAATATGTGTCAAGAGAGAATTCCCACTGATAAAGAAAATCATTGACAGCAGGCTAGCAGGATTAACACCAGATAAGATCAGTAAATATTCCAAACCCCCCCCTGGCAACACAACCTAATAATCCAATAATCCCGGAATGATATGGACCAGTATTTGACAGCTTTCATGGTTTATATCTAGAACAACTTCTTCAATTACCGGGAGCAGTAAATCCTTACCCTCCGGCGATTCCACCAGGTAAACATCATTCGCACCGGTAATGAGGATTTCTTTTAATATCCCCAGCTTTTCACCTTGATCAGTGATGACTTCCATGCCAACCAGCTGATGGATAAAATACTCCCCTTCCGGCAATTCCGGCATATCCTCACTTCTCATATATACCATAATGTTACGGAAGATTTCAACAGCTGTCCGGTCCGGTAATTCCTTGAGGGATACCAGCATATCTCCCCCATGCCAGCGTATATCCCTGACAGTATAGGCCTTATATTTTTTCCCCGCATAGATAACCTGTCCTGGCGAGATCAACTCCGGGTAATCAGTCAACACTGTCATACGGATCTCTCCCCTGATGCCATGCGGACGTCGAAACTTCCCTATAAGGACAAACACAGGTTCATCCGAAGAGGACGAACCTGTGCTAGTATTTGACTTCTGATCTGATTTCATTGTGGTTCTACAATATCCAGATTCACTTTTTTACCAATTCCTGAGGCTGGCACATTCAGCAATGTTCTGATAGCGTTAGCTACTCTACCATTTTTGCCAATGACTCGTCCCATGTCTTCTCGAGCAACTTCCAGCTGGAAATTAATGCTGTCTCTATGCCGTTGATGTGAGACCTTCACCTGTGTAGGATCTTCAACAAGTGAACGCGCAATATAGGTGATTAGATCAATCAATGTTTTCCTCCGCAAACAAATCTGAAGGAATCTTATTCCTGTACACCAGTTAATCCTTGATTAACTTGGTGATATCAGACTTTAGGATTGCACCGTCTTTTCCGGTTCCCTTGACAGTTGAAATATCAATTCCGGCGTCTTCAGCGATTTTCCGGGCAGCGTCAGTGATCTTGATCTCTTTTGCTGATTCCGGTTCTGGTTCTGGCTCAGTTTCCAGTTCCGGCTCTGGCTCAGGCTCTGGTTCCGGCTCAGGTTCTTGCTCTGGCTCGGGTTCCGTCTCTGGCTCTGGCTCGGTTTCTGGCTCTGGTTCTGGCTCGGGTTCTGGCTCGGGTTCCGGCTCTGGCTCAGGTTCCGGTTCTAGCTCGGGTTCAGGATCAGCTTCCACGACCTCTGCAACGGTTTCTTCCACTACCTCTACTTCAGCAGCAGGTTCTTCTGCAGCGGCTTCTTCCACGGGGGCTTCTTCCACTTCCTCTACTTCAGCAGTGGTTTCTTCAGCCTGGACCTCTTCTGGTTTTTCTTCAACCGGTTCTTCTTTTTTCTTCGGTTGTCTGGCTGCGATCAGATCATCCCTGCGTGTGCGGGTATCCTGATTACGATCGCTTTCGATCTGTTTGCCTTCAGCCATCAGTGTCTCAACATCCTCGCCATCTTTGAAACGCTCGTAGCGTTCCAGTAAACCGATAGTGCGAAAGATCTGCAGCACAGAATCTGAAGGCTGGGCACCAACACTCAGCCAATGATAAATTCGATCTTCTTTAACCCGAATAGTAGCGGGCTCGGTCCTGGGGTTGTAATCTCCCAGAATTTCTATGAATCGGCCATCCCGGGGGCTTTCTCTATCAGCGGCCACAAGACGATGTGTAGGCTGACCTTTTCCACCAGCACGGCGTAATCTAATTCGAACCATAACTTGTACTCCTTAAATTTTCTCCAGCTTTATTCCACTGTGCACTTGACACAGCGGAGACTATTATACATTAAAATCTCGTAATGTTAAGAAAATCGAGGTAGATTCTTTAACCCGGATTTCTTAAGATCTTTGAACATTCTTTTTGCATTCTGATACTGTTTAACCAGTTGATTTACATCATAAACCTGGGTACCAGATCCAGCTGCGATGCGTTTTCTCCGGCGGGCATTCAGGATTTTCGGGTTCTGTCTTTCCGCAGGTGTCATAGAATAAATGATCGCCTGAGTAGCTTTTACCCGCTTCTCCGCCTCCCCGGGGTCAATCGATTGGGACATTTTACCAAATTCACCTGGCAGCATGCCCAAGATCTTTCCGATCGGTCCCATCTTCAAAACCTGGGATATCTGGTTGGAAAAGTCTTCCAGGGTAAATTCCCCGGATAATAATCTTTCGGTCTGATGTTGAGCAGTTTCCAGATCGATACTTTCCTCTGCTCGCTCAATTAGACCGATCACATCTCCCATACCCAGAATTCGGGATGCCAATCGAGAGGGGTCGTAGCTTTCCAGGGCATCCAGGCTCTCTCCGGTTCCTAGAAACTTAATTGGCACACCTGTCACTGAACGGATCGAGATGGCAGAGCCGCCACGGGCGTCACCATCCATTTTGCTCATGATCAAACCGGTGATAGGGACTGCATCGCTGAATCCCTGGGCAATATTAACCGCTTCCTGTCCGACCATAGCATCTACAACTAACAGGATCTCATTCGGATTGGCTGTCTCCTGAATTGACTCGAGCTCATCCATCAAGCTTTTATCAATTTGGGATCGTCCAGCCGTGTCCAGGATGATCACTGTGCTTCTTGCTTTATCCGCCTCCTGGAGCGCTTTTTGCGCCAATTGAGCGGGCTGCAGGCTCAGATCTGACAGAACCGGAATGGATAATTCCTTTCCTAGGGTCTGAAGTTGATCAACGGCTGCTGGCCGGTAGGGATCGGCCGCAACAAGCAATACCTGTTCTCCACGTTTTTTTAACAACCGTCCGAGTTTTCCGGCCGCAGTGGTTTTTCCAGATCCTTGTAAACCAGCCAGTAAAATCACCAGGGGGGAGGTAGGTGATTGATTGAGAGGTGCTGGTTCTCCCAGGATCGCGATCAATTCCTCGTGGACAATCTTGACAACTTGCTGTCCAGGATTGAGCGCTTTGGAAACCTCCTGCCCAACCGCTCTTTCTTTCACCCGGGATACGAATTCCCGGACCACGCCATAATGAACATCCGCATCCAGCAAGGCCAGGCGGATCTCACGCATTGCGCTATCTACGTCTTTTTCAGAGAGTTTTCCTCGGCGACGCAGGTTATGGAATATTTCATCCAGGCGGTTAGTCAGCTGCTCAAACATAAACGTGTGTTACTAAAAAAAATACAAAAAAAACAGCGGATGATAGACTCAATAAATGAGCCATCCGCGGACAAGCATTGTAGCGTGCAGGAATGGTTCAGTCAAGGGGAATGAAGGGCTTTTGCATTGCCTCACTTAATCAGCTATGGTAAAATCTCTCCGCTCGGAGAACCTTTAAATAGGGAGGGATGGCCGAGTGGACGAAGGCGGTTGTCTTGAAAACAACTGTGGGTGCAAGCCCACCGGGGGTTCGAATCCCTCTCCCTCCGCTTCACAAGTCTACTCCGGGGAGGTGCCAGAGTGGTTGATTGGGGCCGCCTGCTAAGCGGTTGTCGGGTGAAAGCTCGATCGTGGGTTCGAATCCCACCCTCCCCGCCAGAAAAATATGCCCTCGTAGCTCAGTGGATAGAGCACTTGCTTGCGGAGTAAGGGGTCGCGTGTTCGAATCACGCCGAGGGTGCCAGAAATTAAAGAGCGGATAACCCCGCTCTTTTTAAGTAAGAAAAAGAACCCATGAAAAAAGAACCTCGGATTCTGTTAACCAATGACGACGGCATTCAAAGCCCCGGATTATGGGCTGCAGCTGAAGCCCTGGATGAACTTGGATTTGTGACAGTGATCGCGCCCCGTGAACAATCATCAGGTACCGGCCGGAGTTTTCCCAGTTATTATGATGGCAAGATCACAGAAGAAAAGCTGGTAGTGAATGGGAAAGAATGGACAGTCCATGCCGTGAACGGCACACCCGCCATGGCAGTTTTGTACGGTATTTTCACTTTGATCCCCGGCAAACCAGACCTGATCGTATCAGGTATCAACTATGGTTTGAATGTCGGTACTGGAGTTACAATCTCTGGAACGGTCGGAGCAACCCTCGAAGGCGCCGCAGCAGGTATTCCTTCCCTGGCAATCTCCCTGGAAACTGAAAAGAAATATCACGCATCCTATTCAAGAGAGATCGATTTTAAGACTGCAGGGTATTTCACAAAACTCTTTTCAGAGCCTTTATTGTCAAAGGAAATGCCTCCGGATGTTCAGGTACTGAAAATCGAAGTCCCTAGTGACGCGACTCCAGAAACACCCTGGCAAACAACTCGCTTATCCACTAAACGTTTTTACCAGCCGGTTCCACCGGAAGAAAATGCCGATGAAGGTGTAAATGGCATCGGCTACGATATTGCTCCAGATTTTGATAAATCCCCCCCTGGAACAGATTCCCACACTGTGATCAATAAAAAGGCCGTATCTGTAACACCTCTCAGCCTGGATCTCACATCACGGGTCGATCTGAAAGAGTTAGAAAATATCCTGAAAAAAGATTAGATATGGCGGGAACTAACTTCCATATTCACCAATCTCATCCAGCCAATCATCAAAAAAAATCACCATCAGATCATGCCGCTTCTCAGCTATAGAGCGGCCTGTTTTTGTAAACATCCGGTCCTTGAGGTGGCGTAATTTAAAGAGGTATTCATGGGATACCGATTGGGATTCTCCCGGCGCCAGTTCCCCTGTCGAAAGATAGTGCTCCGATGGAGGAGCGTACACATCCATTCCAGCCCGAACGGCGTAGGATACCGCCCTGGCAATTCCTACAGCTCCGATGGCATCAATTTTGTCCGCATCAAATAAGACTTTCGCTTCCAAAGTATTGGGTTCTTCTTCCCGGTTACGAAAACGATGAGCTCTGATGCAATGCAGCACAGCCTGGATCTCACCCTCCTGCCAGCCTTCCTTAATAAGGATCTTTTCAGCGAAATCAGCCGCTGCCAGGTGATGGTTCTTTCGCACATCCACATCACCTTCAACATCATGGAGCAGCGCTGCCGCTCTAAGGATCTTCAGATCAGCATCTTCTCCTTTCCCAATCTTTTCACATAAACGGTATACCCTTAACACATGCGAAAAACCATGCACCGGATCATCATCCTGGTAATATGCCCGGGCTTGTTCAATTGTTGGCATGAATGTTCTCCAGATCAGGATCGTTGATAAGCCTGTATTTTCGATTACTACAGTCCAATTCCAGGCATCACATATTGAGTAATAAATAGATAGACAGCCACCGCCAGGCCAATCATAATGGCCAGGGTGAGTATTTTTTTGGTTACCTTTAGAATAAAACGCAGGACAAATAAACCCACGGCCGCGATAGCTATCCAAACAAAAAGTGAATTGTCCAAAAAATCCACTATGCCTCCTCTCCTAGGTAAAACTGACCCTTTTTTACCACGGAACCCACCAGATTTGTGCCAAAACGATATCCGATATGCCGGTAATCAGGAATATCCATAATGAGCAGATCTGCTTGTTTTCCAGGTTCTAGGGATCCTACAATCCCATCCATTCCAATTGCTGCGGCAGCATTGATCGTGGCCGCTGCGATGGCCTGGTTCGGTGTTAATTTCATATATCGGCAAGCCAGCGCTGCTGCAAATTGCATACTCTCACACCAGGCTGTACCGGGATTGATATCGGTGGCAATCGCCAATAAACCGCCTGCTTTTAAGATTTCCTTGGCTGGTGTATAGTCCGGCTCAGCCAAACCAAAAGGCGTGCAAGGTAAGGCAACTGCTACCGTGTCGGATTTTCCCAGAGCCTGGATGTCTGCCTTAGAAGTGACCACCAGGTGATCCGCCGATGCTGAGCCCAGCTCCGCAGCCAGGCTGGCACCACCCAGATTTTCAAACTCATCGGCATGGATCTTGGTAGGAAACCCATGCTCCCTGGCTGCTTCCAAAATCTGGCGGCTCTGTGATAGATCAAAAGCTCCCCGCTCACAAAATACGTCAACATAAGGAAGTGATTTTTCCGTTCTGGTTGGCCACCATTCAGACAATATTGGGATCAACTCTTGAGATAGGAAGTCCGCATACCCGCCGGGATTTCCAGCATATTCCGGAGGGACAGCGTGAGCGCCCAGGTAGGTGATCACGATGTCTGGAACTTCTTCCTGATCCAACTCCAATAAAGCCTGCAGCATAGTATGTTCGGTCTCTTGATCCAATCCATAACCCGATTTTGCCTCCAACGTGGTTGTGCCATACTTAAACATTCGTTGGATCCGTTCCCGGGTCTGATCTTTAAGATCTTCCAGGCTTGCTTCCCTGGTAGCCCGGACGGTTGAGATTATTCCACCACCACCTTCAAGGATTTCCAGGTAAGTTGCCCCTGCCAAGCGTTTTTCGAATTCACCTGATCGATCTCCTGCCCAGATGACATGAGTATGAGGATCGACAAAACCAGGCATAACTACTCGACCGCCGGCATTCCGTTTTTCTTCGTTGGGATACTTATTCAGTAACTCATCCGAGGGTCCAACATCCAGGATATCCGCACCTTTGAAAAGGACCGCGCCATCCGGGATCAGGCCCAGATCACCCAATCGATCACCACGTTGGGGTCCCCCGGCTAAAGTTAGAACTTGTGAAGCAGAGTGAATTAACATATTTTCCGCTCTCTGATAGTTGATATCACAAATTGTATCACTACCATCAAGTTAACCTTTCACTTGGTTTACAAAGTCAAAAGAAGGGTTCTTTTTTAGTCCGTTTTCTATAGAATAGAGTAACGAAGAGGGAAGATCGATGTTCTAGTAGTTGTGAGATCAGCTATCTGTAACCTTAACAAATTGGTATTTGCTAATATTGACCTTTCACGATATAATGGCAAAACTATCCCGCCCAAAATGGCTGATTTCCTTGCAGGTAAACCTTCATGACAGAAAAACCCAACCAAAAGACTAGAATACTCTGGGCTGGAAAGAGAAGAGCGGATATTCCATCTTTTGTGCCTGAGCTAGAATCGAAAGGATATAAGGTCACTTTTGTCAGCACCGGGAAAGATGCCCTCCTGAGATTAACCAAACAAAAACCTGATATCATGGTAGTCGATGCTGCGTCCATGCGCACTACTGGATCCCGGATCTGCAAATCCGTGCAGGCCAAATATCCTACAGTCCCGATTATCTTGATCAACACACCCGATAACCTGCCCACCAATGAGATCGTAGCCGAAGTCCAGCTAATTCACCCCTTTACGATTCGAAAACTGGAAAACCGTATCGTCCCATTTTCCCCCGGTGATGGAAATAACATCATCCAGGAAGGTCCTATCAAATTGGATTTGGAGAGACAGGTAATCCGCTGCAATAAAAAAGAAGAGCATGTCACTCCCCGAATGGTTGAGCTGTTGAAGATGCTCATCAAGCACAAGGGAGAGGTTTTGAAACGGGAAGTCCTATTCAGCAAGATCTGGAAAACGGACTATACCGAAGATACACGCTCCCTCGATGTTCATATCAACTGGCTCAGGAAGATCATTGAAAAAGATCCCAAAAAACCAACCTCGCTGGTAACTGTGCGCGGCAAGGGTTATAAGTTCGATCTTTAGGATAATTATAAGTAGAGGTTTTATGCGGCCCCACTTTAGGTGGGGTCTTATTAATTAATAACCTGTTGTATCTGCTCACCACTGACCAGAACAATCCGTACACAAACCTTTCCCCCCGTTTCAGGCAAGATCAATGAGGACGGCAAATCACCCTTGCGCAAGGGCCTGACAGCCTGATAGCGGCTGTGGAAGATCTCTCCCTGCCAATCTGGATCTACTTCCCAATATTCCACATTAGAAATCAATTCAGGTGGGAGCTGAATGATCCCATCTTCTATACAGATTCCAGGGAAACCCATTTCTTCCAGATTTTTCACCGGAACTTCTTTCCGCTCCTCTTCCCGCTGCAGAAAAACCGGTAAAAGGAAATTTTCCTTCCCCGCCCTATTTTCACCTAATTCCCGGTTTTTCAGCGCCAGCCTGGACCGGGAAGTGATTACCGCTCTACTTTGCAGGTCAGATAATATAAAGCGGCGGTTCAGCCTATTTGCAACAGTACCAGTAGTTCCCGATCCCCCGAAGAAATCTGCCACTAATCCACCGGGGTTGGTCGAAGCCAGGATGATCCTTTCCAGCAGCCGTTCCGGTTTCTGGGTTGGGTATCCTGTCCTTTCCTGATGCAGCCTGGCGACCACTGGAAAATACCACCAATCCTCAGGGACTTTACCTCTTTCTAGATCAGGCACCTTACCAAATCCAGCTTTTTTGGATGACTTAAATGTCTCTATGGTATTAGAGGCATAGGGAATCCGAACGTCATCAACGTTAAAGACATAATCGTCTGTTTTGGTATAAAACAGGATTGTGTCATGTTTGCGATTAAATGCGGTCCGGATAGGTGAGGGACCGTGGTAGGTCCAGATGATCTCATTGCGGAAATTTTCATAGCCGAAGATCTCGTCCAGCAGAACCCTGGCATAGGAATTAGCATGCCAATCAAGATGCAAGTAGAGCGATCCCGTTGGCGCCAACAAGCGGTGCATTAATTTCAGCCTGGGATAAAGCATATCCAGATAGGAATCTAGGTCTTTCCATCGGTCCGCATAACCCTCAGCCAGCTGCCATTCTTCCGGTTTGCGTGAATCTTCACCTCGTCCAACCCGGGCAGTGTAACCTTTGTTCGTAAAGAAAGGGGGATCTACATAAATAAGATCTAGCTTACCTTCATACTCCCCCATTAAGGCGTTCATCACCCGCAGATTATCTCCCAGGATCAACCTGTTTTCTGCGTTGGCTGGGACTTTTCCCTCTGGTCCAGGATATAAAATGGACTCAGTGACCAGACCGCCGCCAGATTTCAGCTTTTCGGATTTTGAAGACCACTCTAATTTCGGCATGAGAATATGACCAACTATTGTGAAAATTCATTATTCTTAAAAGGATTACCCTGCGGTATAGAAACCTATTCAGTACTGCGCAGGGTACTAATTTTTGTATTTATTTTACCTGACTTGTTTAACCTTTAGAGGATTTTTCCTGACGAGCCCCTCCATGGAAAAATTATTGAAAATAAATCACATCACACGGGGAGCTTCTATCCCTAATAAATCCAATCCGGTTTTTAGAACCTTCCTGGATGCCTCAACCAGCTGTAAGCGGAAATCACGTACTTCGGGCTCTGCATTCAGAACCGGAGCTTCCCGGTAAAAGGCGTTGAAAGATTTGGCTACATCATACAAGGCCTGACTGATGTGGAGCGGTTTAAGGTCCCTCGCGGCATTTTGGACAGCAGCAGGGAACCGGGACAGGTTTTCTATTAACGTCACCTCACTGGAGTCCAGGGAATAACAAGGCTCTCTGACCTCGATCGGAGTGGTAGGAGCTTTCTTTAGGATGCTATTGGCTCGAACATGGGCATATTGAATATAGGGAGCGGCCTGGCCATTAAAATCAAGGGCTGTCTCCCAATCAAAGGTCACAATGCGGGTAGATTCGCGATCCACCATCGGGAACTTGATAGCTCCCAGCCCAACCGCTCGGGCGATATCCCGTTTCTGATCCTCTGAGAGATCTGGGTTCTTCTCTTGAACTACATCGTAAGCCCGTGATTGTGCCTCACGGATCAATTCCTCAAGCCTTACTACTGTTCCCTCACGGGATGCCATAACCACATTACCCGGCAGGTTCACAACTTCGTACGCCAGGTGTTCACACTTTTTAGCCCAATCATAACCGGCAATTTCCAAAGTTTTCCAAACCTGCTGGAAATGCAGCGACTGTCTTACATCAACCACATAGATGGATCGATCCGGCTGATATTCTTCTTGCTTAAGTTTTGCCAGAGCCAGATCCTCAGTGGCATATAAAGCTGTTCCATCAGATCTGAGAACGACAAGGACGCGATACTTTTCCTTTTCCAATCCCAACAGATCGTCGATACGCACAATAACAGCATCATCAGGTCGTAAGTCTTGGGCAATGCCGCGCTCGATCAGGTCTTCAACCATCTCTTTGCCCTGGAACTCGACTTCGCTATTGGAATAATAGCGATCGTAGTGAATATCCAGGATCTCATAAAGATCTTCAAAACCTTTCAGAGACCAGCTCCGAGTTTTTTTCCATAATTCCACCAATTCAGGGTCCTGCCGATCCCAGCGCGCGTACAGGTCCCTGATCTCACTTTCTAGCTCAGGATTCTCTTCCAATCGCCGACTGGCCTCCGCATAGATTTCGCCCATCCATTGTGTGGCATCTTCCGGAGGGCTCTCTCCCTGATGGAATTTTTGGTAATTCCAGAGCCACCTGATGACATGCAGGCCCATGTCGCCATAATAATTGACCCGAATAACCTTATACCCGGCAAAATCCAGGATCCGGCTGACCACATCTCCCAGGATCGTACTCCGCAGGTGTCCCACATGAAAGGCTTTATGGGTATTGAGGTTCGAGAACTCCACCATTAAGGTTTGATCCTTGTCCTCACCCTGCCCAAAATTGCCAGACTGGATGACACTATCGATCACCCGGGCGCTGAATACACCTGAATCAAAATATAAATTCAGGTATCCGCCTTTATTGTCGATTCGGGGGAAATATGACTGGGGAGTGATCTTCTCTGCAACCAGGGCAGCGATCTCTTCAGCTCGCTGCGGCACATTTTTTATTTTCCCACTTTTAGCTTCCAGGGCAGCGACCTTAAAGAAGGAAGTCGCTATACCCCATTCACCTGAAAAAGGGATTGGGGCCCAACCGAGGTCTTCTGGGACAGGAATGCCAGTTTCCTGGAGGATATTTTGAATCTGTCCTTCTAGGTCTTGTTTTTCTTTCTGGAACATACAAATCTCTGAATAACTGGTTAGGGAATGAATTTAAAGTATTGCACCGAGATTATAACATGCACATATTATGTCAAACTATTTTTAGAAAACGTGATCCTATATGGATTTGGCCCGTGCAGGTAACAGAATAGAATACAATCCAATAGCCTCAGGATCACGCACCCTTATTAAGATATAAGATATCAAAAAAGGGCTGTCCAAAATTACTGGGGCAGCCCTGATTGATGTTTCCAAAAGGAAATTTAGGCAGCTTTTTCCATGACCGCCAAGCGGGCCATGAGGCGGCTCTTTCTGCGTGAAGCGTTATTTTTATGAATGACGCCTTTGGCAGCGGCTTTGTCCAGAGATTGAATCGCTTCTGCGGTAGCAACTTTAGCGGTATCCAAATTGCCTTCCTCCATAGCCAGAAAGGCTTTTCTGATCATAGTGCGAGCTTTGCTCTTATATGAACGGTTCCGTAACCGGTTCTTTTCGTTCTGTCTTTCTCGTTTTTGTGATGATTTTAATCCCAAGGGTATTCCTCCAATCATTTCTTACTGTTTCGAAGGGACATTTTAAGATATTGAGAGCAATTTGTCCACCCCATTGATGATTCTGGAAAATGGATTCCTCCTTATTCTTGGTATTAATATACCACCTGCCCTTCCCTTCAAGAAAATTCTCAAACATGTTATGATGAAGTCCCCAGGTCAGCCAGGTGGTTGCGCCCCCCTCGGGGGGTGAGGAAAGTCCGCACTCCATCGAGCGTGATGCCGGATAACGTCCGGGGCGGAGAGATCTGCCGGATCGGGCCACAGAAACAAACCGCTCCTCCGGGAGTAAGGGTGAAATGGTGGTGTAAGAGACCACCGGTGCAGGCAGTAATGCCTGCAGCCGGGCAACCCCCATCAGGAGCAAGGCCAAACAGGGATGATCTCCTTCGGGAGGGGAGGCTGCTCGTCTCCTTTGAATTCCAGGTAGGCTGCACCGAGGCGCGCTGAGAAGTGCGCCCCAGACAGATGATCACCTCAGTGTATTAAAGGGAAGAAGCCCTCCGGGGTGTAAACCAGATATACGTCAGACAGAATGCGGCTTATAAGCTGACCTGGGAATTACGTTATACTACTTTAAAAAAATCATTACCAGGAAAACTCATGAATAAACTCGCTGCTTTACTTCAATCAGGAAAACCGATCCTATTAGATGGCGCCATGGGCACTATGTTGTTCGCTGCCGGATTGGATTCGGGCAATTCACCTGAAGAATGGAATGTCCTTCATCCGGAAAAAGTACGGGCTATCCACCACGCCTATATTGAAGCCGGTTCCCAGGTCATCCTGACCAATACTTTCGGAGGATCGGCTGTTCGTCTGGAGAGCCACGGGTTGGCCGAACGAGTCCACGAACTGAACGAAGCTGCCGCGAAGAATGCCCGTGCTGAAGCTGATGCCGTTGAACAGACGGTGGTTGTGGCCGGATCGATCGGCCCTACTGGCCAACTACTCGAACCTCTTGGAACATTAACCAAGGAAGAGGCCCGCAAGTCTTTTGCAGCCCAAGCTGGTGGGTTGGCCGCTGGCGGTGTGGATATGTTCTGGATCGAAACCATGAGCGATCTAGAAGAAGTCAAGGCCGCTATCGCCGGTATTCGGTCATTGAGTGATCTACCTATTGCAGCAACGATGTCATTCGACTCCCACGGACGGACCATGATGGGTGTGAGCCCTGAACAGGCCGCAAAGGTTCTCCATCTGGAGGAAATCCAGTTATTGGGGGCAAATTGCGGCACAGGTTCAGATAAGTTGATCGAAGCCATCCGGGAATTTAAATCAACCAATCCTGAACTCCCACTAATAGCTAAAGCCAATGCCGGTATCCCAGAAATTGCAGGAACAGAAGTTGTCTACAATGGTTCACCAGAAATAATGGCAGATTATGCGGTAAAGGTTTGGAATGAGGGAGCCAGGTTGATCGGCGGATGCTGCGGCAGCACTCCGGATCACATCAAGGCCATGGCTGAAGCGCTTTCAAAGATAGCATAATCAATCAAAACAAAAATACCCGTTGTGAATAAAGTGCTATGCCAGAAGTTACCTTGATATACGTCCCTGAAATAAAAATTGTCCAGGCAGATAACAGCGTTTTCAGGATCTTGATTGCAAAAGAAGAATGTATCTATTTAAGTCAGATGGATGTCCGTGAACTTCAAAAAGCCAAGGGGGCAATTCGGGCAGCTGTAGATGTATTAATGGAGCAATTAGAACTGCAGCCAACCGACCTCGAACGCGTTATTCTAACCGGATCCTTTGGCGGAGAAGTGGATATTGATGCCATCCTTGATCTGGGGCTGTTGCCCCCCGTTAGAAAGCAAGTTGTGGAAACCGTTGCCAACGGGGCGGGGTTTGGAGCCGCGATGTTACTTACTGAGGAAGGATTTGCCCTTGGAGAACTACTGGCTGAAAAAGCAAGCCAGGTCGATTTGGACCAGGATGCCAACTTCTACGATTATTACATTGCGGTTATGAAACTCGCTCCCTGACAGGAATTAAATCATCAGTGGATAATAACCCATCTCCAAGTAAAAATAGAATTACCGGGATTCTCCTGGTGGTTTTTGCATCTATCTGTTGGGGTTCATCCGGCGTCTTTATCTTTAATATTGTCGAGAAGGGTGGATTAACCGCGGTAGGATTAGCATTCTGGCGAGACCTGGTTTCCTCGTTAGTTCTGCTTGCTGGTCTATTGATTGTCAATCCCAAACTTCTGCGGGTGAAAAAAGAGGACCTACCCTGGCTGATTGGTATGGGCGTGATCAGCATTGGTATCTTTCATATTTTCTGGAATATCGCCGTCCTCCGCCTGGGTGCATCATTGGCAACAGTAATTCAATCCAACGCCCCAATTTTTGTGACATTCATGGCCTGGGTTCTGTTTAAGGAAGAGCTAACATTCCGGAAGATAGTGGCAATCGCTGCAGCTGTTGGCGGGACAGTTCTGGCTGCCGGAATGATAGGCAATTGGGACCTGCAGATTGATTCCGCAGCGATCTGGATCGGCCTAGGATCAGCATTCACCTATGGTACGTTATCGCTATTTGGTAAAAAACTGGTGGGGGAATATAACTCCTGGACGATCACTTTTTACATCTTCTTGATCGGCACATTGACCATCTTCCTGTTCCAAGGTGGACGCCCAGAACCATGGCCAATTGGCAGCGGGATTCTCCCCTGGATGCTCGGGTTCGTGTTAATGTCAACTATTCTGGGTTTTGGCCTCTACACCAAAGCACTTTCCCTGCTCCCAGCCAGTGTGGCCGCCATAATATCCACCGCTGAGATCCTCTCTGCCGCAATTTTCTCCTCAATTTTTCTGGGGGAACGCTTAGGAATTTGGCAAATTCTGGGCGCCGCCCTCATTATCATGGGAGTTGTGCTGGTGTCCTGGCGCACAAAAGGATCAAGATAATGTACGCTCAGGGAGAAGGTGAAATGATTATTTAATTTATCATAAGGGCGCGGATCAAGTCCCTTAGAAAACGTCAATATTATCCCAGGGATATATC
>CAYORF010000002.1:0-80945 GCA_964406305.1 uncultured Anaerolineales bacterium | reverse complement strand
GGGCAACCATCCCCTCGTCTTATTGTCTTTGTGTTATAGTTCTTCCAATCTAAAGAGGTTCTTTTCTGCAAAGTGTGCGTGGAAAACTTATAGCTTTAATAACACGGGGGCTTGACAAAAATATAGAATTGATTAGAATAAAACACGGTATGGAATATTTGGAAAAGCGTTCAGGAAATTGTAAGTGCCCAGGAGAGGGATTCACTCCCGGGCATTTTTTTTATAACCGGCAAGAGCCACTTTATGGCTCTTTTTTTTTGCACGAATATGAAAGGCTGGCCCCAGTTTTGATTTGGAGTGCAGAGCTGGAATAAGACAGAGGCGGAAATCAGATGATTAGATTACCCGGGTTAATTGATATTCATGTTCACCTGCGGGAACCAGGCGAAAGTTATAAGGAGGACTTTTCAACTGGAACATCTGCAGCCCTTGGGGGGGGGATAACAACGGTATTTGCTATGCCTAATACTAATCCGCCACTCCTGGATAATGAGTCGTTTTCTATTGCTGCTGAACTGGCAGGGGCAAAAGCATATTGTGACTATGGAATATATCTTGGAGGTGGAGAGCATAATGCAAAGAAAGCTGCTGAGATATCCGGACAAGCAGTGGGGATGAAATTGTATCTTGATGCAACTTATGGGCCTTTATTATTGAAGCATCTATCCTCCTGGATTGAGCATTTTGAGCATTGGCCTCGTTCCCGCCCGATTGTTGCCCATGCAGAAGAAAAAACACTGGCTGCTTATTTGACCCTGTCATATCTTTTCCAGCGACCTGTCCATGTATGTCATGTATCCCGCAAAGATGAAATCCTGTTGATCCGGGAAGCAAAAAGAAAGGGGGTCCCTGTTACCTGTGAGGTAACACCTCATCATCTATTCCTCACCGAGGAGGATGAGAAAAGTATGCCAACAGGAAGAGCAAAAGTCAGTCCCCGCTTAGCTTCTACTGAAGATCAACAAGCTCTGTGGGAGAACCTGCCAATAATTGATTGTATCGCTTCAGATCATGCACCTCACACTTTGCAGGAGAAAGACAGCGAGCAAGCCCCACCAGGATTTCCAGGTTTGGAAACAACCCTGCCTTTGCTTCTTACAGCAGTTCAGGAAGGTAGGCTCAATAGGGAGGATATCATCCAGAAGATGTGGACTAATCCTAAACAGATATTCTCTCTTCCCGAACAGGAGGATACCTGGGTTGAAATAGATGAAACCCATACTTATGAAATAACAGGATCAAGGCTGTTTACGAAAGCAAAATGGACTCCTTTTGAAGGGAAACGAGTACAGGGTCTTGTAAAACGGGTTGTTATCAGGGGTGAAACAGTATATCAAGATGGAAAAATTCTGGTTAAACCAGGATTTGGAAAAAATATCAGAAATATCTAAGGAAATCATAGCCACGTATTATGTAAACGAAGGGGATACTATGAAAAAATCTGAGAACAATGCTAATTCCAGTCCCCATTTGCCTTTTGGTGATCAAAGGAGCGCACCCTGGTATGGCAAATCAATAATTTCCGTCAAACAATTCACACCGGAAGACTTAAGATATATTTTTGATGTTGCTCATGAAATGCGCGAGATGGTAGGTAGGGTGGGAACCTTTGACCTATTAAAGGGAAAAATATTAACCAATCTATTCTACGAACCTTCCACAAGGACAGCCTCTTCATTTACAGCAGCTATGGAGCGGTTGGGAGGAAGCGTTATCCCCATCAATGAAGTAAAATATTCTTCTGTGGCAAAAGGGGAGTCTTTGCCGGACACAATTCGATCTCTGGAATGTTATTCTGATGTGATTGTTTTAAGGCACCCAGAAGTGGGTGCGTCTAAACTTGCTGCCCAATATGCCCGGAAACCAATTATCAATGCCGGGGATGGCATTGGAGAGCATCCAACCCAGGCATTGTTGGATCTTTTTACTATTATTGAAGAAAAGGATAAAGTGAATGGCATTACAGTGACCATGTTGGGGGATCTAAAAAATGGCAGGACGGTTCATTCCCTGTCCCGTTTACTTTCCTTGTATGATGTCAAACTCAAATTTATATCCCCGGAAATCTTAAAACTGCCCAGGGAAATCATCACTGAGTTGGAAGATCAGGGCATCCCTTATCAGGAACTCACTCTCTTGGAGAAAGTTATCCCTGAGACAGATGTTCTCTATGTAACGAGAGTACAAAAAGAGAGATTTGAGGATCCCGATGAGTATAAAAAAGTCAAAGGAATCTATATCATCACCCAGCAAACCCTTGCTGAAGCAAAAGAGGATTTGGTTTTGATGCACCCGCTGCCCAGGGTGGGAGAAATCAGTATGGATTTGGATGATGATCCTAGGGCTGCCTACTTCCGACAGATGGAGTATGGCATGTATGTCAGAATGGCGTTGTTAGCCATGGTGCTTGGGAAAGCATAATTGGATAAAAGGAGAATCCGTTGGACTCGTTTTTTTCAGCATTAGAAAATCGCATTAATGAGATTGACTCGCTCTTATGTATTGGTCTTGATCCACATCAACAAGACTTTGAGGAATATAGTGGCCAGACTGTTCGTGATTTCTGCCTCAGGTTAATAGAACAAACAGCATCTGTAGCTGCAGCATTTAAACCAAACGCGGCATTTTTTGAGGCATTAGGGGCAGAGGGCATGGTTGCTTTAGAAGATGTGATCCGCCAGATTCCAGAGGAAACCCCCGTGATACTTGATGTCAAACGGGGCGATATCTCATCAACTGCCAGGGCATATGCTAAAGCTGCCTTTGAGATCCTCAATGCTGATGCAGTCACCCTGAATCCCTACCTTGGTAAAGATGCTGTATTGCCTTTTATCGAGAATCCCGCTAAGGGTGCCTTCATAATCTGCAAAACATCCAATCCTAGCGCAGCGGAGCTGCAGGATTTGCTGGTCTCCGGACGCATTCCCACCTCAGCTACGGCGGGAAATCTGCGTCCATTATACAAGTGGATTGCTGATCTTGTCCGGCAATGGAATGTCCAGGGAAACCTTGGTTTAGTTGTGGGAGCAACGCAGGTAGAATCTCTGGCCAGCGTGAGGCAAATGGATCCCAATATTTGGATACTTGCACCTGGGATTGGAGCTCAAGGGGGAAATCTCCAGACTGCTTTGGGTGCGGGCCTTCGGGAAGATGGCCTAGGTATGTTAATCCCTGTATCACGGTCGATATCAAGAGCAGATAATCCCCGCCAGGAAGCCCGGAGAATTAGAGATGCAATAAATGCGGAAAGATCCTCCCGCCCCCATGCCAGAAAGATTACTCGAAGGAGCCATTTGACCCAGCAGCAACAAAAGATTGCTAATGGATTACTTGATCTGGACTGTATTCAATTTGGAGAATTCACCCTTAAATCAGGAAAGACCAGCCCGGTTTATTTTGACCTGCGGAGGTTAATTGCCCATCCGGCATTTCTGGTTCAGGTTGCTCGGGCTTATTGTGATTTATTGGCACCGCTCGATTTTGAACATGTGGCAGCTTTACCCTATGCTGGATTGCCGATCACATCCGCGGTCAGTTTGCTTGGCAACTGGTCTATGGTGTATCCGAGAAAGGAAGAGAAATCCTATGGCACCAAAGCGCAGGTGGAGGGCATATTTTCACCCGACGACACCGCGGTAGTAATAGATGACCTGATCACAACCGGAGATAGCAAGCTGGAAGCTATTCACAAATTAGCGGAAAATGGCTTGATTATAAAAGATATTGTGGTGTTAATTGACCGCAGCAAGAATGCCAGGGATTTTTTGAATAAACAAGGGTATCAACTTCATGCTTTTTTATCAATTTCAGAACTTCTCACTTATTACCAATCTGCCGATTTGGTGAAGCGGGAAATCGTTGCTAAGGTCGATCGATTTCTGGAGGAAGATTAATGATTTTTCAGTTCTGTAATTGTGTGGAGCAGAATCTAAATTCTGACGGTTAAGGATTTATCATGTATGGAAGACTCAGGCCACTTCTTTTTTGTTTAGCTCCTGAACGAGCGCATAATATAACATTTGGATTGTTGCGTGCGGGAGGTTCAGTGTCCCTTGTTCGGAAAATCCTCCGCTATATCTATTTCCGGGAGAACTCACAGCCTGTTGCTTTTGCGGGGCTGTCATTTCCGAATCCGGTAGGTTTAGCTGCCGGATATGACAAATATGGTACTGCTTGGCGAGGATTATCCTGCTTGGGATTTGGTCATATTGAATTGGGGACAGTAACTCCACGTCCGCAGGACGGAAATCCAAAACCTAGAATATTCCGGTTTCCCCGTCAGGAAGCAATTATCAACCATATGGGATTTCCTGGAAAAGGAGCCAGATTTGCAGCAAAAATGATTACACAACCAGGTTCCTCACTGGAAAGAGATCAGATTATCCTTGGAATCAATATTGGTAAGAACAAAGATACACCAAATGAGATAGCTGTCCAGGATTATCTTGCATGCTTGAGACTGTTATATAAAAAGGTAGATTATTTCGCCGTAAATGTGAGTTCACCAAATACCATAGGACTGCGAAAACTACAGGGAAAGGAATTCCTGAATGATTTACTTCAAATATTAATCACTGAGCGTGACAGGCTGAGGGTGGATGTGAATAAACCACTACCGGTATTTGTTAAACTTTCACCGGATTTATCAGATCATGAGCTGGATGATGCCCTGGAGGCAATTTCCGGATCTTCTGCCGATGGAGTTATCGCAACAAATACCACGATTCAAAGAGAAAATCTTATGATTTCGAATCCTGGAATTCGAGGAGGATTAAGCGGAAAACCCCTCAAAGATTTAAGCACTTCACTGATCCGGAAAATACACCACAGAACTGCAGGAACACTTCCGATTATTGGAGTTGGAGGAATCAGCTCAGTGGATGATGCTCGTGAAAAACTGGACGCCGGCGCAGGACTTATTCAAGTTTATAGTGGGTTAATCTTCAAAGGACCCGGTTTGGTCCGGGAGCTGGTAGAAAATTTATGACCGTAAAAGCTTTTTCTTTACTCCCCGGATTATCTTAGCCCCATCTTTAACCGAAAATTCCTAATACACCCGGTAACCAGCGCGACGTGCCCTCAGTATTTGTACCGCTCCTTATATTAGTCCAACCAGCTGAAATTGGGTAGTGGGAACCATGATCGCCTCAGGCACCGGCGGTTGATATCCCAATGAGCTGTGCGGTCTAATAGTGTTGTATTCCTTCCTCCACATTTCAATCAAAATCTCAGCTTCTTTTAACGTGTAGAATATCTCTCCATTCAGCAGTTCATCTCTCATTTTGCCATTGAATGATTCAATATAGCCGTTCTCCCAGGGGCTACCAGATAAATGAACAGCGGTTTGATCTGCAGCTTTGACAGCCATCCGCACACGTTCTTAGCAGTAAATTCAACACCGTTGTCAGACCGGATATGGACAGGCACACCTCTTTGAATAAATAACTCTGTCAGGGCCGATAGTACATCTTGATGAGTAAGCGTTCTGGCTGCTCGAGATGCCAGACATTCCCGGGTATACTCATCGATCACGTTCAGGATCCGAAAGGGAACAACGTTATGGGTTCTGGCTTGCATGAAGTCATAACTCCAGACATGCTGCGGGAAGGAAGGTTTCAGCCGGACCACAGAGCCATCATTGAGCCACAAGCGACCTCTTTTAGGTTGTTTCTGAGGGACTATTAACCCTTCTGTGCGCCAGATCCGCTCCACCCTTGGTGCTTGCGGGCACCTCCTTGAGTATGGCATTATCCAAAGAGAGGTCCGCCACCAGCTTCTTCAGCCGGGTATTTTCTTGTTCCATTTCCTTGAGCTTCCAGGCCTGAGTGACATCCATTCCCCCGTACTCCCTGCACCAGCGGTAGTAGGTTTGCTCGCTGATTTCTAAAGATTTGCAGTCTTGCCCTACAGTTTTCTCCTGGCTGACGCGTCAGCGGACCTCGGCTTCTCGCAATTTTGTGATGATCTGCTCTAAAGAGTATAGTGTGTGCTTAGCCATCTTTTCTGCCTCCTGTATGTACTAATCCTGACACTACTTCTGGATCGGTTTTTGGGGACACTGCCAACTTAACATATGTCTAGTCATATGTTAAGTAATTGGCCGTTAGTTATGTCAAGGCAAAGTTAAAAAGTCCTAATTTAACGCTGAATGCTGCAAGAAACATTCCTTGGGTTTACGCCTGGTAATTACATGAGATATAATTTATTGGTTGTTTCGACAATCTAAATATTTTTTTCTCGATGTTTTTCCATCCTGATGATAAGTATCATGCCAAACGGAGGATGTTGTTATGGAAATTTTGCTCGATCTAGCCCTGACTTATGACGATGTTCTGTTGGTTCCACAACACTCTGATGTAAAATCCCGCCGCAAGCTTTCAACAAATACCCGTTTTACGTCACAAATCAATTTACAAACTCCTATCGTCTCGGCCAACATGGATACGGTTACGGAGAGTGATATGGGCATAGCCATGGCGCACGCAGGTGGGATTGGGATTATCCATCGTTTTATGTCGATTGACGATCAAGTGCGCGAGGTTATGCAGGTGAAAAAGAGCGAGTCTTTTGTCGTTGATAACCCCATTACGCTCAAGGAGACGAACACGATTGGGGATGTAAAACGAATTGTGGAGGAAACGTATACTGGCGGAATCATAGTTTTGGATGATGTGGGGAAGGTAGTTGGCATTATCACTACACGCGACCTTCTATTTGAAAAAGATGCGAACAGGCCTCTTTCCGAAGTAATGACGCGTGAAGTAATCACTGCCCCATTGGATACAACGCTAACGAAAGCCGAAAAAATCCTTCACGAGCATCGCATCGAAAAATTACCTCTTGTAGACATGAACGGTTTTCTAACCGGTTTGATCACGGTAAAAGATATTACAAAGTTAGAGAAATATCCCTTGGCAACCAAGGATCCACGTGGCCACCTGGCAGTTGGAGCAGCGGTAGGTGCAAATGTCGGCGAACTAAATCGAGTAGACCGGCTATTAGATGCAGGGGCAGACTGCATCGTTGTGGATATTGCCCATGGCGATTCCCAGCAGGAGATTGACATCATTACCAGTATTCGCAAGAATTTTCCCGAGGCACAAATTGTTGGTGGCAATGTCGCGACAGCGGAAGGGACCCAGCGATTGATTGACGCAGGCGCAAATGCAGTAAAGGTCGGTGTTGGTCCTGGGTCAATCTGTATCACACGCGTAGTGGCAGGTGCCGGTGTGCCGCAATTGACTGCAGTAATGAACTGCGCCAAGGTTGCCCGCCCGCAGGGAATACCAATCATCGCCGATGGCGGTGTACGTACGTCAGGCGACATTGTAAAGGCCTTAGCGGCGGGTGCTTCTACGGTCATGATCGGTAGCCTTCTTGCCGGTACGGATGAAAGTCCTGGATTTTTGATTATTCGTAATGGCCTCCGCTATAAGGCTTTACGCGGTATGGCATCTCTTCAAGCCAACTTGGTTCGCAAGGCCCGCGAGAGGGTTAGTGAAATTACTACGGAAGAGATCGAGGATTATGTCTCTGAGGGTGTCGAAGCATTCGTACCCTATCGTGGCTCAGTACGTGAATTGCTCAAACAACTTGTTGGTGGTTTACAGTCCGGTATGAGCTATACAAACGCCCATACTATTGACGAACTTCATAATAAGGCCGTCTTTGTACGCATGACTCCTGTGGGATTACAAGAGTCCCGACCGCACGACGTGGAAGTGATGTGAATCAATCAATGAGATTTTTCTATCCCTATAGTGACAAGAAATCCGCACTAAGTAAAATCTCCGCACACATCAATTTAATAATATTCGGGTTTGCTTGGTTGAAAATAGCCCTGGCTGCCTTGCCAATCATTGGTGTACAAAAGGTCATATTCTCTTGTGCCTGGAAAGTGAATTACATACCGAACTTGCAGATAGAAGGGAGTTTATTCTATCTCCAGGGATAAGCTATAAATTAGCTAACAAGTCAGAACCGCACCGTTAATTCGAGAGAGATTATCCCAACCCTAAATAGCCACCAGGAAAATATATCCCTCTCAGAGACGAAGAATGGTGATATCAATGTCACAGGTCTGATCTGAAAAAGTGGGGGTCACCTCTCCCAGCAGATCAGGAATTAATTTAAGCCCTGACAATCTCAATAATTGCACTTTACAACCTTCTTTACTCATGCTACAATCAGCCCAATTATGATTAAGAAACACACGTCCCTCCACCATCATCATGGTAAACATCCGGCGAATCCGATCGGTCAGGACGTGTTTAAGTAATCTCTTAGCTAAAAACAAAGCATCCAAGAGCGTCCTCCGCGAGGAGGGCGCTTTTTTGTATTAAACGATGGAATTATCCGAGGAGGACCGATGACCAAACGCAATGACATTCGTCTGGCGCTGCCCAGCAAGGGGCGGCTTGCTGATGACACCCTAGAACTGCTGGCCAAAGCCGATCTGCAGATCTACAAACCTAACCCACGCCAATTCCAGGCATCTATCCCTAGTCTGCCCGGGGTAAACGTGCTCTTCCAACGGACCGGCGACATTGTGGCCAGCGTGTACGCCGGTACCGTCGATTTTGGTATTACTGGCTGGGACATAGTTTCCGAGCAAGGAGGAGTGGGGGATCAAATCCTGCCCCTGCACCGGGAACTGGGCTACGGCCGCTGCACTCTGAACGTGATCGTCCCTGAAGCCTGGGAGGACATCGAATGCATGGCAGACTTGGAAACCCGACAGAAACGAAAAAAAGCCCCCTTGCGGGTGGCTACCAAATTCCCTTGTTTAACACGGAATTTTTTCCAGAAACACGGGCTAGAAGATATGGAACTGATTTCAGCTGAAGGCACATTGGAGATTGCGCCCCTGATCGGTCACACCGATCTGATTGTTGACCTGATCTCTACTGGCACAACCTTGCGGGCCAATCATCTCAAACCACTGAAAGACGGAGAAATCCTCTCCTCTCAAGCCTGTCTGGTCGCCCATCGTCCGACATTAAAATACAAGCCGGAAGCGCTGGAGATCGCCCGGCAGCTGCTGGAGTTTATCGTTGCCCACCTACGGGCTATGGATAACGTGGCTGTATTTGCCAATATCCGGGGCGAATCACCCAGGGTTATCGCTGATCTGATGCGCACCCAACAGGTTATTAGCGGTCTGCAAGGACCAACTATCTCTCAAGTGATCACAGAAAAAAACGGGGACTGGTATGCGGTCCATATCGTGGTCCGCAAAGATCAATTAACTCAGGCGATCAATGAACTGCGCACTATTGGCGGCAGCGGTGTGGTAGTGACGTCGGTGAAGTATATTTTCGAAGAGGAACCAGAGGCCTACAAGGCTATGCTCCAAGCCCTTGATAAGAATGACAATTAATGAATACACGGAGATAAACCGCATGTTCAAAATCTATGACATAGACACCGCCCTAAAAACCATCCTGCGGCGGGAACCGCTTATCACCCAGCAGGTGCCAGGTACAATCAAGCGGAAGGTGGAAGAGGTTTTCGGCGCAGACATCACCCCTTACCAGGCTGTGACCCAGATCATAACCTCGATCCGGGAAGGGGGTGACGCTGCCCTCAGAAAATGGTCCCGCACCCTGGACAAGGTTAACCTGGAGAACTTTCTGACCCCACCCGAGGACATTAAGGCAGCTTACCAATCGCTTACTCCAGATCTAATGAATGCTCTGGAAACAGCCGCTGAACGCATCCGCGATTTTCATCGTCGCCAACCGCTGCCCAATTGGACCACGACCGAGCTGGGCGGCCTTGTCGGCCAGCGAGTAACCCCGGTGCAGCGCGCTGGCGTCTACGTGCCGGGCGGAACCGCACCCCTGCCTTCCTCGCTGTTGATGTCCGTCATCCCGGCCCAAGTGGCCGGCGTGGAACGGATCATCGTCACCACTCCACCTAATACTAATCACACCATCCTGGCAGCAGCTCATTTATGCGGGATCGACGAAGTGTACCAGATCGGCGGGGCTCAAGCCATCGCCGCCATGGCTTTTGGCACTGAGAGCGTGCCCCAGGTGGACACCATTGTGGGTGCCGGGAACCTGTTCGTGACTCTTGCAAAACAGCAGGTCTACGGGATCGTGGGCTTGGATGGGTTGGCCGGCCCGACCGAAACAATGGTGATCGCTGATCAAGGCGCCAATCCGGCCTGGGTTGCCAGCGACCTGCTGGCCCAGGCTGAGCACGACCCACTGGCCAGCGCTATCCTGCTCACGCCTTCCCTGAATCTGGCTCAAGCCGTGCAGCGGGAAGTGAACCTGCAGGTAAAAAACCTATCCCGGGCTAAGATCATCCTCCAATCCCTGGAAAATAAAGGCGGTGCGGTAATCACCCCCGATCTGGATACAGCGGCAAAGCTGGCCGATGATTACGCCCCTGAACACCTCTGCCTGGTGGTGGAAAATCCCTCTAAATTGGCAGATAAGATCAACAATGCCGGTGGTTTCTTTCTGGGCGATCACTCTTTCGAAGTCCTGGGCGATTATGTAGCCGGTCCCAGCCATATCATGCCCACCGGGGGCACAGCTCGCTTTGCCTCCCCCTTGAACGTGATGGACTTCGTCAAAATCAGCAGCCTGGTGGCTCTCGACCCGGAAACCGGAGCCGAGTTAAGCCCCATCGCAGCTCAAATTGCCCTTGTCGAATCCCTCACCGCCCACGCCGCCAGTGCAGACTTCCGGAGCAAATCATGAAGACTTTCCAACCCCAGAACATCCTCCGGGGTCATATCCAAGACATGCCTGCCTACCAGCCCATCCATCCCTTCGATGTGCTATCCGAGCAGTTGGGTATCCCTGAAGAAAAACTGATCAAATTGGATGCCAACGAGAACCCTTACGGCCCGCTACCTCAGGTGGGGGGTACCCTGAAGGATCTGCCCTATATCCACATTTACCCCGATCCGGAAAGCCGCTACCTGCGGCAGGACCTGGCCCGACTGCATGGGATCCCGGCTGAGAAAATCCTGGCCGGTGCTGGAGCTGACGAGCTGATCGACCTCATCCTGCGCGTCACCCTTGATCCAGGTGACCTGATCCTCAACTGCCCTCCCACCTTCAGTATGTATGCCTTTGATGCTGCCGTCAACGCTGGTCGGGTCCTCACAGTTCCCCGAGAGGATGACTTCTCGCTCAACATACCGGCTCTGGAAAAAGCCATAAGCGCCCACCGGCCGAAATTACTCTTCTTAGCGTCTCCCAACAACCCTGATGGAGGGCTGCTGCCCAGGGTTGAATTAAAGCGCCTGCTGGATCTGCCCCTGTTGATTGTGGTCGATGAAGCCTACATTAATTTTGCGCCGCCGGAATCTAGCGCCCTGGATCTGACTAGAACCTATGAGAACCTGATCGTGCTGCGTACCTTTAGTAAATGGGGCGGACTGGCCGGATTACGGGTAGGGTATGGGATTTTCCCGGACTGGATCACCCCGGCAATCTGGAAGATCAAACAACCCTATAACCTCAACGTTGCCGGGGCAGCTGCAGCCCGTGTGACGTTGGCGCACCGGGATCAGCTGACGGAGCAAACCACAGCCATAATCACCGAACGCAAGAAGCTCTATGATAAGCTCCAGGAAATTCCCTGGCTTGCCCCCTACCCCTCCCAGTCCAACTTCATCCTCTGCCGGGTGGAGGGACAGAAAGCCGGTCAGGTCAAAGAAAACCTGTCTCGGGAAGGGATCCTGATCCGTTATTTTAATCAACCCGGCCTGGACGATCACATTCGAATCAGTGTGGGTAAACCAGAAGATACCGATGCCCTGCTCCAGGCCTTGCAAAACCTGTAAGTAAACACATGAGAAACAAGCGAGGTAGCCATGCGAAAAGCAAAACTCAAACGCACCACCAAGGAAACTGACATCCAACTCGAACTTACTCTGGATGGGAAAGGAAAGGCCGAGATCGACACAGGTCTGGGATTCCTGGATCATATGCTCACCCATCTGGCCATGCATGGCCTATTTGATCTCCAGCTAACAGCACGGGGGGACCTGGAGGTGGACGAACACCACACCGTGGAGGATTGTGCCCTGGCATTAGGCCAGGCATTCGATCAAGCCCTGGGCGATAGAAAGGGTATCAACCGGATGGGCTCGGCGTTCGTTCCTATGGACGAGACCCTGGCCCAGGTCGTTGTGGATCTTTCCGGCCGCCCCTATAGTGTAATCCAAGTACAATGGACCACCCCCCAGGTGGGCGGGGTCTCCACCACTCTCTTTGCCCACTTTCTGGAATCCTTCGCGGTCACCGCCCGCTGCAACCTGCATGCCCGCTTGCTGTACGGAATGGACGACCATCACAAGGCAGAAACCCTCTTTAAAGGGTTGGGGCGGGCGTTGGACCTAGCCTGCCGCCTTGATAACCGGCGTGGAGATCAAATTCCCAGTACTAAAGGCTCCCTGTAGGAGAGTGAGATGAAGATCGCACTTATCGATCATGGGGTTGGCAACCTGCGCTCGGTTCAAAAAGCCCTTACTGCTGCGGGAGCAGACGTTGATCTCACAGACAATCCCCGCCGGATACAGCAGGCTGAGAAGCTAGTTCTGCCCGGTGTAGGAGCTTTTGCGGATGCCATGAATGGACTGAAGCGGCGGGGACTGGAGAAACCGCTGCTGGAAGCGGTCCAAAAGAACAAACCTCTCTTGGGCATCTGTGTTGGAATGCAAATGCTTTTTGAGGTCAGCGAAGAACACGGGGAACATCCAGGCTTGGGCTTACTGCCCGGTCGTGTAGTCCGCTTTATTAGCCAAGATCTGACGATCCCCCAAACCGGCTGGAACCAGATCCAACCCCAACGAGAAAGCCAGTTTCTGGCGGGAATCCCGGCAGGCAGCTATGCCTATTTTAACCATGCCTTTTATTGCGCCCCGGATCTGGAGAGTGATGTGCTAGCCACCACAGAGTATGGCCCACACTACGCCTCCATTGTCCAGCGAGGGAAACTGTACGGGGTCCAATTTCACCCGGAAAAAAGCCAGCAGATCGGTTTGGCAATCCTCCGGAACTTTGTTCAGCGATGTTGAGATCACACTCCTGAGGAGAAAACCATGTCAAATTTCACAATATACCCGGCCTTAGACCTGCGAGGAGGACAGATTGTACGCCTGAAACAAGGGGATCCCGAACGCCAGACTACTTATGACCGTTACCCTGGCAAGGTTGCTCAGCGTTGGTTAAAAACAGGCGCCCGCTGGTTGCATGTGGTCAACCTGGATGGGGCTTTTGGAGAGGAAGAATCACCCAATCTAGAAGGCTTGCAACAGATCCTGGATCAAGTACAGCAAACGGATGCTGCGGTCCAATTTGGAGGTGGAATCCGGTCTCTGGAAGATATAGAAGGCTTGCTCTCTCTGGGCGTAGCACGGGTCATCCTGGGAACTGCCGCAGCCCAGAATCCAGATCTGGCAGAGGAAGCTGAGGCTCAATTCAGCGCCCAAAGGGTCGCTGTGGGAGTGGATGTCCGGGATGGTGTAGTTCAGGTTCGGGGCTGGACCGAGGGCACTGACCTGGACCCTATCACCTTCGGTAAACTTTTGAAAAAAATGGGGCTGGTTTGGGCGATATATACTGACATCCAGCGCGACGGTCTGGCCAGGGGATTAAACATTCCCACCACCCAGCAGTTTCAAGAGGGTACCGGTTTGGAGGTAATCGCGGCCGGCGGTGTGGCGTCTCTAGATGATATTCGGAAATCCCTCAAGGCCGGATTACGCGGAGCGATTATTGGACGGGCTTTATATGAAGGGGAAGTCGACCTGTCCCAGGCTCTGAAGATCGCCCGAGGAGGAATATAGATGTTGGCCAAACGCATCATCCCTTGCCTGGACATTGACCAGGGTCGGGTGGTAAAAGGGGTCAATTTTGTGAATATCCGGGATGCGGGAGACCCGGTGGAGCAAGCCCGTATCTATGATCGAATGGGCAGCGATGAACTGGTATTTCTGGACATCACAGCGACTCACGAAAAGCGGGACATCGTGGCCAGCATGGTGCGGAAAGTAGCCGATCAGGTCTTCCTACCCCTGACAGTAGGTGGGGGTATTCGAAGCGCTGATGATATGCGGGTCATCCTGCTGGCCGGCGCTGACAAAATCAGCATCAATTCCTCCGCGGTCAAAAATCCTGAAGTGCTCCGTGAAGGCTCCCGGCGTTTTGGGAGCCAGTGTATTGTGCTGGCCATCGACGCCAAACGTAAAGGTGACGGTGGTTGGGAAGTATACGTTCACGGGGGGCGGCGGGCCACCGGCTTGGACGCGGTGTCCTGGGCCCGGCGCGGAGTCGAGTGCGGCGCCGGAGAAATTCTACTCACCAGCATGGATTGTGACGGCGCCCTGGATGGTTATGACCTGGAATTGACCCGCGCCGTGACCTCGGCCGTGACCGTCCCGGTGATTGCCAGTGGTGGTGCAGGCAACGTGGAACACTTCGCTGAAGCTCTCACCATCGGCCAGGCCGACGCCGCCCTGGCGGCTTCGCTTTTCCATGACAAAGTGCTGACCATCGGCGAAGTCAAACGCCACTTGCTTTCCCTGGGTATTCCGATTCGACCGGTAGGTATTGATAGTGACTATAATCAGCTGGAGGAGAAAAGGGTATGAAAAGAGCTTTATTATCAGTCTGGGACAAACGTGAGTTGGTCCCTTTTGCACAGAAATTAACGGAAAATGGCTGGCAGCTGATCGCCAGCGGCGGTACATCTCTCGCCCTGAACGAAGCCAACCTCAAAGTGATCTCGGTCCGGGATCTGACCGGGGAGCCCGAGCTGTTTGGCGGGCGGGTGAAAACCCTCCACCCTGCCATTCATGCCGGGATCCTGGCTCCGGATACAGAAGCAGCCCGGGGTCAGCTCCATGCACGGGGTTGGGGACCGATCGATCTGGTTGTGGTCAACCTCTATCCCTTCCAGGATGTGATCAAAAATCCCCAAGCCAGCCATTCCCAGGCTATTGAACACATCGACATTGGTGGTGTGGCTTTGCTCCGGGCTGCCGCCAAAAACTACCAGCGGGTAGTTAGCCTTTGTGATCCCGATGATTACCCTGCTGATCTGTCTAAACTAGAACAAGAATCTTTCCGGGAAAAGATGGCCTATAAAGCCTTTGCCACCACAGCCGCCTATGATGACGCGATTTTTCGCTATTTTGGCCATCGATCCGGATCTCCCCAACCAACCAAGCACCTTCTTTTCCCTGTCCAGCAGCTTCGATATGGGGAAAATCCACATCAGGGTGCCACTTTTTATGCCAGCGAACCCGGCGGGTCGCCGTTTCACGGCCGGCTGCTGCAGGGAAAACCCCTCTCCTATAATAATCTACTGGACCTGGAGGGAGCCTGGCAGGCTGCCCAACGTTTTGAACGTCCAGCAGCGGTTGTGGTCAAACACACCAGTCCCTGTGGAGTGGCAGAAGCAGACCAAGTTGAAGATGCCCTTCCCCTGGCTCTGGAATCAGATCCGGTCTCAGTCTTCGGAAGTGTGATCGCCAGCAACTGCCCGATCAGTGAGTCTTTTGTGGATAAACTTGGCGATTTGTTTATAGAATGCCTGATAGCGCCGGATTTTACAAAGGGTGCACTTCAAAAACTGGCTGGAAACCAAAACCTTCGCCTGGTACAGACCCCCCTGGACCAAATGCCTCCCAGAAAGGAACTGCGCTCCATCTCAGGAGGATTTCTGGAACAAGACATAGATCAAGGTTATCCGGAGGGGTCTCCCAGCTGGGAAGTCGTGACTGAGCGCCAACCCACCGCCCAAGAGCTGGACACCTTGCGTTTCGCCTGGAAAGCGGTTTTGGACGTCAAATCCAACGCCGTGCTGCTGGCCAGGACCGAGAATAACACCCATTTCACAGTTGGTATCGGAGGGGGGCAGCCCAACCGGGTAGACAGTTTACGGATAGCAGGCTGGCGAGCAGAAGATAGAGCGGGTGGATCTGTGCTGGCCAGCGATGCCTTTTTCCCCTTCCCTGACGGGATTCGTTTGGCTGCTGACCTGGGAGTGACTGCTCTGGTCCAACCAGGCGGGTCCATCCGGGACCAAGAGGTGATTGACGAAGCAAACCGGTTGGAGCTTACTATGCTCTTCACCGGTGTAAGGCACTTCCGACACTAAGGAGAAAACCATGTCCGAGATCTCCCTGAATTTCAACCAACAAGGCTTGATCCCTGCCATCCTCCAGGACGCTGAGACAAAACAAGTGCTGATGGTAGCCTGGATGAATAGAAAAGCCATCCGCTTAACTGAAGAGACCGGCCAGGCCCATTTTTGGAGTCGGAGTCGGGAAGAACTGTGGCATAAAGGGTCCACCTCTGGAAATGTGATGAACGTGAAAGAAATCAAAGTGGACTGCGATGCCGACACATTGCTTCTCTTGGTTCAACCCAACGGACCAGCTTGCCATACCGGTTCAACTTCATGTTTTTACCGCAGATTGGATGAGTTGGACCCAGACCACAACCCAGGTGAGGATCACCATGCTAAATAACTTATTTGAAATCATCCAGAATCGTAAACAGTTCCCTCAAAATGGCTCCTATACATGTCAATTATTGCAGGCCGGCCAGGATGCCATCTTGAAGAAAGTGGGAGAAGAAGCCGTAGAAGTCATCCTGGCCGGCAACGGACAGGGAAATCAGCGTCTGGTGGAAGAAGTGGCTGACCTTTTCTACCACACCCTGGTGCTGCTCTCCGCGAACGGTCTCACCTTGGGCGACGTAGAGGAAGAACTACACCAGCGCCATCTCAAGAAAACAAAATAATGGATACATTCCTTTTATTTGATTTGGACGGAGTACTGTTGGAACCACGAGGGTACCATAAAGCGCTTCAGGAAACTATCCGTTTGGTTGGATATTCAATGGGATTTAATATGACTCATCTCAGCCAGGAAGACATATACGCTTTCGAAGCAACAGGCATCACCTGCGAGTGGGATACCTGTGCCATTTGCCTGGGATTAATGCTGATAGAGAGCTGGGCGCACGACTCCGCTACTGGAGTTCCCGAAAGTATTTCCCCAGGACTTCCCCAAGCAAATGGATTAAAAACCCCGGATTGGAAAACCTTCCTGGAAGAATTGAACCCTCTCTCTCAAGACAGCTACACGCCGGTTGAAAAGGCGGCTTCCTTGTTAAAAAAAGGGAGAACAGGGTCCCAACAGGAAATCCTGGATGAACTTATAGGGCAGGCCCATAACTACCAACGTTCCCTTACCCATAGGGTATTCCAGGAACTGGTGTTGGGAAGCAAGCAGTTCCAATCCAGCTATCAACTTCCACCCACCTTAGACAGTGTGAGTTATCTCACTCATTTTGATTGTCCGACTTTGTCTGCCAGGCGGGTCCAGATCCTCGATAGTTGGTTAGGAGAAAACAAGCGAGGAATGATTTTTACTAATCGCCCTTCTCAACCCCCAGATGGTCTTTTTGGCACTCCAGAAGCAGAGCTGGGTGCAAAGGCAGCAGGTTTTAATAACTTCCCAGTTATAGGAATGGGGGATATGGTCTGGCTGAGTTCACAATCGGGGCAATCCATCCATGACTTTCTCAAACCCAGTCCTGTTCATACCTTAGCTGCTCTCCTACAGGCCAGGGGGATTTCAAAAAAGGAAGCCTTGAGCTCGGCAGCTAATCTGGCCCACAAGAATCTGGTCGATCAGGAATGGCAGGAGTTCAAGGGGGCTAAATTGTATGTTTTTGAAGACACCACGACTGGGATAAGAAGCGCCCTGGCGGCAAAAGAACTCTTGCGTGATCACAGCATCCAGGTCAATCTTAGCCTCATTGGGATAACAACCTCCAGACAAAAACAGGCCAGCCTTTCCGGAGTAGGAGCTCAAGTTTATCCCGATTTAGGACAAGCTCTGGAGACCCTTATCAAACAATCCTAACTCATTCCCGGTTTGCGGGAGTTGTGCCCAAAGAGTGGTTTTCTGCAATTGTCCACATTATTGAGAAGTTTGGGGCAGCTGACAAGTGTCTGTCAGCTTAATAAAAATCTCTCCGGATTATTCCAGGGCCTGGTGAAGTTCGCTTACAAAATCACAGGCTTTTTTTACCGGATCAATTGATTGGTCAACAGCATTGATCAATGCGGACCCGACGATAATCCCGTCTGCAAATTGGCTTATACTACGGACCTGGTCAGGGGTGGAGATCCCAAATCCGACTACCAGGGGCATATCAGGGGGAGATAGGCGGCGGACCCGATTCGTAAAATCCTTCAGAGTTGGTGAGGTTTCATTCCTTGCGCCTGTAACTCCAATCACCGAAACGAGATAGGCAAAACCCCTAGAACGTTCCAACAATAATTGAGTCCGTTCCACAGGGCTGTTGGGAGAGAGAAGATAGCTCAATCCCATCCCATATTGAATGCACAGCTGTTCAAATTCTGCCCCTTCTTCGGGAGGAAGGTCAGGGATGATAAATCCATTCGCACCCACCGAGCAAGCTTTTTCTACAAATGGTTCTAGTCCGTAGGCTAGGATAGGATTGTAGTACCCCATCAGTATAAATGGGATCTCTACCCCACGGTTGCGAAGTTCTTCAACTGCCTTAAAACACAAATTGGTTGTCAGGCCGTTTTCAAGAGCTACCTGGGTGCTGTGCTGAATAGTGGGGCCATCTGCCAGGGGATCTGAGAATGGAAGACCTAATTCCATCATCTCTGCCCCGGATTCCACACAAGCCTGGATGATATTTAGCGAACTCTCATAATCCGGATAGCCCAGGGTGAAATAAGGCATCAGGATAGGACGGTCATGAGAAAAGGCTTTGTAAATCGCTTCAATAGGTTTGTTCATAAGTTGTTCGGGGTAATATCTACAATAATTATTTCCTTAGTTTAGATCCAGGGCTTGAACAACAGTATCCAAATCTTTATCACCCCGTCCAGACAGATTGACGATGATGATCTCCTCGGGTGACATGGATGGTGCCCGTTTGATAGCTTCAGCAACAGCGTGAGCGGACTCCAGAGCAGGGAGGATCCCCTCCAACCTACTCAAAGTTTGAAAAGCATCCAGGGTTTCCTGATCAGTAGCATAGGTATATCGGGCCCGTTCCAGTTCGCGAAGGTAAGCATGCTCCGGTCCAACGGCCGGGTAGTCCATCCCTGCGCTGATACTATGAGTAGCTGCAATCTGGCCGTCTGGGTCTTGAAGGACATAGGTATAACAACCATGTAAAACCCCGGTCCGCCCTCTCTCAGGGTCGGCAAAACGAGCAGCATGTTTTCCCCCGCTAATTCCTTCCCCACCAGCCTCAACACCAATCAATTCGATTTCATTGTTTTGCACAAACTCATGGAAAATTCCAATGGCATTGGATCCCCCACCGACACAGGCTATAATCATATCGGGTAATCGCCCCTCTAAGTCCATGATCTGGTGACGGGTTTCACGTCCAATGATGGATTGAAAATCCCGCACAATCGTGGGGTATGGATGAGGGCCAAGAGCCGAACCAAGCAGGTAATAAGTGTTTTCCACATTGGTAACCCAATCGCGGATAGCTTCGTTAATGGCCTCTTTGAGGGTTCTTGAACCAGTATCAACTGGACGAACCTCAGCTCCGAGCAAGCGCATGCGGGTCACATTGGGTGCTTGTCTGGCCATATCTTCCGTTCCCATATAGACCACACATTTTAAACCTAACAAGGCACACACAGTTGCCGTAGCGACCCCGTGCTGACCAGCTCCGGTCTCAGCTACTACCCGGGGCCTGCCCATCCGTTTAGCTAATAACGCTTGCCCCAGGGCATTATTGATCTTGTGGGCCCCGGAGTGGGCTAAATCTTCTCGTTTTAGGTAGATTTTTGCGCCTTTACAGCGCTCCGTCAGCCGTGAGGCAAATGTCAAAGGTGTCGGGCGTCCAACGTAGGTTGACAACAAGTGGGACAAATTCTCCTGGAACCCTTGGTCTGCTTTTACTTCCTGGTAAACCTCTTCCAATTCCATCAGGGCAGGCATTAAGATTTCAGGGACAAATTGCCCTCCATAGCTTCCAAACTTAGATTGAAGTTTGGTATTCCTTTTCATCTGGTTTCCCCTTCTTGGATAATCTTCTCTTGCTTTTGTTCCCCTGCATGCAATGCAGCAGCTCGAGTTTGATTAATAAATTGTTGCATCCGGAGGGGGTCTTTCTTCCCTGGTTGCCCTTCTCTTTCTACCCCTGAAGCCACATCCACTCCCCAAGGATTTACCTGCCTAACAGCTGCAGCTACATTTCCAGGATGGAGCCCACCCGCCAGTAAAAGAGAATAGTCATCTGCAAGTGCGCGGGCCAACATCCAATCACCAGTGAGTCCCGTTCCTCCATACTGGTCTGGGTGATAGGCATCTACCAATAAATCAGGCGGTGTCTTTCTTACAAGGTAGCTCCTGGCCTGCAAGATGGATTCCTCAATA
Source organism: uncultured Anaerolineales bacterium (assembly GCA_964406305.1). Taxonomy (GTDB): domain Bacteria; phylum Chloroflexota; class Anaerolineae; order Anaerolineales; family UBA11858; genus B10-G9. The sequence continues at coordinate 60,520 of CAYORF010000002.1, read as the reverse complement.
GAATGAGGACGGATGGCTTTGAAAGCCCGTTCTCCGAGCATTTCCAGCAATTTGGGGGATTCATCCCCGTGCAATTGAGCCAAATCGAGGCCGCAATCATCCAGAATTGTCTCTATTGTCTTGAAAGACGCATTTACAAAAACCGCCACTGTCCTAATAGACAGACCCCGATTTGACAACTCCACCTGAATCATCTCACAATCCAGGGGATCCAGGTATCGTTTGCTGGGAGGGTAGAAGTTATAACCCAACATATCAGTCCCCGCATCAAAAGCATATAGCGCATCGTCTAAGGAAGTAATACCACAGATTTTCACTTTCATAACAGGAGACCTCTACATCGGCCTTAATTATTTTTCATATTTGAGTAAGCTCTTTTACTTGAGCTGCTACGTTTTCTGCTCTGATGAGACTCTCTCCAACCAGAATAGCATCCACCCCGACCTCCGCCAGAAGTTTCACATCCTCGCGTGTATAAATACCGCTTTCCGAGACTAGACAGATATCAGGTGGAAGAAGGGGGATCAACTGGAGAGTTGTTTCCAGATTGACCTGGAAGGTATGAAGATCACGGTTATTAATTCCAATCAACCTTGCCTTTGTTTCAAGGGCTTGCAGGAGCTCTTCCCGAGAGTGGACTTCCACCAGGGCGGTGAGCTCAAGATCAGCAGCAGCGTTGATAAGATCGTTTAATTGCTCTTGTTTCAACATAGCTACAATCAAGAGCACCGAGCTAGCCCCAAAAGCCCGGGCTTCAAGCAATTGGTAACGATCGAAGACGAAATCCTTCCTCAGAAGAGGGAGACCAAGATCTAAGTTGGCAATTTGCTGCAGAATACCAAGGGATCCGCCAAAATAGGTTTCATCGGTGAGAACGGAGATTGCGGAAGCACCGTGGGCTGCATAGGTTTGGGCGAATTGCAGGGGATCAAAGGGCTGGCGAAGAACGCCTTTACTGGGAGAACGATGTTTTACTTCAGCAATCAGTCGAGGAGTACACCTCTTCCGCTCATCTACTTCCCTGGAATACCTCACTCCTTGGAGAACAGCTAAAAAATCTATCGGTGCTGTCATCTCTTGGGCTTGTTGATATAGCGCTTCTTCCGATACTTTCCGTTTTGCGGCTTCGACTTCAGTACGTTTGTGGGCAAAGATTTCTTCCAAGATGCTCATGATCTATACCATTTTCCTTGCAGGTGGGAGTAACATTTACCATCAATCACTTGGGAAGCTTTGGCTGGTGGAGATTAGGGCGTTGAGTTTTTCTAGCGCAGCACCACTAACCAGGGACTGGCGCGCTTCAGTGAGTCCTTCATGGAGATCACCGCTTTCTGCAGCCAAAGCTGCTGCTGCATTCAAGAGCACGACATCTTGGCGGGGGCTGTCATCTTCTATCGATAATATCGCCCTCAGCATTTGAGCGTTTTCTCGGGGATCACCGCCTTGGAGTTCTTGTGGAGAACACTCCCGCAACCCAAAGTCTTTAGCATCAAGTTCAAAGGTAGTGACTTTCCCATCCTTTAGGTGACTGATCTGATTGGGCCCGCAAGTTGTGAGCTCATCATATCCGTGGTGGCTGTGGACCACAAAAGCAGCTTTCCCTCCCAATTCTCCTAAAACTTCTGCCAGGGGATGGGTAAGTTTAGGGTCAAAAACACCCACCAGTTGATAGGCTGCGTTTGCGGGATTGGTAAGAGGTCCTAAGACGTTAAATACGGTTCGTTGGCCCAATTCTCTTCGGGGCCCAACGGCATGTTTCATAGCAGGGTGAAAGTTCGGTGCAAACATAAAACCTATACCTACTTTCTCAATGCAGGTCCTGACCTGTTCTGGTGATAAACTGAGATTAAGACCCAATTCCTCAAGGACATCAGCGCTACCGCAGCGAGAGGATATGCTGCGATTGCCATGTTTGGCCACTTTGCGGTCCGCTCCAGCAACGACAAAGGCTGCTATAGTTGAGATGTTGAAAGTGTGGGCGCCATCACCACCCGTACCAGCAGTATCGATTAGCTTTTTTCCGTTGGTTTTTACTTGAACTTGTTTGACTACCTTCCGCATCGCTCTTGCACTGCCAGTAATTTCCGGGACCGTCTCTCCTTTCATACGCAGTGCGATCAGATAGCCACCGATCTGGGCTGGTGTTGCTTGTCCTGTCATGATAACTTCCATCGCAGATTCGGCTTCTTCTGCACTCAAGTCCTGGAAACCAAGGACTTTGGATATGTAAGGTTTAAGCATGGGAACCTCCTCTTACATACATCGGATAATGAATATTGAGCTTTTTCTGTTCGTTTGATCTAGTCTTGGTGTCATATCTATTTGATCTCTTTTGACTGTTAAAAGACGGAAATGACCAATGATTCTTTTGAAGCGCTCCAGGTTATCGAGAGGATCGAAGTCTAAATACTAGTCTTTTAATGTCTTTTTGTTTGTCATTGATTTCCCTGCCCGTTAATAGTCAGAAAATTCTCCAGCAGCTTTTTCCCGTGAGTGGTGAGGAAAGATTCGGGATGAAACTGCACCCCAAATATGGGGTATTCTCTGTGATGAAGAGCCATAATTTCACCCTTCTGTGTGGTGGCAGTGACCTCTAATTCTGGAGGGAAACCCTCCTGTACTACAATCAAGGAATGATAGCGAGTAGCTTCGAAAGGGGTGGGAATATCCTGGAAGATGGGGCTGGAATTGTGATGAATCATTGATGTTTTCCCATGCATCAGGGTAGAGGCGCGTTTCACAACCCCCCCAAAGGCTTCAGCGATACATTGATGTCCTAGACAAACTCCCAGGAGGGGAATGTATCTCCCAAGAGTAAGAATCACCTCGGAAGAGATTCCAGCGTCCGAGGGCCTTCCTGGACCCGGAGAAATCAAAATTGCGCCAGGCTTTTGGTTTTCTAAGACTGGGATGGAAACTGCGTCGTTCCGATAAACAACTACTTCTTCTCCCAGTTCTCCAATGTACTGAACCAAGTTATAGGTAAATGAATCATAATTATCAATAACCGCGATCATCCGTTTATCCTTGTGTTCTGAGTACCATCTAACTCGCTCAACTCTTCCGCCTTATCAACAGCGACTGCCAATGCTTGAGCCTTATTGAGCGTTTCCTTATATTCTCTCTTTGGGTCTGAATCAGCCACGATCCCTGCTCCGGCGGTGATGTTTACCTTCTGATCCTGCATTACTATGGTCCGAATCGTGATGCAGGTGTCAAGGGATCCATTGAAAGAGAAATAACCCACCACCCCAGCATACGGACCGCGGGGTTCCTGCTCTAAAGCATGAATGATTTGCATAGCTCGAATTTTTGGTGCTCCGCTGACCGTCCCGGCCGGGAAAGTGGCCCTAAGCAAGTCAAAAGCATCCTTCGATGAGTGCAAGTGTCCTTCAACCTGAGAGGCAATATGCATCACATGAGAATAACGCTCAATAGCCATCCTTTCGGTGACTTGCACTGTGCCATAGTTACACACACGCCCCAGGTCATTACGGCCGAGATCGACCAGCATGACATGCTCAGCGCGTTCTTTGGGATCCGCAAGGAGTTGGCCAGCCAGGGTTTCATCCTCTTGGGAAGTTTGTCCTCTGGGCCGGGTTCCTGCAATCGGCCGAAGGGTTGCCAGCTGACTCTCCAGACGGGCGTGCATTTCAGGCGAAGCACCAATCAGGTGGAAGGAGTCTTCCTGAGAAACCAAATTTCCAAAGTTCAAATGGAACATATATGGAGAAGGATTGAGGCGACGAAGGGCACGGTAAATATTTATGGGAGATGCTGTCGTTTCTCTGCTTAAACGTTGGGCAAGTACGACCTGAAAAATATCTCCGGCGACAATATGGTCTTTAGCTTGGAACACAATCTGAGAAAATTGATCCTCACTCATGTTAGAGCGCAGTTCAGTAGTTTGGTGGACTGGGCCTATTTCGGATTTTAGAGAGAGAGGCTTTTTCAAACGCGCTTCCAGCTGGTCTAAACGTGTTTTTGCTAGGGTGGTAGCCTGCTCCAGGTCTCCATTAAAGGGGACATTGGTAATTAATACCAAGCGTCCAAAAGCATGATCGTAGGCGACTATCGTGTCGGCCAATAAGAAGATACCATCAGGCAGTTCAGGATGTGGAGAAAGCTGAACCCGGGGCTCAAAATAACGGATTGAGTCGTATCCCAAATATCCCACAAGCCCTCCAGTAAATCGGGGCAAGTTGGGAACATTCTTTTGCTTATACTTTTCCAATTCTGTTTTCAATCTACCTAAGATATCCCCCTCTTTATTGGTGTGAATGCTCTCAATACCCTGGGGAGTATGGTGCTCTAAAGTTTGACCGCGGATTACATAGGCATGGTTCAACGCAGTCCCAATAAATGAGTAACGTGCGACATGGTTTCCGCCGGTGACACTTTCCAGTAAAAAGGAAGGTCCATCCCCAACCAGCTTAAGGTACACTGAGAGAGGTGAATCCAAATCACCTGGGATTTCTCGTGTCACAGGGAGAAGGTTAAAATCATTCTTCGGTTTTGAAACAGAATGCACCATCATATTTCTTTCCTAAAGTAGGTTTAAATTAAAATCGCCTCAAGTCTCAGGGACGAGAGGCGATTCCCGCGGTGCCACCCTGTGTAGGCTGTCTTTGATGTTAACAACAAGATCCCGTTGGTGAAACAACGGGAAATGTAGAAACCAGCCTCACTTATTCTTGATCCGGAAGTATGATAGGTTCTTTTATTTCCAACCGGAAATAAAGTTATCACGCAACGGAACCAATGCTTTGGTAACGGTAGCAACCCCGGCTCGGGCTATTTTGGTCATTTTCTTCTAGGAACCTGTTCGCCCTGCAACTCTGAGGTCCATTCAGCGGTGGCGTCTGGGCAAGGTTTTCACCAACCCCTTGCTCTCTGAACCAGCGTTTCGCCGCTTACTATTCCCTCTTCACAGTTGATTTATTTTTAATAACCTGTTGATAACCTTTATACCGTATTGAAATGGAACTGTCAAGTTAGCTGATTTCAAGGAGGAGCATAAAAGATTGGCATCAAATCCGCTTTGTCGAATGTACTGAAATCACAAGTTTACTCCGGCAGATGCACCGAATGCTAGCTCTTTGGTTAAGACGTATAGCAGATTGATCCAACATACCATTGACCTCTACGTTCAGCTTCTCTTGTCTCATCTTTCTTATCTCAACGATAATTGGTTACTGCCAATAGGTTATCATTTTGGCAAGAACCATGACACCTCTTTGGAACTCACTGATACGGATGTGCTCATCCGGTGAATGATCAAGATTAGAGTCACCAGGTCCATAAGCTGCAATAGGACAACCCCAGACTGGACCAACCACGTTCATATCCGAGGTTCCAGTCTTTAGTTTAAACCGGGGCTGACCTCCCGCGGAGCGGATGGCTCGTAACAGCGCTCTCACGACCGACGTATTCTTCTCTGTCCGGAATGGAGGTTCGCTGTATGGAAAAGTCACTCTTGGTCCATCACTCCATCCCCGAATTTCCTTCTTGAGGGAAGATTCTTTCAAACCCAATGGTAATCGGAGTCCGATCTCCATCTGGGCGCTATCTTCCAACCCATCGCTTTGGGTGCAAAAGGAGCGCAAGTTGTGATCAAGTGTGTCAAAACACGGTGGTCGGCGGTCTTGGTTATATTCAGCGGTATACTCGACCAATCGGTTCCAGAAAGCAACCGCCTCCTCTGCCGGCGGAGATTGATTACCAGCAGAATGTCCGGCTGCTTGGGTCAGTTGGTAATTCACACTCAATGTTCCTTTGTAGCCCAAGGTAATGCTTTGCCAACTACTGGGTTCACCTATGATGACACCATCAGGCGGTTTTAGAGTCTCTGTCAGGTGGTGCGCTCCCCGCGAATGAGCCTCCTCTTCTACAGCGCCAATCACCAACACGCGAGTGTCGTCTAATTGAGACTGTACCTGCGCTGCAGCCAGCACAAATGCTGCCAGCGGTCCTTTAGCATCCACTGAACCGCGTCCGTATAGGCATCCCTCTGCCCGGCGGACATGGATCTCCCCGGGCACTGTATCCATATGACCCAACAGGGCAAGGGTCTTACTCGCTTGTGGATTGCCTACCTCTCCGATGACATTTCCCACCTGGTCACGGTGCGCTCGAAAGCCAAACCTCTTCATCTGCTGGAGGAGATAGTCAGCAAAGGCATCTTCCTGGCCAGAAAGGCTGGGTATACGGAGCAACTCTTCCAGAAACGCAATTCCATCAGCTGTCATTTCTAATCCTTAAAAACTTCTTCCACCCGGCTCACAACTAAATCCACATCATCCTCACTGATCACCAGTGGGGGCAAGAACCGCATCACGGTTGAACCTGCTGAAAGGGCCAGCACACCCAATCCATCCATCGGTTCTGCAAGTTTTGCTAAATATTTGCCGGCTCTCATCTTTAATTGCATACCGACCATCAAACCTAAACCCCGCACTTCTCGTACAACCGGAGAGTCAATGGCTCTTAATCCATCCATGAGCCGCTCTCCCAATTCGGCCGCCCGCTGGGGGAGATCCTCGGACTCAATAAAATTGATCGTTGCCAGGGCTGCTGCACACGCTAGCGCATTACCCCCAAAGGTAGAACCATGGATCTTTTTGGGTAAATCCCCCACCCGAGCACCAATCAACACCGCACCCATGGGCACACCACCAGCTATACCCTTCGCCACAGTCATCAAATCCGGCTCCAGATTAAAGTGTTCACAAGCAAACATCTTCCCTGTCCGGCCGAACCCGGTTTGTACCTCATCAAGAATTAACAGTGCCCCATTGGCTCGGCACAAGGTTTGCACGCCATATAAAAACTCAACTTTAGCTGGGAAAACACCACCTTCCCCTTGGACAACCTCTATGATGACAGCTGCTGTTTCTTCGTCCACCACCCGCTTTATTTGTTCCAGCTGATTATAAGGAACAAACTCAAAGCCGGATACCAGCGGCTCAAAAGGTTTCCGATAGGATTTATTCCAGGTAGCGGATAGTGCTCCCAATGTCCGACCATGAAAACCTCGCTTGGTGGAAATGATCTTGGTCCTGCTGGTGGCAAGCCGAGCGAATTTAATTGCTCCCTCTACTGCTTCTGCCCCGGAGTTGCACAGGAAAGCGCGCTCTAACCCATCCGGAGCGATGCGCACCAACTCTGATAAGAGTTGGGCACGTTTGTCATTGTAAAAATCATTCGGGGCAGTAATCAACTGTCTTGCTTGCTGAGTTATAGCCTCAATAATAACAGGGTTAGCATGTCCCACATTTGCTACACCGTGACCACTGGTGCAGTCCACATATTCGATCCCTTCCACATCCCAGAGGCGGGCTCCCTCCCCCCGGCTCAGGACGATGGGTTGTTTAGGAGCAACCCCACTCGAATACTGGTCCTCCAGGGCAATCAAATCTTCCGCTGACGTCGTTTGCTTTGTTACCATACTTTCTCCTACCTGTGGACTTTGAGAAAGGCGGTCTGCCATCCACTTACTTGGATAATTTGCACCATCCGCCATTCCTGGATTATCTAAGCTTCTGTAATTAATTCAATCATCGCCCGGGCTGCAGCTTCCGGACCCTTTATTTCCCAGCCTGGAAGCCCCAGCCGGGTCCTGATTTGACCCAAGAAAACATCCTGATCAAAGAGGTGTTCGAAAGTTGATTGGGCAATTTCCTCATGCAAGTCCTTGTATTGTGGAGGACCGAAGACATTTGCAAAATAGGTCTTGGTAATACCCTCCGATGTAGTTGTCCCCTTACTCATTACTATTCCTTCCCGGAACACCTCCAGGGCTGACTCACTGTCGCTAAAGCGCTCGATGATCTGATAATCCTCATTCACCTCCTGGTAGTTATTGGCGTAGAAGATCATATCAATCTTGCTCCCTCGCACTACATCAAGATGTGAGACCACTGGCAGCAATAGCCGGGCATTGGTTTTGTTTGGGCTCATAAATATAGCTCGTCCCATCTGCCCAAACTCGTACCCTGGCTGCAAATCATCCAAACGGATAAAGGCACCAATCTCCGTGCCATATCCCTTTGCTATTCCGTTTTCGATATTGATCGTACCCATGTCATCCGCAATGATGACCATGTCCTGGAGCTCACCTTCACACAACACCCGGAAAGCCTCCAATGTCTCAGATTTCCCTGCACCACTATCGCCGACGAGGACAATGGTGTTGGTCTTGTCATTCAATATGATTTCGACCATCGCTCCATGAAATGGCATGCGACCTCTTTTCATCATCTTAATGTTGTGTAAAGTCAGTATCATCTTCTTCAAATACCCAAAATAACCGAAACGGTCCTCGTTGGGGACAGCACCCACCAATATATCCCCCTCCTGGTCATCATAGAAAACCGTGGGCAGCGATCCATAACAATCTAGGACGTCCCCTGGTACGCCAAACAAATACACAGCGTCTGGTTGTTTTTCCAGATCCTCATCGCTGGCAAGTTCAAACAGGTTGCATAGAGAAAGCCCTAATTCGAGAAATTTCTCATGGATATAGGTCGTAATCAGCAACTCCCCAACCTTTGCAGGATAGCAGATCCACTCTCCCTGATTGAGTTCTATTCGATCCAGGGGGTTCTCGTCCACACGCTGAAATTGTCCAGTTCGCCGGTTCATGGGTGGATTAAGTACCAGCGGGGGATACAACAGCACATGCCGGATGATGGGAATTGGCTGCAATTTTGTGTATGGAGGACCAAAGTCATCCACCCATGCTGACATGAAAGCTTTCTTCGAGACAATAGTGGCAATGTTCACCCCAGCCCTGGCCTGACGAAAAATACGAGGATGCTGTCTATCGATGTTTTCTTTAATGTCTCGATAGGTTCCCCTGACTAAATGCATCAACTTCTCCACGGTTTCGTTGAACGTCCGGTACGGCCTGTCGTCTAACGCTTCTCCCTGAAAGCCGGAGACGATGAGTATCCGATCGTAATCACGCCAGGCGTTATACAAGTATTCGACAAATTCAGTTAAAAGATTTGGATCTTTAAAAAACACTTCCGACTCAGGTAGGATATTAGGAATCACACTTTGGTCTAATATGGTCAGATAATAAAAGATATCAATTAAGAGTGTGATGGTCTTTTCATTAATGGGGTGAGAGCTAAAAATGTTTATCAGGCGTGAATTTCTATCAGTAAGATTCCCCAAAACAGTTTCCAGAAAGGTTCTGAATGGTTGACTCCTGAGAAATTCACCAGATGTCTCACAGATCCTGCCAGTGGAATAAATGATGGCTTTATCTTCTAGTAACTTAAACTCGTCTGGTTGTATTCCCATATTTAATGATCCTTTATACTCATCCCTTCTTACTTTTCTCTATAGTTTTAAGTTCGATACCAACTCTCGCGTCATGTCCTCGGTTGTAGCCTCCCCACCTAAATCAGGGGTTAGCGGTCCACCACTCTCATACAGGTTTCGCACGCTCTTTGACAATTTCTCGGCTGCTTCATCCTCTCCTAAATGAGAGAGCATCATTACCCCGGCCAAAACTAGTGCCGTGGGATTGGCGATCCCTTTACCAACGATGTCAGGTGCGGAGCCATGTACAGCTTCAAAGATAGCAGCATCTTGGCCGATGTTGGCGCTAGGGACATTGCCTAACCCGCCCACAAGTCCTGCTGCTAAGTCGGAAATGATGTCTCCGTAAAGATTGGGGCATAATAAAACATCATGTTGGTTGGGATCCATCACCAGGTCCATGCACAGTGCGTCAATAATGCGATCCGTAAAATGGACCTGAGGATAGGCTTTGGCTACCTCCCGGGCACAGGTCAGGAAAAGCCCATCGGACTCCTTAAGTATATTGGCCTTGTGGGTAGCGGTGACCTTTCCGCGACCGTGCTGGGAAGCAAAGTTGAAGGCGAATCGGGCGATGCGGAGACTGGCCTCCCGTGTGACCCTTTTCAACCCTACTACCGAATCGTCGTCTTCCCAGCGCTCATCGCCGCTATAGAGGCCTTCCGTGTTCTCCCGGATAATGACCAGGTCTACGTCCTGGTACCGGCTGGGGGCTCCCGGGATAGTCCGCACTGGGCGCAGATTAGCGTATAGCCCCAACCGCTGGCGGAGAGCCACATTCACGCTGGAAAAACCGCCCCCAACGGGGGTAGTGAGGGGCCCTTTCAGCGCGATGCCATATTGGCGGATAGCCTCCAGGAGCTCCTCAGGTAAGGATCTGTCTCCCTCCTCCAGGGAAGCGATGCCTGCCTGGTAAGTATGCCATCTGATATCGACTCCGGTGGCATCGATCACAGCCTGCGCTGCGCTTGCTACCTCTGGGCCGATGCCATCCCCGGGGATTAGCACCACTTCATGAGAACTCATCCCAACCCTCCTCGTTCTAGCACATGGGGGACAAGGCCTCCATCCTCCAGGATCTCCCTCATGATAGGAGGAAGTGGAGAAAATGGGTGTACTAAGTTCTGGGTCAGATTTGTAACCTGACCTTCTGCCAAATCAATCCGGATTGCGTCACCATCCTGAAAGCCCTCTGTCTCACAGATGATGGGGAGGACACCCACATTGACAGCATTGCGATAAAAGATACGGGCGAATGAAGGGGATAATACAGCTAGAATACCCCTCTCTTTGAGCACCAACGCGGCATGTTCTCGGGAGGATCCTTGTCCAAAGTTCTTACCGGCGGCTATGATGTCACCCGGTTTGGCGTTCTGAGCAAAGTCCGGATTTTCATCTTCTAGAGTATGTTTAGCCAAAGCTGAGAGATCACCCCGGAGGTGGTAATACCTACCTGGTGTGATGTGATCGGTGCTGATCCCATCCCCAAAACGCCAGATAGGACCTTGAATGATTTTTTCCATGTTTTCCTCCACTGATTTCCTGTTACCTTACAAGGTTCGTGGATCTGTGATAATACCCGTGATCGCCGATGCAGCTGCCGTTGCTGGTGAAGCCAAATAGATCTCAGACTCCGGATTGCCCATCCGCCCTTTGAAATTCCGATTCTGGGTGGAAAGACAGCGTTCTCCCTCGGCCAGTACGCCTTGATGAACGCCCACACAAGGCCCGCATCCCGGGGGAAGGATTGTGCCTCCGGCATCGATAAATATGTCGATCAGCCCCTCTTTAATTGCATCCTTGTATACCTGGCGGGAAGCCGGTCCCACCAACAGCCGCAGACGAGGGTCAATCTGTTCCCCTTTCAATATCTGAGCTGCTACCCGAAGATCAGATAACCGCCCATTGGTGCAGGTGCCAATAAACACCTGGTCAAGGGGTATCTCCTCTACCTCTTCGATGGAGTGAATATTATCCACAAAGTGGGGGAAAGCAACCTGAGGGGTGATCTGGCTGACATCCAGTTCGACCACTCTTTCGTAATGAGCATCCGGGTCCGGTTCAATCGCCTGGTAATCTTGAACGCGCCCTCGCTTTTCCAAATATTCCCGGGTAGTCTCGTCGGCAGCGCACAGGCCGGCTTTCGCCCCCGCCTCAACAGCCATATTTGCCAGGGTCAACCGTTCCTCGATGCTCATCGCATCCACAGTCGGACCCCCGTATTCCAGGGCTTTATAGATCGCTCCATCTGCTCCAAGGTACCCGATTAAATGCAAGATCACATCTTTGGCGTAAACACCTTTTGGCAGCTGCCCATGAATCTCAACCCGGATGGTCTCAGGAATCCGGAGCCAAATCTTACCCAAAGCCAGAGCGATAGCAACATCTGTAGATCCCATACCAGTGCCGAAAGCGCCCAACGCACCAGCACTACAAGTGTGGGAATCAGCACCAATTATGATTTGTCCTGGAATGGCCCATTCTTCTGCCACCAGCTGGTGGCAGATTCCCGTTCCTGGCTGATGGAACTCAGCCCCAACCTCCTCAGCAAAGGAGCGTAATCGTCTTTGAACATCAGCCAGCTCTTTGCGAGGTGGGGGTGCTGCGTGGTCGGAAAAGAAAAGACCAGTGGTGGCTATCTTCCCTTTCCCCATTACTTCTAATTGGTCCAATGCTAATGGTCCCGTCCCTTCATGAGCAAAGAGTACATCCACCGGAGCTATCACAAACTCATCAACCTTTACTTCTCGTCCAATCCTGTTTCCAATAATCTTTTCTGCCAAGGTATGTCCCATTGTTTTACTCCTAAAGTCATTCCTCACTCTTTACTTGGCTTTGAATTTGTGTCTTCATACAACAGTATCAATTCCTTATTGAAAAGCGGCCTCTTAAGCTCCACGGTTGTGGAACGCACCTTTTCCAGCAATTCCTGGGCCGTCTCATCATCCAGTTCAATTCTAAATCCGGCCAGGAATTTATGCTTCAGCGACTGGGTGCCAGAATGCTTGCCAATCACAATTTGACGTTCTAACCCTACCTCTTCAGGCTTGAAGGCTTCATAACTATCTGGGTTCTTGAGGATGCCATCTGCGTGAATCCCGGACTCATGGGCAAAAACATTAGTCCCAACAATGGCTTTCCAGATGGGGATAGCCCGCTGGCTCGCTTGAGCCACATATTCAGCCACTTCACGGAATTGAGAGGTGTCAATGCCCAAATCCATTCCGTACAGATGCTTCAAAGCCATCACTACCTCTTCTATCGGGGAATTACCTGTCCGTTCCCCAAGTCCTCCAATGGAACCGACCACAGAACTCGCCCCAGCCCGTATCCCAGCCATGACATTGGCCGTGGCCATCCCAAAATCATTGTGCATGTGCACTTCTATAGGAAGGGAAGTTTCTTGCCGGATGTATTTGATCCGCCGGTAGCTGGTGTAAGGATCCTCAACACCCAGGGAGTCACAGTAGCGCACCCTCACAGCCCCGATTTCCTCAGCTAGACGAAAAAACTCAATTAAAAAGCTAAGTTCAGTTCGAGAGGCATCTTCAGCACTTATAGTAAAGGCCAGATTGTGTTTTTCTGCTTCCTCTGCAGCCTCTTTCACTTGTTCTAAGACCCACGCTTGATCGGCCTGAAACTTGCGTTCAATATGAGTATCAGAGGTAGAAATGGAAATAATGACACTATCCACGTGACAATCAGCTGCATCTTTCACATCTTCCCGCCTTGCTCTTGCAAAGGCGCTGACCTCCAAGGGATTTCCATCTTTAGTCATGATACCAGCATCCACAACAGCAAGAATACAGGCTTTTTCCTCAGGTCCCAAGGCAGGGAAACCAACCTCAACAGCAGGAATGCCAATGGCCGCCAGTATGGAAGAAATTTGCCTTTTCTCTCGAGGAGTAAAGATTACACCTACCGCCTGTTCTCCGTCCCGCAGGGTAGTATCCAATAATCTAATGTTCGATAACCTGCTCATACATCTCTCCTCTCTCTCAACATTGAATAAACTTCAACCACCTCATTGTCAAATAAAGACCGTTTCAAGGCAATCGAGCGGGACCGCATGATGGGTACCAGCTTCTGGACTTCCTCTTTGGAGGGGTGATACCCCTGCTCCCGAAGCTTGCGGCGAATGACGCTGGGACCTGAGTATTTTCCTACACTGAATCGGCGCAACAAACCCACCTCGCCAGGCCAAAAGATCTCGTACGTCGTTGGGTCGCGGATCACACCGCTAGCTCGTCCTTCGGATTCGTAAACGAAAAGGTTGCTTCCCACAATCGGTTTCCAGGCTGGCAGCATACGCCCTGAAGCCAAAGCGACATATTCCCCAAGATCACGGAAAAGCGAGGTCTGGATATCCATCTCGACTCCTACAGTATATTGAAGTGCCATTACCAATTCTTCCAAAGCGGCATTTCCCGCTCGTTCACCTAATCCATTTACTGTGGTATTAACATAGGTCGCACCAGCCTCAAGTCCGGCAATCGCGTTGGCTGTGGCCATCCCGAAATCGTTATGTGTGTGCATTTCAATCGGCAGATCCACTTCCTGGATCAAGGTTTTTACTCGTTTGTAGGTTTCCAGAGGATCAAGGATGCCGACTGTATCGCAGTAACGGAGCCGGTCAGCCCCTGACTGCTTGGCTGCATTGGCAAATTCAATCAGGAATTCAGGGTCGGCGCGGGAGGCATCCTCAGCATTCACAGAAACATAAAGCTGATGGTCTTTGGCGAATTCTACAGCACTCAGGATGGAGTCCAAGACCCACTGCCGGTCCCGGCGCAACTTGTTTTCGATGTGGATGTCCGAGGCAGAAATAGAGACAGCCACAGCATCTACACCACAATCGAGAGAATGCTTTATGTCACTGATCACTGCCCGATTCCAAGCGAGAATACTGGTAGGGAGTTCAAGATCCACGATCTGTTTGATGGCTTCTTTCTCATCGCCTCCCATAGTTGGAATGCCAACTTCAATTTGATGAACCCCAATCCTGGATAACATTTTGGCAATGTGAATTTTTTCCTCATTAGCAAAAACTACACCAGCGGTTTGTTCCCCATCGCGTAAGGTAGTATCATCGATGTACACCGGTCCCTTGATCTTCGATTTCATCCCTTCTTCCGGATACGCTTCCATTGTCTGTGATGATTTCTGTTCGCTCATAGGTCCTTTCCTTTTCAATCTATATAATCTTGTCCATTACTGCCCCAGCGTTTGAGAACAGCATCCACGTCATCCAGTGATAATGGCTTCTCGTCAGCAAGCACCTTGACATGGCTGGTAACTCGTTTGATTTTCTCTTCATTCATTTCAATCCCCAACTGCTCGGCTCGCAATTTGATGGCATGCCAACCGGTCAAACGGTGGGCAACCGATATATAACGACTCAGACCAAAATCTTTGGGGTCAATGATTTCATAAGTCCGGGGGTCGTTCAAGATAGCTTTGGCATGGATGCCGGCTTTGTGGGTGAAGGCCGTGATTCCCGTGATGAAGTTGTTGAAGGGAATGTCAACACCCACTAATTCGGCTACCAATTTGTCCACTCGCGTGAGGGTCTTCAGGTTATACTTATTGCGGATGAAATCAGGATCGGTGGCATAAAGACGAGCGATGAAACCACCCAGGGGTGTGATTCCATTTCGCTCCCCAATCCCTAACACGCTGGTATCGATGCAAGTCACACCAGCTAGGAGGGCAGCATAGCTATTTGCGATGGCACATCCAGAATCGTTATGACCATGAAATTCCAACTCGGCATTTACCAAACCCTTTATTTTAGAAGCTAGTTCGTATACGTCAAAGGGCGTAGCAACTCCCACTGTGTCGGCAATCCCTACCCGGTCAATACCCATACTATCAACCACCTGATATACCTCCCAGAGGTCTTCCGACTCGCTTCGAAAGGAATCCTCTGTGCTAAACCGAATCTCCAGCTCAGGTCGTTGTTCTTTGATATATGCTATGACTTCCTCAGCCAAGGCAATGATTTGAGGGATCTCCTTGCCGTGGGAAATTTTCCGCAGCATAGAACTTGTTCCGATCACGATATCTACTCCATCCAAGGGCAGCTCCAATGCCCGAGCCGCGTCGCTTTTACTGCAGCGAATATGGGTCAGGATCTTGGCCTTCAGCCCCATACTTGCAATTTGCTTGATATCTTCATAACTTTGGGGGGAGACCATGGGTGAAGTAAGTTCCAGATACTCCACGCCAAAATCGTCAAGGGCCTGAGCAATTTCCATCTTTTGCCCGGTGGTAAAATTTGCACCAACGAATTGCTCCCCTTCTCGTAAGGTCGACTCGATGATTTTGAATTCTTGGATATTATCTTTACACATATGTTTTCCTGACCTGAGCTAGTGCTCATTTGAAAATACTGTTCCATGTCCAGCCAGTGCCCGTTGGATGGGAGCTTCCACTCGTCCATCTGCGATGATGACCCGACTTACTCTGCCTTGTAGTGCTTCAATTGCTCCCAGTACTTTTCGTTTCATGCGCCCCTTGGCATAATGCTTAAGATAATCCTTGGCTTCTCGGGCAGGGATATAAGGAATCAGTGATCCCTCATCATTAACATCACGCAACAGACCTGGAACATTGGAAAGGATGATAACTTGTTCTGCCCCAAGGGCACGACCAATAGCAGCTGCCACCCGATCTCCATCCACGTTCAATCCTTCATTCTGATAACTGATAGCCACCGGAGCTACCACAGGCACATAGTTGGCGTCGAGCAAGATTTGAAGCAGACTAACATTAACGTTCTCAATGATTCCACTGTACTCTCCTCGCAGCATCTTTGGCTTCCCATTCTCCATAATGCGTAAAGAGGATTTGCGTTTTCCTTCTAAAAGCCGACCATCAAGACCGGAAAGACCAAGGGCATTGACACCTGATTGCTGCAGTCGCTCAACCAGCAGTGTGTTAATCCGACCGGTTACAACCATAGCATAAATCTCCCATGTTTTCCGGTCAGTGTAGCGGCTGGAATGCCCTGATGGTGAGGTCACAAATCGAGGAGGGCTACCCAATTTTTTGGAGATGCGGTTGGTTTCACCAGAACCCCCATGGACCAGAATAATCTGCTCTCCCTTTTGGATCAATTCAGCCACATCATCACAAATAGGCGAAATATCCAGCTCTCTATTTCCACCTGCTTTGACTACAATCATTACCTGTTTCTCCCTTCAAAGTTAGCATCCCTAACTGGGTTATTTTTATTTGTACGCCCCCCCCGGTATCAGGAACGCTCCCAATATTCTCGCTATACTTCTCTCTGCCCTTGGGTTGGGCAAGATATCCCTGTAAGTTGGCACAAACTACCAAAGAGCAAGGTGTGAATGTCCATTGCCATTAGATAGGGTGCAAGCCGGGGAACTCCAAACCCATAGTTTCTGGGAATCCACACATCAAATTCATCGTTTGCACCGCATTGCCAGCCGCTCCTTTCATTAAATTATCAATTGCAGCGATGACGACCATACGGTTGTTGGCTGGGTCAGCAGCAAAGCCCAGGTCACAATAATTGGATCCGGAGAGGATTTTGGGTTCCGGAAATCGGTGAATGCCTCGCTTTGACTGGGCAAGGCGTACAAATGGCTCTTCCCCATAATCTTCGCGGTAGAAACGCCAGGCGTCTTTTTCCTCCAATGGCTCATCCAGCAGACAATGACACGTCGCCAATGCTCCTCGCACAATACCCACCGACGTGACTGAAAAATGGAGACGCTTTTTCTCCGGAGCAAGGTCCAGCTCCTGGATCAACTCAGCCACATGTCGATGTCCTACCGGTGCGTAGGAGCGGACTACCCCTGCCCGCTCCGGATGATGGGAAGCAGGGTTGACTTTATGGCCTCCCTCCGCCGAACCCACTTTGACCTCTACGACTGTCTCCCGGACCAAGCCCCGCCTATATAATGGCCAGAGAGCCAAAGTGGTGACAATGGCATTACAGCCGGTTCCAGTAGCATATCTAGCGCTAACTAGTTCCTTTCGATGCAGCTCCGGTAAGCCATAGACAAATCGATCCAACCATTGGGGAGCTAGATGTTCTTTTTCATACCAACGGTGATATTTTGCCGGATCACTTAATCGGAAATCAGCCGACAAATCCACAATTCGCTCCCCCAACTCAGCGAACACCTCAATCTGTTTCATGGCATGGCCATGGGGCAAAGCCAAAAACAGAAGGTCAACAGATTCAAGTTCGTCCAATTTTCGAAACTTTAATTGGGTGCGGTTACGAAGATTAGGATGGACGAAATAGGCATATTGTTTGGCATACTTTTCTGATGTGATCTGCGTCACTTCAATCTCAGGATGGGAAAGCAGCAACCGAAGCAATTCTCCTCCTGCATAACCTGATGCACCAACGATAGCAGTTTGAATCATGTCAATAAGTCCTTATATTTTCTAAAGTGTCCTACCCCTTTCAATTTCTCTCACTTCTTTTATGTACTTGATAATTGTGCTGGCAATGTCCCCTTCGGCGACCTTACTAGCTCCGTGAAACTCCGGGGTATGGTTAACTTCATTGACCAGCAGCTCACCATCAGCTTTCTCCAAAAGATCCACCGCAACAATCTCGCCTTTCACAGCCCGGGCCGCAGCCTGGGAAATCCGGTCAATTTCGGGAGTGACAGGGCACAAGGAGGTCTCTCCACCCCGAGCGGTATTTGTAATCCAATGTTGGGACTCGCGGTATACGGCATAGACCGTCTTCTCTCCAACTACGAGTGTGCGGATGTCACGTCCTGGTTTCTCAACGAATTCCTGAATGTAATAAGGGAAGTCGTGACCCAACGCTAGCTTATGTTCCAACACAGCCTCGGCAGATTCCCGATCGTTGACTTTAGCCATCAGCCTTCCCCACGAACCCACGGCTGGCTTGATTACCACGGGATATCCCATCGCCTCCATGGCCATCAATGAACTTTCCAGCGAAAAGGTCATCGTGGTGCGAGGTGTCGGTATCTTGTTTTCTCTCAATGCCATCGTAGTTAACACCTTATCACCGCAGATTGCGATGCATTGATGTCCATTTACCACTCTCATACCATGATGCTCCAACATTTTTGCCACATAAAGGGATCGTGTGTGGCTCAAACAACGGATCAATACCACATCGAAACGCTCGGTAGGATTCTTGCCGTTCAAAGAAAATATCTGACGACGCACGTCAACCCGCTCAAATGGTATTCCTTGTGCCCGAAATGCCGAGAATAGTTTCTTCTCTTCCATTCGGACCCGTGAGCAGAAAACACCCACAATTTTCTCCCTCTTCAACACCCCGACTTACCCTTCATAGCAACCTCCAAAACGTGATCAATGATCTCCCCTGGGATATCCACACCAGTGGCGTCAATGCTGTTGCGAAATTCTGGCGTGTGGTTGACTTCGTTGACCAACAAACGCCCATCAGGATCCTCTAATAGATCGATAGCCACCACACCGCCACCTACCGCGCGAGCTGCAGCCCGGGAGAGGGAATCTACTTCTGTGGTAATTGGGCATTTGGTAGCCTCACCTCCCCTGGCGGTGTTAGTAATCCAATGCGATGATTGGCGATAAATGGCAGCAATGGTTCGATCACCAACTACGAAACTGCGGATATCCCGGCCCGGTTTCTCGACATACTCCTGGATGTAAAAAACCCCATGGGTATAATCTCCCAACCTTGTCTTGTGCTCCAGGACGGCTTCAGCAGCACAGCGATCGTTGATGCGGGCTAGTAATCGACCCCATGATCCAAAAAGGGGTTTTAGCACTACCGGGTAATTCATTTCTTCAATCGCTTCCAAAGCCGTCTCTCTGGTAAAGGCTATCCGGGTATTTGGAATGGGCACATCGGCCTCCCGTAAAG
Organism: uncultured Anaerolineales bacterium; assembly: GCA_964406305.1. Taxonomy (GTDB): domain Bacteria; phylum Chloroflexota; class Anaerolineae; order Anaerolineales; family UBA11858; genus B10-G9. The sequence continues at coordinate 41,313 of CAYORF010000002.1, read as the reverse complement.
CAGTGCTGGTGAGCATCTTATCTCCACAGGTAGTAATTGCCTGATGTGAACTCACTGTCGGTATCCCTCTTCCCTCTAGCCAGCGGCTGAGATAATAAGCCCGAGAATGACTCAAACACCGAATGAGGACGACATCACATTCCTGCAACGTTTCCAAACTCTTTGTCGGGTCCGGGTATGAATCCTCGCCCTGCCCCAACGCTAAAGCGAAATCCCTCGAGTCGATGCTCTGGAAAGACACATTTCGTTCCTGCAGCGCTTGAATCAGTAATTTCTCTTCAACACGAATTCGCGAACATAAAACTCCAACTTTCACTTCCCCATTCTGGGTATGCCTCCTTTTATTTTCGTTCATCAATTCATCTCTTTTCTTTCCATAAGGATATATTTCCCCCACTGAAGGTGAAGCACCGGCGTGGAAATCATGGACATAGTGAACCCTATTCGCCCCAATCTTCTTCGACTTCTGGAGCAAGATCTAGTTCAATGGGATCAAGACTGATCACTTCCAGCTCCACACCGCAATCAGGACAGACAATGATCTCGGCCTCAACTGTATCGGGAGCTAATTCTAATTCCGCTGCGCATTCTGGACACATAGTCATAATCAAAATTTCCTTTTCATAAATGTTTTATGATGTCTTTTGCTGTTTTAATCTGGTTTCGAACCGCCTGGGGAGCAGTTCCTCCTTCGACAGCTCTTGCACTGACTGACTGTTGCACATCAAAAACCCCGTACACACTTTCGGTGAAAGAGGAATGGATCGCCTGGTATTCGCTCAAGTCAAGCTCATTTAAAGGAACGCCCAGTTCCTCTGCTCGAAGAACAGCTTGGCCAACTAAGTGATGACTTTTGCGAAACGGTACACCTTCACGCACCAGGTAGTCGGCGAGGTCAGTGGCAAGCATTTCCTCATTCAACATCGCTGCCATCCGTTTGGCATTTATCTTCATGGTGCAGATAATACCGGTGGCGATGGGAAGTTCGATCTTTAATGTATCTATCACATCAAAGAGTGCTTCTTTATCTTCCTGCAAATCCTTGTTATAAGCCAGGGGAAGGCCTTTAAGCGTAGTCAATAGACCTACAAGATGACCGACCACTCGTCCACTTTTCCCTCGAATCAGTTCCAACGAATCAGGATTCTTCTTTTGCGGCATTAAACTGGAACCGGTTGCATAGGCATCATCGATCTCCAGGAAACCGAATTCAGAGCTAGCCCATATAATAAGTTCCTCTGCCCATCCGCTTAAATGAATTTGAGTGAGCACGGCCCAGGACATGAATTCCACCACGAAGTCCCGATCACTCACCGCGTCAAGACTATTTTCACTAATGGAGTCAAAGTTGAGGGTTTCGGCAAGCGCCATTCGGTCAATTTCAAAAGGATTCCCAGCAAGGGCACCGGCACCCAAGGGACAAACGTTTGTACGGGATGTAACCTCGGTCAACCGCTCATAATCACGCTGAAACTTCCAAAAGTATGCCATCACCCAATGACTAAAGAGTATTGGTTGGGCCTGCTGCAAATGGGTGTAACCAGGCATATAGACGTCTAGATGGGTTTCGGCCTGCTCGGCCAAAGCCGCTTGCAGCGCCCCCAACAACTCACTTAAAGATGAGATTTCTTCTAACAGGTAAAGCCTCAAATCGGTGGCAACCTGGTCGTTGCGGGAGCGTCCAGTGTGAATCTTTTCTGCCGCTTCCCCCACCAATTCAACCAACCGCCGTTCAACAGCAGTGTGGATATCCTCATCACCTGGTCGGGCTTCGAAAGAGCCGTCATCAAACTCCGCGCGTACTTGTTCAAGTCCCTCACAAAGCAGGTCCAGTTCCTCCTCAGTGATCAATCCTGCTCTTGACAATGCGCTGGCGTAGGCTAAGCTGCCATCAATATCCGCAGCGTATAATCTGTAATCGAAAGCGAAAGAATCATTAAATCTTCGCATGATTGGTTCCATCTCTTTCTCAAACCTTCCACCCCATAATGCCATCAGTTGTAACTCCTTTTCACCCTGAGATTTAATCGACCTGATCTGAGTCCCTTAATCTCCACTAAACTTACTGTAATCCATCGTTGGTTGGTGGTCCTCATCAGCGTTTTCCCTGTCGACTAACGCTTTCACCTTCATAGGCAGTCCGAAGAGATTGATGAATCCTTCGGCGTCGCTCTGGTTAAAGACTTCTTCGCTTCCAAAGGTAGCAAAATCCTCTCGGTAGAGACTGAATGAAGATTTGCGGCCTACCACAAAGCAGTTTCCCTTATAAAGTTTCATAATTACCGAACCTGTCACTCGCTCTTGTGTTTTCGCGACAAAGGCTCGCAACGCCTCATGTAACGGGGTAAACCATTTGCCGTCATAGGTCAATTCGGCGAACCGTTGGGCAACCCGCGCTTTCGCATGAAGTGTATCGCGGTCCAGGCAGATGCTCTCCAAACCTTGGTGAGCTGTATAAAGAATGGTGCCGCCTGGGGTCTCGTAGATGCCACGCGATTTCATACCTACCAGCCGATTCTCGACCAAGTCCACCCGACCCACTCCGTGGGCACCACCAATCTCGTTGAGAGAGGAAAGTAACTCCACAGGACCCAGCGCCTTACCATCAACGGATACAGGATTCCCTTGATCAAAAGAGATTTCCACATATTGGGGTTGAACAGGTGCATCCTCTGGAGCTGTGGTGAGACAGAAGACGTCTGGATCAGGTTCCTTCCAGGGATCTTCTAAACCTCCGCCCTCGTGGCTCATATGCCATATGTTGCGGTCACGACTGTAAATTGACCCTGGGGATTGGCTTACAGATATACCATGGTTGTTAGCATACTCCAGCGCATCTTCCCGGGATCGGATATCCCACTCCCGCCAGGGAGCGATCACTTCCAAGTAAGGATTCAGGGCTTTGGCTGTTAATTCGAAACGCACCTGATCATTGCCTTTACCGGTGCAGCCATGAGAGATAGCTCCTGCATTTTCCTGCTCAGCTATCTCAACCAATTTCTGGGAAGTAATAGGCCTCGCAAAAGAAGTACCCAGCAGGTAAAGATGCTCATAAATAGCGCCTGCCTGTAAAGTGAGGAACGCATAATCTGTGAGAAATTCCTCACGCAAGTCTACAATGTACACTTTGCTGGCTCCGCTGGCCAAGGCTTTTTCCTCCAGGCCTTCCAGCTCTTCAGCACCCTGGCCTAGATCTGCGGTAAAGGTGATGACCTCACAACCATAGTTCTCCTTGAGCCAATGGAGGATAACAGATGTGTCCAAACCACCTGAGTACGCTAGCACTACTTTTTCAAAACTCTTTGTCATGATAACTTTTCTCCTCTGTATATCACGGCGATTTGCATTATTGATACAAATCCAATGCCTGCGACTTAATAAAAAAAAAGCCAGTCTCCGGATGGAGACTGGCTTTTTAAAAACGTTTTGTCGTACGCCTAAAAAACACCTACCCGGATGAGAGGTAAAGGAGGGAGGGTCTTTCGACGAGGTTTATTATTGGTGTGAATTTTTACTTGATAGTCCATATTTTTATAAAATTTAGGTTTTTCTTCCCAAACTTAAATCTTAGGTTAACATAAAGAATAAAAATTGTCAACCACTCTTTTAGGACTTGTTATTTAAAATTCAAAAGTGGACAGTTTAAACCTGAAAACTGGACACCTGATTTTGACAAGCTTGAAGGGATAATATACGATTTCTCCTCCAATAGAAACTGGAGGAACCCATGTCACAGCTCCACAAACGTTTCACCGATGAACAAATCAAGCTTTTATTCAAGAGTTACCGCCAGGGACAAATGAGCAGAACTGATCTCCAAGAAATGATAGGTATTGGCAAGTCGCACTTCTTCGTTTTACTGAAAGAATATCGAAACGATCCAGATCATTTCACGATTGCCTATCAACGGAAAACACACGCCAGGATCTCACCTGGAGCAGAAGCAGAGATAGAAAAAGCGTTACTTCAGGAGAAAGCCGTTGTTGAAGATCCTGACCTGCCAATCTCGGGATACAACTACTCAGCGATGAAGGATCGCTTGAAAGAGAACGGTATCGAAGTCTCTGTACCAACCATCATCAATCGGGCAAAAAAGCTTGATTGTCATAAACCGCGAAAAAAGAGAAAAGCTCATGACCGGGAAGTGCTAACTTCATCCATAGGTGCGCTAATCCAACATGATGCTTCCACACATAAGTGGTCCCCCTTTGCGGAGGAGAAATGGACCCTGATCACTTCGATTGATGATTTCAGCCGCAAGCTCCTGTATGCCGACTTCGTTTCCAGGGAGACTACCTGGGCCCATATTCGGGCGGCCCAGGCCCTGTGCCAGCAATATGGGATTCCTTTGCGGTACTATGTTGATTCTTTACGTGTATTCCGTTTTGTTCAGGGTAGAGATAGTGTTTGGCGCAAACATGTGCTTGAAACTGACGATGTTGATACTCAATGGGGAAAGATGATGCGCCTGCTGGGTGTCGATGTCAGTTATGCTCTTTCCCCGCAGGCAAAAGGCAAAGTTGAGAGACCCTATCGCTGGCTGCAGGATCGTATCGTCCGCACATGCGTTTACGAAAAACTATCCCAAAAAGATGAGGTCCGCAGTGTTTTGAAAGCTGAACTTGACCGTTACAACAACCACCAGGTGCATTCAACCACCGGTGAAATTCCCCAGGTCCGGTTTGAAAAAGCCAGGATATCGGGAAACAGCCTCTTCCGCAAGCTAACTCTACCTCCGCCCTATACTTCGCCGAAAGATGTTTTTTGTATTAGAGAGCAACGCCGGGTAAATAGATACCGTCGGATTTCTCTATTCAAACACGTTATTGAAGTCCCTAATGTTCCTCTACAGAAACTTGTTGACATCCATCTGGTGCCTGATGAAGTGAAGGATCTTATGGACATCCGCATCTGGTGGAACAAGAAGATGGTTCATTCTGTCTCCCTGCCTTTGCAGGGATTCAGTGTCCACTTTTGAACTTTATAGGTGTCCACTTTTCATCTTTTGCTAACACCACTCTTTTAGGACTGTTATATAAAGTTGAAAAGTGAACACCTACACTACTACCAAACCCTGATAGATTTATCCTTGAAAAAAGGAGAAATCAATGGGTCAGCTACATAAGAGCTTCACTATTGAACAGATCAAGGTATTACTGCAAAGGTATAGCCAGGGCAAGATAAGAAGAGCCGATATTCAGGAGATTCTGGGTATCGGTAAAACACGGTTTTTCGCCTTGCTGAAAACCTATCGGCAAGGGCCAGAGACTTTCTCCATCGCTTATCAGAGGAAATCTCCTGCCAAATTGTCTGCTGAAGTGGAATCCGAGGTTGAGAAGGCATTACTACGGGAGAAAGAGATTATAGAAAACCCAGATTTGCCGATCTCTGGATATAACTACACAGCACTAAGAGATCGACTTTATAAGGAAGGGATCGAAGTGTCCATCACCACCATCATTGACCGGGCCAAGAAACTGGACTGCCACAAACCTCGCAGGAAAAGAAAGGTTCATGACCGTGAGGTATTGACCGCTTCCATTGGTGCATTGGTACAGCATGACGCCTCCCTTCATATGTGGTCTCCCCTGTCCAAAAAGAAGTGGACCTTGATTACCTCCATCGATGACTACAGTCGTAAGATCCTTTTCGCTGACTTTTTCCCTGCGGAGACCACCTGGACTCACATCCAGTCTACCCAGGCCTTGATCATGACCTATGGATTGCCCTTGCGTTACTATGTGGACTCCTTGCGGGTATTTCGTTTCGTTCAGGGAAGGGATAGCTTTTGGCGAAGACATGTTCTCGAAACCGATGACGTGGATACTCAGTGGGGCAAGATGATGCGGCTGATAAACGTGGATGTCTCCTACGCTCTTTCCCCTCAAGCAAAAGGCAAGGTCGAGAGACCTTACCGCTGGCTGCAGGACCGCATGGTGAGAACTTGTATTTATGAAGAGATATCTGAGTTTGAGGATTGTAGGGGTGTCTTGAGAGATGAGATCGACCGTTATAACAACCATCAGGTCCATTCGACTACCCGTGAAATCCCAAGCATTCGTTTTGAACGAGCTCTGAAATCTGGGAACAGTCTTTTCCGGAAGTTCTCGCTTCCTAAGCCCTACACTTCGCCATTAGATGTGTTCTGCTTGCGCACTCAAAGGATGATCAATGGATACCGCAGAATTTCTCTATTCAATCATGAGATTGAAGTACCCAAAGTGCCTCTACGAGAATATGTCGATGTTCACATGGTTCCGGACACAGCTAAGCGGGTGATGCATATTCGAATATGGTGGAGTGAAAAAATGGTGCACGCTGTATTGCTGCCATTGATGGGTTTTAGGGTTCACTTTTGAAGTTTATAAGTGTTCACTTTTCAAGTTTCCCTAACACCACTCTTTTAGGACTTGTTATTTAAACTTCAAAAGTGGACAGTTTACGCTTGAAAGTGGACACCTGGTTTTGACAGGAACTAAGGGATAATATACGATTTCTCCTCCAATACAAACTGGAGGAACCCATGTCACAGCTCCACAAACGTTTCACAGATGAACAAATCAAACTTCTATTCCAGAGTTATTGTCAAGGACGGGTTGGCAGAGCTGATCTTCAAGAAATGATAGGGATTGGCAAGTCACGCTTCTTCGACTTGTTGAAAGAATATCGAAGCAATCCAAATCATTTTACAATTGCCTATCAACGAAAAACGCACGCCAGGATCTCACCAGGAGCAGAAAAAGAGATCGAGAAAGCTTTACTTCAAGAGAAAGCCGTTGTTGAAGATCCTGACCTGCCAATCTCTCCGACCTCAAGAGTAACACTGTCGAATTATGCTTTCCGGCTGAGGAGATACAGTAAGACGGAACGACAATATCATCTCTCGGTGTGTGCGATTTAGGCCAACAAAGCGTGCACCTGACGCTGGGGATTCTGGGTCGGATTCATGCATTTTCACGCCTCAACCAATTTCTCAGGGGACAGCTTCACACTCCCCGCTCCAGGGCAAGTAACGCAAGCCGTTAGTTGATTGAAAAAAGTTGTGGTGGAAAATGAGCGCCTAAGTCCAAAAACGGTTCTAGATCTGTCTAATACCGCCCACTATCATAGACCCATCACAATCTTAAGCGGAGGATCATTATTCCGATAAGATCATGTTGGGTCATTGATCTAAGCTGATAAGGCCTGATGAATATCCCAGAGAATATCTTCAATATCCTCTAATCCAATACTTAAGCGGATGAAATCTGGTGTCACTCCGGCGCTGATCAGCTGCTCTTCATTAAGCTGGGAATGGGTTGTGCTGGCAGGATGAATGGCGAGGCTTTTTGCATCCCCTACATTTGCCAGGTGGCTGAATAATTTAAGATTGTTGATGAACTTCTTCCCATCCTTAATTCCCCCTTGAATGCCAAATCCTAAGATTGCGCCCGCGCCCCTTGGCAAATATTTTTGCTTGGCAGGGAAATCCGGACTGTCTTCAAGACCAGGATAACTAACCCAGGCTGCCCGGGGATGGCTGCTCAGGAATTCGGCTGCCTTCTGGGTATTTTCAACATGTCGCTGCATCCGCAAACTCAGGGTTTCCAGGCCTTGCAGCAGAAGGAAGGAATTAAATGGTGAAATGCACCCACCAACATCTCTTAAGATCTGCACACGTGCCTTGGTTATAAAAGCTGGCGGTCCAAGCTGGGCGTAGGTCAATCCGTGGTATGAGTCATCAGGCTGATTGAAGTTGGGAAAACGAGGGTTGCCTTCCCATTTGAAGTTGCCCCCGTCCACGATTACACCTCCAATGGAAGTCCCGTGTCCGCCGATGAATTTAGTAGCAGAATGAATAACAATATTCGCACCCCAATCAAATGGATTTAATAAGTATGGGGTTGCAAAAGTGTTATCGATCATCAGCGGAATGTCAAACTCCTGCGCGATTGCCGCCACCTCTTCAAATGGAAAGATATTGATCCTGGGGTTTCCCAATGTTTCACCGTAGATAAGCTTTGTATTTGGCTTGATCGCCTCTCGAAAACCGGCGGGGTCAGCAGGATCTACAAAGGTCACTTCAATTCCCAGTCGGGGTAATGTGTAATAAAACTGAGTATAGGTTCCCCCGTAGAGGGTTGAAGCGGAAACGATATGATCTCCTGCACCGGCCAATGCGAAGATGGCCTGGATTTGAGCCGCTGATCCGGAACTGGTGGCCAGGGCTCCGACACCGCCCTCAAGGCTTGCGATGCGCTTTTCGAAAACATCGCTGGTTGGATTCATAATCCGGGTGTATATATTTCCACTCTCTTCCAGGGAAAAGAGTCGGGCTGCATGATCCGTGTCATCAAACAGGTAAGAAGTGGTTTGATAGATAGGTACGGCCCTGGATTTTGTGTCCTGGTCAGGATTATGTCCCTCATGAAGCTGCCGTGTTGTAAAGCCATACTGGTGATTGTTATTTGGGTTATTCATGTTGTTATCCTTGTGAAATATGATTAGACAGGTTGATTATTGATGTAGATGGTCGAGGTTAAAAGGTGTTTCCTGATACACATAGTAGTTAATCCAATTGGCGAATAGGAGGTTTGCATGGCTGCGCCATCGAACAACAGGTTCTTTGGTGGGATCATTACCAGGGAAATAGTTAGCCGGAACCGTTATCGGTAAATTGGCCTTAACGTCACGATCATATTCTTCCTTTAATGTGAGGGGATCGTATTCATAATGACCGGTGACAAAGAGCTGTCTTTCATCGATTGTTCCCGCGATTAAGATGCCCGCTTCCGACGAATCTACCAGAACCTCTACTCGCGGTTCTTTTTCAATATCTTCCTGGCGAATTTCGGTATGACGTGAATGCGGAGCAAAAAAGATATCATCAAAACCTCGTAACAGCTTTACATTACGTTTAGTCACCCTATGTGTAAATGCACCGAATTTCTTGGCTGGCAGCGGGTGTTTGGGAATTCCAAACTGCTGGTAAAGAGCAGCCTGGGCTGCCCAGCAGATATAAAGATGGGCGAAAACATTATTTAAGGCCCAGGTGAAGATCTCTGTCAATTCCTCCCAGTAATCTACTTCCTCAAACTTGAGATGTTCTACCGGTGCCCCGGTGACGATCAGCCCATCGAACTTTTCATCCCTGATCTCATCAAATGGTTTATAGAATGTGAGCATATGCTCTCTCGGAGTGTTCTTGCTTTCATGTAAGTTCATACGGACGAGCACAGGTTCGACTTGCAGTGGTGTATTACCGATCAATCGAAACAATTGTGCTTCAGTCGTAATTTTTGTTGGCATCAGATTCAGAATGGCTATCCTGATTGGGCGAATGTCCTGACTCAAAGCCCTGTTTTCATCCATTACAAAAATGTTCTCTTTAATTAGAATTTCTTTTGCGGGTAATCGGTCTGGAATCTTGATTGGCATAATGGTGGTCCTCGGGTGATATCTGATATCTTTTGAGTTGTTACAAAGTATCTGTTGTTGGATTAAAAAAAAATAACCGCCTGTAATTGGGCGGTTATTAATTAAATTAAAATAATATATCTTAACGATTAACCAGACCCAATCCAAATTGGCTCTCGATTGAGAGCCTTGGGCATCCCCATAGGCAGTGTGATCGCGAGGTGATTTCTGGTTTCAGGTGATCTAGATATGAAATTCATTAGGCAGGATTTTACTTCGATAAATCGGGGATGTCAAGAAAGAAATTCATGGGTATTAAGTTCAACATATTTCTAGATCCATATAATTGCTGTCTGATCGCGAGTTTTTTTAATCGGTCCGAATCCCAAAGCCCCTTCTGAATCTAGGGGCAAGATTGCCCTGAAATAAAGTAACTTGTGAAATTTTGGAAGAATGATATAATTCCGGCTAATATCACAATATGAAAAAGCGTTGAGTGGAACGAGTATCCTTTGAGATAACTCCAGAGAATGAGGGTCACCGGCTGAAAACCCTTATAGTGAAGGCAAAGGTGAAAACCATCCATGAGTGGGTTCCCTAAATCATTGTTAATGAGAGTATGGGGCTCCGGGGCAACCCGTTATCCTTAAAAGAGTGCCTGACGAGTGATCGTCATTGAAGTTGGGTGGAACCGCGCGAAAAGAGCCGCGTCCCTTTTGGACGTGGTTTTTGTTTAAGGAGAAAGAGAGGTCATATGAAGATACAAAAGATCCCACTGGTTTGTTTGGGAGCAGGGACAGTTGGAAAAGAACTGATCTCCCAAATTCTGATATACGGACAAACCATCACCCAGCGGACAGGTTTTTCTCTTGTGCCTATTGTCATTGCGAACAGTAACGGTGCCCTGGTGAACCCCGAAGGTTTAGCTTGGGGAACGCTGCAGTCAGTCATCGATGAAGAGCTAAAGGGAAAAGAGCTCTCATCCCAAAAAAACTTCAGCGCCCATCCAGCTTTGGCTGAGATTTCCCAGCAAGGGTTGATTGTTATCGATGTAACAGCTTCTTCAGATACAGAACCCTTTCTCAGGGAAACCCTGGAAAACGGATTCGGCGTGGTGCTGGCAAACAAGATACCATTAACTGGTCCCTGGCAGCAGGCTCGCGTTTTCTATGAGAGTCCCAATGTCCGCTATGAGTGCACAGCGGGTGCTGGATTGCCGCTGATCGAGACCCTGAACTATTTACTGGATACTGGTGATCAGATCACTGCCTTCGAAGGATGTTTTAGCGGAACATTGGGATACCTGTGTACCGAACTGGAGCAAAAGGTATCTTATTCAGAAGCTGTATTAACTGCTTGTGAAATGGGTTATGCTGAACCAGATCCTCGGATTGACTTAAGTGGTAAGGATGTAGCCAGAAAGGCACTTATATTAGCTCGCACGGCTGGTTGGTCCCTGACGGAAGAGGATCTTCAGACTCATCCGCTCTATCCGGAAGATTTAGCCAATATACCACTGGATTCGTTTCTATCAAAAATGCACTCTCTAGATGACGAATATAGATCCCGTTTCGAATCAGCTCTGGCAAGTAATAAAACCCTTCGTTATGTTGCCACGATCAGTGCCGACGAAGGAGATGTCGGGTTGAGATCCGTTAACCGAGCGAGTTCACTGGGCACACTGCAGGGTCCGGCAAACTATATTTCAATACAAACAAAGCGGTATTTTGAGAACCCACTAATTATTTCGGGTCCCGGGGCGGGTCCAGCAGTAACGGCAGCAGGAGTGCTGGGAGATGTCATTAAACTAGCCCAAAGAAATCAAAGGGGCTAAGCTTCGTTAGGAGGAAAGAATGAGCACATTGGTCATGAAATTCGGAGGTACTTCAGTGGGCAGCCTTAAAGCTCATGGGCAAGCAGCCGCAATAGTATTGGATCAAAAAAAAGATTGGGACCGTATGACCGTCGTCGTTTCAGCTATGAGCGGTGTAACCGATTTATTGATCAATGGAGCCCTGACAGCATCCCAGGGAGATGACCAAACCTTTCAAGGTATTGTAGAACAGCTTAGGGTCAAACACTACCTTGTATTGAATGACCTTTTGGATGCCAGTGGGGAACAAGCCTCAATACGCGCTTCTGTCAATCAATATCTTGATAATTTTGCTGCCTTCTGTCAAAGTATATATGTGCTGGGAGAATGTACCCCGCGGGCCCTTGATACGATCTCCTCTTTTGGGGAGAGAATCAATGCCCGAATCATGGCAGCTTATCTTCGTCAGCTTGGAATATCTAGCCAAGCGGTCGATTCCACTGAATTGATCATTACAGACAATAAATTCCAGAATGCAGTTCCGATAATGGATCTAACTTGCAAGCATATCGGAAATGTGTTGGTCCCGTTGTTGGAAAAAGATCAGGTACCAGTGGTCACAGGTTTTATGGCAGCCACTGAATCTGGGGTAACCACAACATTGGGAAGGGGAGGCAGCGATTTCAGCGCCTCAATTCTAGGAGTTTGCCTGAAAGCCGACGAGGTTTGGATCTGGACAGATGTGGATGGGGTCATGACTTCAGACCCGCGAATTGTTCCCGAGGCGAAATCCCTCCCGTTGTTGTCCTATAACGAGGTGAGCGAATTGGCCTACTTTGGCGCCAAGGTGGTTCACCCCCGAACCATCCAGCCGGTTGTGGAGCAGGGTATTCCGCTGCGAGTCAAGAACACCACTAATGCCGACCATCCAGGAACTTTAATCGTCCATAATCCAAAAATGGCAAAGAATACCGTAAAAGCGGTCACACTTATCGAAGGTTTAAGTATGATCAATGTGGAGGGCCGGGGCATGATGGGTATACCCGGGATTGCAGCCCGGACCTTTGCTGCTGTCGCTAGCCAGGGAGCCAGTGTGTTAATGATCACCCAGGCATCCTCCGAACAATCGATCTCTTTTCTTCTACCGATGGAAAACGTAGACTCAGTTCTCCATGCTTTGCAGGAAGAGATGGCCCGAGAATTGGAAAGGAAGGATATTGAAAGAATCTGGTCCAAGGATAATGTGGTGATTGTCACTGCAGTGGGAGCTGGTCTTCGTAATACACCAGGAGTTGGAGCTCGAATTTTTGGTGCACTGGCGACAGGAGACATCAATGTCATCGCAATTGCCCAAGGCTCTTCAGAGTGCAGCATCTCATTGGCCATTGCGGCGAAAGATGGGGAGCAGGCTGTGCGCCAGATCCACAAAGCTATTCTTAAAGATGCTGGAGAATATATAAACGGAAAGGCAGGCTAAATGAACAAGAAAATGAAACTCCGGGTCGGTATTCTGGGGGCAACAGGGATGGTAGGTCAAAATTTCATTCGATTATTAAATGATCATCCCTGGTTCGAGGTTTGTTATCTTGCAGCTTCCCAGCATTCCGCAGGAAAGGAATATGAAAAGGCTGTGGCAGGCCGCTGGTTGGTTGAGGGTGAGATCCCTGAGCAAGTTAAGAATATAACGGTCAATTCTGTACTGGAAGTTGAGAATGCCTCCAACGCCTGTGATTTTGTGTTCTCTGCTTTCAATATGGAGAAAGAGAAAATCCGGAAACTTGAAGAGCTGTACGCAGAAAAAATGCCGGTTGTTTCCAATAATTCGGCTCATCGGTTTAGTGCGGATGTTCCAATGATAATTCCGGAAGTCAACCCGCAACACCTCGATATTATTCCTGCTCAACGACAAAACCGAGGTTGGGAAAAGGGTTTTATCGTTGTTAAACCGAACTGCAGCATCCAAAGTTTTATTCCTCCCGTCTACGCCTTAATTTCAGCCGGGTTTCCAGTAGAAAGTTTACTGGTCACCACTCTTCAGGCAGTATCGGGAGCGGGATACCCGGGTATGGCTGCGATAGGAATGATTGATAATGTCATTCCCTATATAAATGGTGAAGAGGAAAAAAGTGAGCGGGAACCCTTAAAAATCCTGGGAACAATCCAGAATGACAAATTTGTCGATCTTGATTCTCTGGTTCTCTCAGTTTCCTGCAACCGGGTACCGGTCAGACATGGTCACTTGGCCAGCGTCAGTTTAAAATTCAGAGATGATCAACCTGCTTTAGAAGAAATACTAAATATCTGGTCCTCGTTTGAAGGTGAGCCGCAGGTATTGAACTTGCCTTCTGCCCCGCACCCTCCCATTTTGGTTCGGAACGAAGTTGATCGGCCTCAACCTGCTAAAGATAGAGAAGCGGGAAATGGAATGGCAATCTCGGTTGGCCGTTTGCGTGATTGCCCTTTATTGGATATCAGATTTTCGGCTCTTTCGCATAATACCGTCCGCGGAGCAGCTGGTGGTGCGATTCTGAGTGCCGAGCTGCTGAAAGCAAAAGGCTATCTTCAGCCGATTATTGAAAACTGAATCCAATAACAACAGAAATACCAAATTGACTGGATTGATTATGAAAATATATGGAAGTACCTCACTTCATGAAATCTTAGGGGACATGATCGTCTATCGGAATCTGGATCCTGTTGACGCTAGATTGCCCAGATTCGAAAAGATCAGGAATTCAGTGAATATTCCGACCGGGAAGTTCCCGCGAAAAGGAAAACCTGCCTACGCGGAAGTTGTTGTTCAGCTGTTGCGGGCAGCGGCCAATCTGGTTAATCCAAACTTCTCAATTCAACAGCTAGTTTATCTTGGGGATACTCAGCTGAATGACGGTAATGCATTTTTAACTATATGTGATGCAGGGAATTGGCCGGGATTAGCATTTATTGCTGCGGAAAATCAGCTTCCTCCGTCTGTGGATTTGATCGGTCATTCAAACAAGACTCTTTATCTGGCAAATCGATGGTCAGCTCTGAAAGATTTTGAGGTATATTGCCGTAACCAAGGTTTTCTGATGGGAGAAGGTACAGCCGTCATTGTAGATCTGGACAAGACGGCTCTTGGGGCCAGGGGACGTAATGACCAGGTGATCAACCAGGCCCGAGTAAATGCTGTCAAACAAACGGTAGGAAATTTATTGGGACAGGCATTTGACCTGGAAGGATTCCAGCGGGCGTATGAGCTTCTTAATCAAGAAGCATACCATCCGTTTACAACCGATAATCAGGATTATCTGGCGTACACATGCTTAATCCTGGGTAGCGATTTGTTTACACTTGATTCACTGCTGGATCTACTGGCTAGAAAAGAAATCATAACTTTTAATCAGTTTCTTGCTCGGGTTAACGACCAGTTGGAGGGGCTTTCCCAGCCATTAAGGGAAGTCCATGATAGTTTCAATGCACTTGTTCAATCTGGCGATCCCACACCATTTAAAACCTTCCGCTACCAGGAATACTTAACCACTACAGCTAGGATGGGAACCACCGCAAACCAGGAGAACGTCACAGAATTATTGGATAATGAATTGGTTATTACCCATGAGGTTTGTGAGATGGCACTGCGCTGGAAGAATAACGGTGCTTTGCTTTTTGGCCTCTCTGATAAACCAGACGAAGCATGTTTCCCTGGGAAGGATTTGGCTGATCAGGACCACCTTCCCCTTCATAAGACAATTACCTATGTTGTTGGTGAGTGAGATGAGGAGAGAGTTATGAAGTATGATAGTTGGCTTACTTGTGTCCGGGGCTGTGGTGAGAGGTATTCAATTTACGATGTAATGTACCATTGTCCGGAATGTGGTGGATTGCTGGATATCGAACATGACCTGGATGCACTCGGGAATCGCAGTGGTTTGGAGTGGAAGGAATTATTTGACCAGCGAACCCGCACCAATCAATGGCCCTATGGGAGCGGTGTTTGGGGGAAAAAGGAATGGGTGTGTCCCCAAATCGACAGTGATAATATTATTTCCCTGTATGAGGGCCATACGAATTGTTTTCAGGCCCAGAAGCTTGGTCAAAACATTGGCTTACCTGATTTATGGGTAAAACAATGTGGCATCAGTCATACAGGATCCTTTAAGGATCTGGGTATGACTGTACTCGTTTCGGTTGTCAATCAAATGATTAACGACGGTCAACCTATTCGAGCTGTAGCTTGTGCCTCCACTGGAGATACTTCCGCTGCCCTGTCTGCATATGCTGCTGCGGCGGGAATTCCTGCAGTAATCCTGTTGCCAAAAGGGAAAGTATCGATGGCCCAGTTGGTGCAGCCGATTGCTAATGGTGCCCTAGTGCTTGCGTTGGATACAGATTTTGATGGCTGTATGGCTATTGTGGAAAAGTTAACCCAGGATCCTACAATTTACCTGGCGAATTCGATGAATTCACTGCGCATTGAGGGGCAAAAGACGATTGCAATAGAGATCGCCCAGCAATTTAACTGGAAATTACCCGATTGGATAATAATCCCTGCGGGAAATCTCGGGAATGTGAGCGCCCTCGGTCGGGGATTGGTCATGATGAAAGATTTAGGTTTAGTAGACCAATTGCCCCGGATTGCATGTGCTCAAGCAGCCAATGCAAACCCACTTTACTTAAGCTATCAGACAGAATTTAAGGACTATCATCCGGTGGAGGCCAAACCTACATCCGCTTCCGCGATCCAAATTGGGGATCCAGTGAGTTATGAACGGGCGGTGAAAGTGTTAAAGTCTTTTGATGGCATTGTGGATCAGGCAACAGAAGATGAGCTGGCTAACGCAGCTGCGCTTGCTGACACGACCGGGCTGTATACTTGTCCACAAACAGGTGTCGCGCTAGGGGTATTATTGAAGATGATCAAAAGGGGGGATATCCAGGAAAATGAGCAGGTTGTTGTGATATCTACAGCACATGGTTTGAAATTTACCGAATTCAAAATTGGTTATCATGAGGATAGTTTGAAAGAGGTCACATCCCGGTATAAGAATTCACCAGTTGAGCTTCCGCCTGATCTGGACCTTATTAATAAGGTTATTAATAAGGCGACGTGATATCAGGTAATAATCACTTCAATAACAGTGAGAAATCTTCCCGGTATAAAGCAGGAATCCCGGGACAGATCGGATTATTTTTTCCAGGACCGATTTTATTCCAGATCGTGCAGCAGGGCATCAATTCCCAGTAGATATGATTTCACGCCAAAGCCGGAAATGCTTCCTTTGCAGACAGGTGCGATTAATGATATGTGCCGGAATTCTTCCCGTCCCAAAATATTTGTGATATGCACTTCTACAACAGGGATTGAAATTGCTTTTACAGCATCATGAAGTGCGACTGAAGTATGGGTGTAACCTCCAGGATTAAAAACAACCCCTTGATACTTCTTATCAGCATCATGGAGGTAGTTAATTAACTCTCCCTCAATGTTGGACTGGTTGGTGGAGATCTGAGCTCCTTTTTCCTGTCCATATCTTATGAGATCCTGGTTCAGTTTTTCCAATCCATTCTCACCATATAGGTTTGTTTCGCGTTTTCCAAGTAAATTTAGATTCGGACCATGTAAGACCAATATCTGGATCATAAATCTCTCACTTCCTAATTCTTAATACGGATTTCCAGGTTTTTTCGTCTACTTCTATTTTGGCTTTGACCTGACCAATATTCAATGGAAGGGCAAATTGCAGTCTGCCGGCTGATTTTTTCTTATCCCTTCTCACTGATTCCCAAATTCTTTCCAGGGAGAGAAAAGAAGGAAGATCAACTGGCAGATCCCATTCATTGAGAATGCTAATTATTTTTTCTAACAATCCAGGCGCAGTCAATCCCATAATTTCAGCGGTTCGGGTTTCCGCCACCATCCCAATTGCAATTGATTCTCCATGGCTGAGTTTGAAATCTGAGGCGAGTTCCACTGCGTGCCCTAATGTGTGGCCGAAATTCAATACCTGTCGCAGGTTTTGATCATAAGGATCTTTCTGGATGATTGCTACCTTAACTGCCACCGCCCGCCTCAAAATTTCTGATCGATTAAGATCAAAAGGACTCCGGCCTTCCAACGCCAGGGCAAATAAATCCGGGTCCGAGATCACACCATGTTTAATGACCTCCGCCATCCCATTCTGCAGTTCTATTTCTGGCAAAGATTGTAAGAAGCCTGGATCAATCCAGACCTGGCGGGGCGGGTGAAAAGCACCGACAAGGTTTTTCCCCTGAGGAAGATCCACACCGGTTTTCCCCCCGATTCCTGCGTCGACCATCGCCAGCAATGAAGTGGGTATGTTAACCCAATCTACTCCACGATGAAAAGTAGCGGCTGCAAATCCGGTTAAATCTCCCACAACGCCGCCGCCAAGCGCGATCACCGTGCTTCCCCGATCGACGTTTGCTTTCAGGAAACCATCCCATATGTTCTGCACTGTATCCATTGTTTTCGAGTTTTCACCAGGAGGAAAGACGATCAAGGATGATTGATATCCGGCTTCATCCAGAGAGGCGAGAACACTTCCTGCATAAAGATCTGCGACATTTTGGTCTGATACAACTGTGATTGGACCACCTCGTTTCAGCAGCCGAAGTTTCTTTCCCAAATCATTCACAATACCGGAGGAAAATTGTACCTGATAACTGGTACCCATTCCAGAAACAAGAAATACTCCCAGCAGGGCCTCCAGCTCAAAGAGGATATCGTCCACTGTATCTTGGTCTGTTTGGATTTGAGCAGGAAACGAGTTATAGTGCTCTTCCCGTTTGTTGAGCAGATCAATTATTTCTTTCTCCGTTGAAGCGCCCAGCAAAGGCCGTTTGTTTTGATCCCCTTTCATCCGGGAGATCAGAACTTGAGAGGAGGCCTGCAAAAGGATTACCTCTCCCCGATCCTCAACAAGCTTCCGAGCTTTGCTCCTGATCAGCGCTCCCCCACCCAGTGCCACAATACCTGTTTCGTCATTGCATATCTCTTCCAGAACGCTGCATTCCAAATCCCGAAAATAATCTTCACCTTTAGTAGAAAATATCTCTGGAATGGTCATGACTGTCCTGGACTCGATCAGTTTGTCGAGATCGTAAAAAGGCAGATCCACCCGACGGGCGAACATTTCTCCAATTGTTGATTTACCTGACAAAGGAGGACCGTAAAGGAAAATCATTTTCCCATTGTTCATACAGGCCACCAGATATGTTTTTCGTTATCAAGATTGAGATCAGAAAACCGGGATTTGGGCAGGTTATTAAACCTCGGAAGCATTTCAGCTAAAGAATCCCCACCCAGTTTTTCAATAAGAGCATCTGCCAATATAAAAGATACCACTGCTTCAATGATGGGTACAGCGCGGGGAACTGGACAGAAATCCGACCGCTCATATTTGGATGTAGATTCTTGTTGGTTTATCAGATCCACAGTCTGCTGGGGAGTGATGGTTGTGGCAATCGGTTTCATCGCAGCCCGGATGATCAGCGGGTTTCCATTAGTGACTCCTCCTTCCAATCCGCCAGCCCGGTTGGTAGGGCGATATATATTGCCTTCACTGGATCGGATTGGATCCTGGATTTCTGTTCCTCTTTTTTTCGTATTTTCAAAAGCTCTACCAATTTCAATTCCTTTGATAGCCGGGATTCCCAGGACCGCAGCACCCAAACGAGCATCCAGCTTCCTGTCCCAATGCATAAATGACCCTAAACCGGGTGGCAGTCCCATAACTGCGATTTCGATCACTCCCCCGAGAGTATCACCCGCTTTCTTTACCTCGCGAATAGCAGCGTCCATTAGTTTTGCTGTGGCTGGATCAGGACAACGGGTCCCTGTAGCCTCTGCCCGTTCGACCAAATCCGGGAATGTTTCACCTGTAATTTGGACGCTTTCCATCACAACAGGTCCAATTGAAGATACCCAACCTCCAACTTGAATTGAGAATTGTTCGAGAAAGTGCCTGCAGATCGTGCCCACGGCTGTCCTGGCGGCTGTTTCGCGGGCAGAGGCCCGTTCCAGAGACGGACGCAAATCCTGATACCCGTATTTCAGCGCGCCTGTTAGATCGACATGTCCGGGTCGGGGGATAGTGAAAGGGCTAATTTCTTTTCCTCGCCATTCCTCATGGTTTAGATTGGTAATCCTGATCCCGATTGGAGAACCAATCGTCTTTCCGTCCATGAGACCACTGACCAGGGTTGCCTGGTCCTTTTCAATTTTCATCCGGTTGCCCGCACCAGATCCACGCTGCCGGCGGCCCAACTGGTGATTGATGATATCTTCGGAGATGGATAAACCTGCGGGTATTCCTTCCAAGATTGCCAGAAGTTCCGGTCCGTGAGATTCGCCACTTGTTAAGAATCTTAATCTAGACATTGATTTGATTTCCTTTTGATCATTTCTATATAATGAAATACCAACCCCGTGAGATTATTCACTGAGTAGATTTTGGTAGATGCCAGTTACGGCCTTCAGCATCTCCTCTCGCGGTGCAACTACTGCTGTCCAGCACTCAAAAGCCAGAGCGGCTTGCTCGACCAGCATACCCAATCCGTTCCTGGTCTTTAACCCAGCCCTCTTTGCCTGTTTGATAAATTGTGGAACCGCGGGATTGTATACCAGGTCATAAACCACAGCGTCAGATGGAAATCTCCAATTATCAGGCCAGGGAGAAGTTTCAACCATCGGTGCCATGCCTGCTGAGGTTGTATTGACAATTAATCCAAAAGGCTCAAGGTCGACCTGCGATCCATTTCCAAGTTCAAAATAATTCAGTTTGGCATCAGGACTCAAAAAATAGTGAGCAAGTTCTTTGGCCCTGGTTATCTTTCTGGCAGCAATAGACACCGTCCAGTGTTTAGCTAGCAATTGATATGTGACCGCCCTGGCTGCCCCACCGGCGCCAAGGACCAGGGCCTGTTTTCGGACCTGGTTAGAGTTGATCAGCTTCTTTAAATCTTCCCAGAAAGCAGGTGCATCTGTATTGTGGCCATAAAGTTTTTTTTCTTTGGAATCCCAGAAAATTGTATTCACCGCGCCAATTGCGGATGCGATAGGAGTAAGAGCATCCAAAAATGGAATAATGCGCTCTTTGTGAGGTATTGTCACATTTATCCCCATAATCTGGCCTGTTCTGACATCTTCCAATCTGGATTGTAGAGCCAGATCGCCCACAGGCGTGGCAGGGACCTCCCACAAATGATAGTTCCCTTTTATACCTGTGCTCCGAAACGCTTCTTCCTGGAGGATTTTTGAGAAGCTATGCCCCAGCGGGTAACCTATTAGACCCAGGTGTATCATTCTCTCTGTCATCACTCCACTTGGGCTCCCAGGTCCCGCAGGTCAGATGCAAAGTTGGGATAGGATTCGGCAGTTATCTCCGCATTCTGAATTTCAACAGATTTTTCAGCTCCCAGACCAGCCACTGCCAGGGACATTGCCATACGGTGGTCTCCATGGGATTGGACTTTTCCTCCCTGAAGCGTTGGATGACCTTGCAGTGAGAATCCATCTTTATTCTCCTTCAGGTTTACCCCTAATTTGTTGAATTCCATTTGTATGGCTGCAATCCGATCTGTTTCTTTTACCCGCAGCTCACCTGCACCTGAGACAAGGGTCTTGCCATTTGCATAGGCTGCAGCTGCAGTAAATATCGGGATTTCATCGATCATTTTAACCACTAACGATTCCGGGAGATGGATTCCCCGCAGGTGGCTGTGTCGGACTGTGATATCACCTCTTGGTTCATTATTTAGCTCACCTGTATTATTAATTTCGAGATCTGCGCCCATCATTAATAACGCTTCCAACAAGCCTGTTCTAGTGGGATTAAGACCAACTTCCTGGATGGTGATCTCAGAATTAGGTGTAATTAATGCTGCAACGATCAGAAAAGCTGCTGATGAGATATCTCCAGGGATCGTAGTAATTAAAGGTGGGAGGGGAAGACAACCCCGGGGATCCATGGTGATCTGAACTGATCCATCCTTTGCTTCCGATCGATCGATATTTACTCCCAGTCTGGATAATAACCGCTCGGTATGATCACGGGATGCACGGGGTTCTTTATAATGGATAACTCCATTCGTAGCCAGACCCGCCAGTAATAGACAGGATTTGACCTGGGCACTGGAAATTGGGGATGAATAATCAATCGCTATTAAGGATTGATCGGACCTTCTGCCCTGAATCTGCAGTGGTGCTGTTTTCCCTGGCTCCTGAGCCTGGATGATTACACCCATTTCTCCAAGGGGATTAACAATCCTGGACATGGGCCTGGTTTTTAAACCAGGAGAGCCATCCAGGTTTACATTGATCCCGGATGCAGAACAGACACCTGCCAGCATCCTCATCGTGGTCGCTGAGTTACCGCAGTCGAGAGACTTTCCTGGTGATTGTAATCCCTTTAATCCTCTGCCGGTCACAATCAGGTTGCTGCCGTCCAACCGCCACTCCACACCGAGCTCGCTCAAGGCAGTCAGCATTTTTTTTGTCACCCCGGCAACCAGCAGGTTCTGAATTCTGCTCTCTCCTTCTGCAATAGCTGCCAACAATATAGCCCTGTGAGAGATTGATTTATCTCCTGATAATTTTATGTTTCCTCTCAGTGGACCACTGCGAACTATTTTCATAATACTTATTTCCCTTTCGTTGGATAATCTTCAGTTACTTTTTTAGTTTAATAAATCATCGTCTATATCAAGACAGCCAAAATCAATCCTAACGTATTGATTGGATCCCTTTAGATAGTTGATTTAGTCCTTCCTGGAGCTGATCCTTAGGTGCAGTAATTGATAATCGAATAAATCCTTCTCCCCTGGAGCCAAAGAGATTTCCCGGCGTTAGTGCTACCATGTATCGCTCCAGCATAAGAGAAGTAAATTCTTCTGATGACAATTTTCCCGGTACAGGAAACCAGATATATATAGCGCCAGATGGCTTTTCCATATCCATATCCAGGGAAGAGAGAGCATCCACAACCAGATCCCTTCTTGATTGGTAAATGAGGTTTCTGGTATCCAGCCAGGATTGGTTTGTTTTTAATGCTTGTATGCCAGCTTCCATCATTGGCAGGAAATGACCACTATCTGCATGGGTTTTGACTAATAACAGCTTTTGTAGAATGTCCTGGCCCCCCGCAATCATGCCTAATCTCCAACCTGCCATATTGTGAGATTTGGATAATGAATTGAACTCAATGATATTATCCCCCGGAACATTCCCTTCCAAAAAGCTGGGAGCTTTATATTCTCCATAAACGACCTGGGAATAGGCAGCGTCATGACATAGTAGAATATCATGCTCCCGGGCAAAATCGACCAGCTGGCGGGCCTGATCTAAACTTATGGTCGATCCTGTAGGATTGTGGGGAAAATTCACCCACATGAGCTTGGTACGATTAAGATCCTGGGTTGGTATTTTTCTTAAACTGTTAATAAAATCATCCCCAGAAAGACAGGATACAAATCGTGGAATTCCACCAGCAAATCGAGTTCCTGCAGTGTAGGTTTGATATCCCGGATCGGGGATGAGCACCTGGTCTCCAGGGTCAATCAGGGCCAAAGACAGATGAA
This sequence comes from uncultured Anaerolineales bacterium, assembly GCA_964406305.1. Classification (GTDB taxonomy): domain Bacteria; phylum Chloroflexota; class Anaerolineae; order Anaerolineales; family UBA11858; genus B10-G9. The sequence goes on along the minus strand of CAYORF010000002.1, from coordinate 18,524 downwards.
AGATCCCTTCTTTTGAACCGATCAAGGGCAAGATCTGGCTGTCCGGATCAAGATCAACCCCGTGCTTCTTCCTGTAATGGTCTGCCCAGGCCTGCCGGAGCGATGAGGATCCCCTGTGAGCTTGATACCCATGACTGGATGGCAGCTCTGCAGTGATTGATAATTGCTCAATGACATTCGTCGGAGGCGAGAGATCAGGTGATCCTATATCCAGCCGGATTACACTTTTTCCTTTTGACATCAAATCAGAAATTTTCTCATTCAGAGTGGAAAAATAATTGGATGAAAGATTTTCTAATCGCTGGGAGCCAGGACTTTTCACAATACCTCCCGAGTGGTTTCTTTCTGAATTGCGGCGGCCCGATCCATCAAGGCCAATAATTTCGGGTTATTCTCCTGCTGAAGATGATCCTTGAATTCTTCCAAAATATGCTGAAATTGTTCCATTTGTTGCAGAATATTGTGACGATTTGAATTTAATACATCAAACATCATCCTTCTATTTGTACTGGCTAATCTGCTGCTACTTTCAAAACCAGGACCTCTGTATAAGATTGAACCTTCCGGTGTGTTTAGGCATAGTGCTGCCGCGAGTATATACGGCAGGTGGCTGGTTGCACTCAAAATATAATCATGCTGAATGGGATCGATCCAGGAGGGTATTGCGCCAATAGATGCTGCCAGATCTTCTCCAAACCTTCTGCATCTGGCGGACGTGTTTGATAGATCTGAAAATGCAAATATTGCATCCCTGAATAAGTCTGGATTTGCATGTTCGAAACCTCCCTGGACCTGCCCACAGATGGGGTGGCCGCCAAGAACATCAAACCGAGAAGGGAGTTTTTCCAATTGTTTGCATATTTGTTCCTTCGTAGAACCAAGGTCGAGAACTATTGCCTGCCCGGGATGCCAATCAGGGATTTTGGGTATTAGCTCCAGAATCGATCCTACCGGAGCAGCCAGGATCACAACATCTGATAGGGGCAGTATTTCTTCCGGATTTTCAACAATGGATTCCACAAGTCCTGCCGACCGTACCTGGTCCCTGGTATGACTGTCAGGATCTGCCGCCATCAGCGAGTTGACCTGGCCCTTTAATGCCCAGGCCAGGGATCCTCCCATCAAACCCATTCCTAAAATTGATACTCTGAGAGATTTCACGATCAGACCCCTGATCCAGCAAATACGGGTTCTTCTCTCATCATCTGGGCCATTTTATTTACCTGGGATACTAGGTCATAGAATCTTTCTGGTTTTAGCGATTGCTGCCCATCTGAGAGGGCTTTTTCTGGATGGGGATGCACTTCGACAATCAGGCCGTCAGCGCCGGCAGCAATACCGGCCAGAGCAACAGGCAGGACATATTCCCAATGCCCCGTGCTGTGACTGGGATCAAATAAAACCGGTAAGTGGGTTTTTGATTTTAATACAGGCAGCGCATTTATATCCGCAGTGTAGCGAGTGCTTTGTTCAAAGGTTCGAATGCCGCGCTCACAGATCATTACTTCCGGATTGCCATGAGCCAGGATATATTCCGCAGATAATAATAATTCATCAATAGTGGCCATCATACCCCGCTTCAACAGGACAGGCATCTGACATTTTCCAGCTGAGCGCAATAAGGAATAATTCTGCATATTCCTTGCTCCGATCTGGATAACAGCTCCATATTCAGAGATAACTTCAATATCTTTGATTGCCATGGCTTCTGTGATGATGGGCAGCCCAGTAATTTCGCGGGCTTCCGCCAATATCTTTAATCCTTCATCTCCCAATCCCTGGAAAGAGTAGGGGGAAGTTCGCGGTTTAAATGCGCCACCCCGGAGCATATGGGCGCCAGCTTCCTTAACCGCCTGGGCTGTTTCGAGGAGTTGGGTCCTGCTCTCCACTGAACAAGGGCCGGCAATGATCAAAATATCCCCGGGATCTTTTACCAGTCCCGGGATCGAGATTTCGGAATCGTTTGGATGGAACTCCCGTGAGGCGAGTTTATAGGGAGGGGAAATGGTAATCACTTGCTCCACTCCCGGCAGAACATTAAATATTCTGTAATCAACTTCTCTCGGATCTCCACTGGCGGCAATGACGACCCGTTCTGAGCCGATGATGACATGGGGATTCAGTTCATATTCTTCGACTTTTTGAACAACATTATCAATTTCTGTTTTTGTTGCATTGGCATTCATTATTACCATCATGATGAATTTTCCTTATAAGGTTCTATCTGCCAGATCAGGCCGAAGTTTTCCAGCCTGTCCAAGATAGATATGATTAATCTCCTGCTGATCTAATTCAGTATTCCAGTGGATCAAGATCCGGATACAAAGGGGCAAACTCTCTGGCACAGGTATTTCCTGACAGCAGAGCAAGGGCACATTCTCCCATCCGATCTCCCGGGCTGCTCTGGCTGGATAAGCTGATATGAGGTCCGGTGTGGTTGTGAAGATCACGCTGCCTATATTTTCCGCCTGCAGGGTTGGATTAGCTTTCTGGATCTCCTCAAGCAATTCCCTGGTGGATGATACTATTTCATTGGCCTGATCTTTTTCGACTACTACTGCTGCCCTAATTCCTCTAATTGCCATAAATTAATTTCTCCTCTTAAAAAACAAAAAACGCGAAACCGTTGGTTTCGCGCTGCACACAATGAGTCTCGATCTCAAATACGCTTAATGCCTACCAACGGCTATCGGATATGTATAGCCGGTAAAATAGAAGGCATAATATTTGGAGCGAAGACACAGGTTACTGTTCATAAGATTTTACGGATTATAATGACCTTCCTAATATAAGTCAAGGTCAGGATCCGTTTGTCAACTACCTTCATTTAATCCGGTGCCTGGGATATGACCCCAATACTTTCAAGAAAGGCGTAAATTTACTTAACTTGTCCAGTGCCTGTTTTCCCACCCGGGAATTTTCTTTCTCAGCAAAATCAATATAGAACATATACTGCCAGGGTTTTCCTGCGATGGGTCTGGATTCTATTTTTGTGAGATCAATTTCAGCCAGTGCAAACACACTTAACGCTTTGTATAACGTCCCGGGTTCATGGTCTAAATTAAATACAATCGAGGTCTTGGATTCATCTCCGGGCAAAACGCTTTTTAAAATTGAATCAATTCCAGCCAAAATCACAAACCGGGTGTAATTCTCCTTGTTATCTTCCATATCTTCCCGCAAAATCTCCAGGCCATATACTTCAGCGGCTCGTCGGGATGCCAGAACAGCAGTCCCGGTTTCTTTGTTTTCAGCTAACAGGCGGGCACTGCCGGCTGTGTCGTTGGCGATCACAGGATCAACGGCCATCTGGTTCAGATTGCTTGCACATTGAGCCAAGGCCTGAGGATGGGATCGAACCCGTTCAATATCTTCCAACTTCGTTCCGGGTAATGACAACAAGCAATGTGAGACCCTTAGAAGGTACTCTCCTATAATTAGAAGATCATTCTCCAGCAGTAAATCATAATTCTGATGGATGCTGCCAGCGAGTGAATTCTCAATAGGCAGGATCCCATATTCGGCTTTTCCGGTCTCGACAGCAGCAAAGACGTCTCTAAAGGACTCAAATGGTAAGCTGTTTGCCATCTCACCAAAATATTCCATGGCAGCCAGTTCACTATAAGCCCCTGGTTCTCCCTGGAACGCCACTCTGGAGTTGGTCATTTGGTTCCTTCAGGAGTTGCTAACTTCACATAATCCAGCCATTCTGCGGATCGTTCTCCCTTTCCTCCAACTGTCTCAAAAAATAATTTTTGGAGTTTGTTTGTCACTGGGCCCATTTTTCCATGCCCAATTATGCGATGATCAATTTTAGTAACAGGTGTAAGTTCAGCAGCCGTACCACAGGCAAATACCTCGTCCGCAATGTATAGTTGGTCACGGGAGATTGTTTCCTCTACCACTTTGTAACCTAGGTCCCCAGCCAAGATCATCAACGAATCCCGTGTAATTCCTTCCAGGATCGCGGCCTTCGGGGGGGTATATATGACCCCTTTCTTAACCAGGAAAAGATTCTCTCCTGTGCATTCGGCAACATGTCCTTCCGGGTCCAGCATAATCGCTTCATCAAAACCATTTCTGACAGCATCTGTTTTGGCGATGACCGAATTGGCATAATTCCCGGTGATTTTTGCCTTGGTGAAATTCACATTCATGTGATGTCTTGTTAAAGAGGAAACACCCATATGGACACCTTTTTCCAAACTCCCTTCTCCAAGGTAAGATCCCCACTCCCAGGCTGTAATGCTTACCTGCGGTGTGGCATGATCTAAGTTCAAATCAAGAGATTCTGCAAAGAATAATAACGGCCGAATATAACATGCTTGATACTTATTCTCACGGATAACTTGGTGGGTTGCCTCGGTTAATTCTTCGACGCTGTACGGGGAGTCCTGCAAACCCAGAATAAGAGCTGAATTCAAGAATCGTTCAAAATGATCTCTGAGTCGAAATACAGCAGGTCCTTGGTCTGTTTGATAGGCACGAATCCCCTCAAAAACACCGTACCCATAATGCAATGAACTCGTATTCACATGGATCAAAGCATCATCGTAAGGGAGAAGTTTTCCGTTTAGCCAGACATATTCAGATCTGAAACTCATTTAATGGTCCTCCAAAATAATATTGATTTCATAAGGTCGCCCTTTTGATTGAAATACAAGGATCAATTTCTCTATTACGATCTCCATCAGATAATCAGTAAATTTATCTATTAGTTAAAGATAACTAATAATTACTTCCAATATCTCCGCTGTATTGAGGGATTTTTCATTTCCAGGAACCAGGTCAATCGTGCGATTACCTGCTTTTAATGTGGAATCAACGGCGTTTTCCACTGCCTGGGCTGCTTCTTCAAGCCCAAGTGAATAGCGGAGCAGCAGCGCAGCAGAGAGGATCGCACCAATTGGGTTGGCTATGCCTTTTCCAGCAATATCAGGAGCTGAACCATGAATAGGTTCATACATCCCGCGTTGTTTTCCATGCTGGTTAGTACCTTCTCCGAGTGAGGCGGAGGGCAGATTTCCCATGGATCCAACCAAGATTGAAGATTCATCGGTCAGGATGTCTCCAAACATATTGGTTGTCAATAACACATCAAAAGATGATGGGCGGGAGATCAGATGCATGGCCGCTGAATCAACCAGCATATTTTCCAACACCACTTCAGGGTATGATTCAGCCACCTGGCCAACCACCTGCCGCCATAATCGTGAGGTTTCCAGAACATTAGCTTTATCAACGGAGGTAACTTTGTTTTTGCGATTTCCAGCCAGCTGGAAGGCCAATTCAGCCACCCGCTGAACTTCACCAGTAGTGTAGCTCATGGTATCAACAGCCTGTTCCCCGTTCTCGGTTTGATTTCGTCCCTGGGGACGTCCAAAATAGATCCCGCCCGTTAGCTCACGCACTACCAATAAATCTACATTTTCTAAGTATTCAGTTTTTAATGGAGAAGCATCTAACAAATCGGGGTGGGGCTGGACAGGACGTAAATTGGCAAATAAGCCCAATCCTTTTCGCAGCCCGAGCAGGCCTTGTTCTGGACGTACTTTTGCCAGAGGATCATCCCATTTTGGACCACCAACCGCTCCTAGCAAAACGGCATCTGATTTTAAACAAGCTTCCAGGGTTTTTTCTGGTAAAGCAATGCCGCTATCATCAATAGCAGCTCCACCTATCAAATGTTCTTCCAGCTGGAATGAATACCCGTATTTCGCTCCAATTACTTCCAGAATCTTTTGGGCGGCTGCAGTTACTTCGGTGCCAATGCCATCTCCTGGAAGGCACACAATATTTGTTATCATTTATGCTTCCTTTAACTAAATTATTTGTTCCATTTTATTCAGGATCATCAAGCAGGGCATATTCCATGCTATCTACCAGGGCTCGCCAACTGGCATCAATGATATTTGTACTGGCGCCAACTGTGCTCCAGCGACTTGTTCCATTCTGGGTGTCAATCAAAACCCGAACATGCGCTGCGGTTCCCTGATCGCTATCGAGAATACGCACTTTATAATCATCCAATCTAATATTCTTTAACTGGGGATAGACATCTATCAATGCCTTTCGTAAAGCAGCATCCAGGGCATTTACAGGACCATTGCCATCAGCGGCTGTATGGAAAATCTGATCGCCGACCCGGACCTTTACAGTCGCCTCGGAAACAACACCTCGTCCCTCGCGATGTTCAACCACAGTCATAAAATCAATTAGTTCAAAGGGCCGTTTATAGCCGGGTTTCATCCTGCGCACCATCAGGTTCACAGAAGCTTCAGCGCTTTCAAATGTAAACCCCTGTGACTCCAGGTCTTTGATCTGGGTGACAATATCCTTGGCTTGTTGATGATCCACGTCCAACCCAAACTGTTGGGCTTTATCCATCACATTCCCGCGCCCGGAAAGATCGGAGATCAAAGTCTGGCGTTGATTTCCTACCAGGTCAGGATTGATGTGCTGATAGGAATCTTCATTCTTGAGAATCGCTGCAACGTGGATGCCGCCTTTATGGCTGAATGCTTTTTTACCAACATAGGGAAGGCGAGAGTCATGGGGTTGATTGGCTACTTCATCCACAAAATGAGAGAGATCAGTTAGCCTGGCAAGATTTTCAGGATCAATGCATGAATACCCCATCTTGATCTGAAGATTGGGTATCACTGAACACAAATTGGCATTTCCTACCCGCTCACCATAGCCGTTGATCGTGCCCTGGACATGTACAGCGCCGCCACGGACTCCCGCAAGGGAATTCGCCACACTATTTCCACCGTCATCATGAGTATGGATACCCAGCGGTTTACCAGTGATTTTCCCCACAGCTGTGATGATCTCCTCGATCTCCCAAGGTAAACAGCCCCCGTTAGTATCACAAAGCACCAGGACATTGGCACCACCTTTATCGGCGGCGATCAAAGTTTGAACAGCATATTCGGGATCTGTCTTATAACCATCGAAAAAGTGTTCGGCATCATAAATGACTTCCTTTCCTTTGGATTTCAAGTAAACTGTACTCTCTTCGATCATCAACAAATTCTCTTCCAGGCTGGTCTCGAGTATGTCCCTGACATGAAGTTCCCAACTTTTGCCAACCAAAGTGACGACCGGGGTACCTGCGTCCAGCAGAGCAATCAAATTCGGGTCCCGATCAGGTTCGGTGTTTTTTCTTCGCGTGGATCCAAAAGCCGCCAGTTTGGCATTTTTGAATGATAGAGTTTTGGCCCGATTAAAAAATTCAGCATCCTTGGGATTGGATCCGGGCCAACCTCCTTCAATGTAATGAACGCCAAATTCATCGAGGCGTCGAGTTATCTTCAGTTTATCGTTGACAGATAAGGATATCCCTTCGCTCTGGGTGCCATCCCTCAATGTTGTGTCGTAAATAGATATTTCACTCATGCTTTATGTTCTCCATTGAAAACCTGTAAAGTTCTAACCATTAATCATTCAACCTTTTAGGAGTTATTTTCTCGCCGATTATTTACCTGATAATCTACCTTATCCAGCTGATATTTCTTCCGTGGTAGTTATTCGGAAAATTCCCGCCGACTCCATTTCTTTTTCAAAATTGTCAATCTGATCTGAGAACTGAAGCAAATATCCTAACTGGTCAATACCATTGACCAGGCAATTTTTACTGAATGGATCGATCTCAAATTCATCTGAATATCCATCTGATAACTTGATTTTCTGAGCGGGCAGATCAATGATCATCAGGAGGTTTGGGTCAGTGGAAATTGCATTTGAGATCCGCTGATGGGTGGCAGGATTAACTTCGATGGGCAGTAGGCCATTTTTGTAAGCATTATTGCGAAATATATCTGCGAATGAGGTGCTGATTATTGCGCGAATTCCCCATTGAAGCAGGGCCCAGGGAGCGTGTTCACGGGATGATCCACAGCCAAAATTATCACCAGCCAGAAGCACCTCTGCACCTTTATATATTGGCTGATTGAGAGGAAATTCGGTGTTTTGCTCACCAGTAGCAAGATATCTCCATCCAGAGAATAACCCGTCTGCCAAACCATTTTTATCGATGACCTTGAGATACCTGGCGGGAATGATCTGATCTGTATCAATATCATTCTGCAATAGTGGGATCATTTTTGACTTGATGATTTGAATATGTTGCATAATGTCCTTATTTTGATCGATTTTAATTAATATGATCCCGGGGATCAGCGATCCTGCCGGCTAAAGCCGATGCAGCAGCTGTAAGCGGACTGGCCAAAAATGTCCGTCCACCTGGTCCCTGCCGTCCTTCAAAATTTCGATTGCTGGTGCTGACTGCATATTGGCCTGGAGATAATTGATCGCCATTCATTGCCAGACACATACTACAGCCTGAATAGCGCCATTCCGCCCCGGCGTCAAGGAATACCTTGTTGAGGCCTTCTTGTTCTGCCTGGCGCCGGACACTTTCTGATCCGGGAACTACAAGCATTTTTATTCCAGGTGCAATCTTTTGATTCTTTAGAATTGAAGCTGCTGCCCGCAAGTCACTCATCCGTCCGTTGGTGCAGCTGCCCAGGAAAACCACATCGACTTTCTGTCCGACCAAAGGTTCTCCAGGCGAGAGACCCATATAATCAAGGGCTTTTTCTAGGGCAGCCTGCCGAACAGGGTCTGATTCTTCGGAAGGATCAGGGATTACAGAGTCAATTGGCGCGCCCATCTCAGGATTGGTGCCATAGGTGATCATAGGAGATAAGTTGCCAATATCGATCTGGATCTTTTTATCAAAAACTGCACCTGGATCAGATTTCAATGATTGCCATCGACTCAAGGATCTCTCCCAGTCCAGGTCCTTCGGCGCAAATGCCCTCTCTTTTAAATATGTGAAGGTAATCTCGTCTGGAGCAATTAAACCAGCCCGGGCACCAGCTTCGATGCTCATATTACAGAGGGTCATTCGTTCGTCCATATTAAGGGAGCAAACAACATTTCCCCCGTATTCAATCACAAATCCAACTCCGCCTCCAATTCCGATTTCCTTGATCAGGGCTAAGATCAGGTCTTTAGAGGTCACTCCACTGGGGAGTTCACCGGTAAATTCGACCAACATGGTTTTTGGCTGTTCCTGCAGTAAACTCTGGGTTGCCAATACGTGTTCGACTTCACTGGTCCCAATACCAAAAGCAAGGGCACCGAACGCTCCATGTGTTGATGTATGACTGTCACCACAGACAATTGTCATCCCGGGCTGAGTTAATCCCAATTCTGGACCTATTACATGAACGATACCCCTTTGGGAATGATCAAGATCGTATAGTGGTATGCTAAACTCCCGGCAGTTAGCTTCCATTTGTTCAATTTGGAGCTGACCAGACTGGTCTACTGATGACTTTTTCAGATCTATAGTAGGAGTCGAATGGTCCATGGTTGCCAGTGTTCGATTGGGCGACCGAACCCCCAATCCTTTTTCCCTCAAACCGTTAAAAGCCTGCGGAGAGGTCACTTCATGGACTAAGTGCAGATCTATAAACAGGACGGCAGGGGATCCGTCTTCTTCAGATACAAGATGAGTTTCCCAGATTTTGTCGAATAGCGTCTTCGGAGAATTCATTTTGAATCTTTTGAAAAACTTGAGAAATCCCATTTTTTCGGAAAGGTTCTGGTCTTGGGAAAGGTTTCCATCCGTTCTGGAACATGGTATTTTCCCTGTTTCTTAACCTCGCGATCCTGTTTTTGAACCATTGGACTCCGTTTTTGCTTAGATGCCTGAGGATCTGGGAATGATTTTGATGATCGATCTGATGTTTGGTTCGTCATTTCTTTCCTCCTTAAGGGAAAATAATTCCGGTTATTGATAATAGCTGCTGCCTGAGTTTATAGTTTGATTTTTTCTGGTCTTTTGACTCCCAGTTCCGATGCCTGAGTATATTCACGAGCATTAAGCAATTTGTTCAAGCCAGAAAGATAAGCTTTGACGCAGGCGACAATAATGTCTGTGTCCGCTCCATATCCTCCGAAAGATCTTTTATGAGTAAGGCCGCTTTGAGGTGATGTGCGTTCTGGAATCGAACCATTTTTGGGTTCCAGTCGTACGGTTACTTCACCGATAGCGTCTATGCCTTCAGTGACTGCATTGATGCTGAATTCAAGCAAGGTATTCGAGACCTGAACGATCAAATCTACTGCTTTGAAGGCTGCATCGACTGGTCCAGTTCCTACACAGGCTTGAATATGGATCTCGCCATCCCTGTCAGACAGACGAACAGTTGCAGTGGGAAGTCCCATCGTCCCACAGGATACCTGCAAACCGTCCAGGCTGAAGATCTCTTCAGCACGGTAAACCTGATCCTCAACCAGCGCTTCAAGATCTGCATCAGTGATGGTTTTTTTCTTGTCAGCCAGTACTTTGAAGCTTTTAAAGATGTCGGATAACTCTTCCTGCTCAAGGCTGTATCCCAATTCTTCCAGGCGGATCTGCAGGGCATGCCGGCCAGAATGTTTCCCCAAAACCAGACGAGAGCGCTGGAGGCCAACGGTTTCAGGCAACATAATTTCGTAAGTTTTCTTATTCTTGAGCATGCCATCCTGATGGATTCCTGCTTCATGAGCAAACGCATTTTCACCAACGATGGCTTTATTAGGTTGGATCGGGATTCCGGTATAATTCGAGACCATCCGGCTCACCCGTGTGATCTGAGAAGGGTCGATCCTGTTTTCAAAGTTATACATTGCCCGACGAGTATGTAATGCCATGGCAATTTCTTCCAGAGATGTGTTGCCTGCTCTCTCTCCAATACCGTTCATAGTAACTTCAACCTGTCTGGCACCGGCTTGGATGCCAGCAAGGGTATTTGCTGTTGCTAATCCGAGATCATTATGGCAGTGAACAGAGAGAATTACTTCATCAATACCTGGGGTATTGACGATAATACCGGCAATAAGATTATTGAATTCCTCAGGTATGGCATAACCGACAGTATCAGGAATATTCAGTGTCGTCGCACCGGCTTGAATTGCTGCCTCCAAAACTTGATAAAGAAAATCAGGATCAGACCGGGTGGCGTCTTCAGGAGAAAATTCCACATCATCACAAAGGGATCGGGCATATGCAACCATTTCGCTAACCTGAATCACAACTTCCTCTGGTTCCAGGCTCAGTTTGTACTGCATATGAACGGGAGAGGTAGCGAGAAAGGTATGGATCCGTGGATTTGCAGCCGGTTTAATTGCTTTCCAAGCTGTATCGATATCACTTTTTAATGCCCGGGCTAGTCCGCAAATGGATGGTGTTTTATATTCATTACCTTTCGAAATGCCGACATCCTGAGCTATGCGTTGAACCCCCTGGAAATCATCGGGGGAAGCTGCTGGAAAACCAGCTTCGATCACATCCACTCCCAGGCGGGCTAATGCACGGGCAATTTCCAGCTTCTCTGCAGAAGTCAGTGAGGCACCAGGGGATTGTTCTCCATCCCGTAAGGTTGTATCAAAGAACCGGATATATTGATCAGTCATTAATTCTCCTGTAACTGTTGCTTATCTTACGCGTATATCCTTAATCACCAGGTTTTATTGTTACGGAGTCGATGAAAGGCATCATGCTGCGCAGCTTTCTACCGACAACCTCTATGGGATGGTCCTGATCTTTCTTTCGCTGTTCGTTGAACCAGGGCCTGCCGTTCTCGTTTTCTTCGATCCATTCTTCTGCATAGGTTCCGGTCTGTATATCCTTGAGCAGCTGACGCATATTTTCCCGAGTCTGATCTGTGATCACTTTTGAACCCGCATAATAATCACCATGTTCTGCAGTATCCGAGACAGAGTAGCGCATAAAATTCAATCCACCTCTGTACATCAGGTCCACAATCAGCTTTAACTCATGCATACATTCGAAATAGGCTACTTCTGGTTGGTACCCGGCTTCGACCAACGTCTCAAATCCACTTTTGACCAGGGCGGATACTCCTCCACACAAAACTGCCTGTTCTCCAAATAAATCCGTCTCTGTTTCTTCTGCGAAGGTTGTCTTTAATACACCTGCCCGAGTGGCTCCGATACCCCAGGAATAGGCAATGGCATTTTGATAAGCTTCGCCACTGGCATCCTGATGGACTGCAAGCAGAGAGGGTGTTCCTCCACCTTCCTGAAAGACTTCCCTTACTCTATGTCCTGGCGCTTTTGGAGCTACCATACTGACATCTACATCAGCAGGAGGTTTGATCGTTCCGAAACGAATATTAAATCCATGGGCGAACATCAAAGTTTTGCCCGGTCTCAAATGAGGCTCAATATCTGATTTATATACGCTTGGTTGGGAAGTATCTGGAATAAGAACCATGATCGTATCAGCCCATTTTGCAGCTTCTGCGATTGGGACAACCTTTAAGCCAGCGGCTTCAGCCTTGGATTTGGAACGGCTGCCTTCTGGCAGTCCGACCCGGACGTCGACTCCACTGTCATGTAAGTTCAGGCTGTGAGCGTGACCCTGGGAACCATATCCAATCACAGCAACTTTTTTGTCCTTGATCAGTTCGGGGTTTGCATCTTTTTCATAATATATTGTGGCCATATTTAATCCTTCCAATTCCAATTAAGCAGTGATTTTAGTTTTTCCGTTTGCGCCAGGCGTGTATCTTTTTCCATCTGATGCCCCTCTCATCATAGCGACCTGACCAGTGCGTACCAATTCCTCTATACCTATAGGCCGCAACAGCTCTACCAGGCTTTCAATCTTATCTTCAGTGCCTGCGATCTCAACGACGACTGAATCGGGCGCAACATCGACAATATTTGCGCGAAAGATCTCTGCCAGACTGGCCACTTCGCCTCGGGTCTCTGGTGTTGCCTTTACCTTGATCAATGCCAGGTCCCGCACAACAGCGGGTTGATTGGTCAGATCCTGGACATCGATAACATTGACCAATTTGTAGAGATTTGCCTCAACTGTTCGGGCATCTACTGCCTCGTTTTCGAGCACAATTGTCATTCGGGATATATCGGTTTTTTCTGTCCGTCCAACATTAAGCGATTCAATATTGAATTTTCTTCGTCTAAACAGGGAAGATACTCTATTGAGGACTCCCGGTTTGTTTTCTACTAGGGCAAATAATATCTGCTGCATAAATACTCCTGTGGTGGTTCGGGCACAGTGAACGGGAAGCCGTTATTTGGACTTCACTGCTGAATCTTTTTTGAATATTGGACGTCTGATCATTTCATCTAGGGCGGCACCCGTTGGTACCATTGGGTAGACGGATTCTTCTTTTTCTACAATAAAGTCCAAAAGGACCGGGCCGGGTGTCTGCTGAGCGAACTCTATGGCTGAGAATACTTCTCCGGGATCCTGGATTCTCCTTGCGGGTATTCCATGCGCGTCTGCAAGTTTCACAAAGTCTGGTCCTGTGATCGGGGTAGAAGCGTAGCGTTTATCAAAGAAGAATTCCTGCCACTGCCGTACCATGCCCAAGAAACCGTTATTCATGATCGCTATTTTTATATTCGCATTTTCCTGAACCGCCGTGGAAAGTTCACTTTGTGTCATCTGAAAACCTCCGTCCCCATCAATTAACCAGATTTCCTCCTCAGGGTGAGCGAACCAGGCACCCAGGGCGGCTGGGAGACCAAAACCCATTGTCCCTGCTCCTCCGGATGTGATCAGGCGGAATGGTTTTTCAAAAGTGTAATACTGGGCAGCCCACATCTGATGCTGGCCTACTCCAGTTGCCACGATAGCATCACCTTCTGTAATTTCCCATAGATCATGGATCACCCGGGCTGTCCTCAATTTTCCATCATCCTGCCAGGAAAGAATGCTCCTTTCCCGGGTTTCTTTTTTCCAGCCGTTGATCTGAATTTTCCAGGCATCATGATCGTATTCATCTACCAGGGGTATCAGGTCAGAGAGAACTGTTTTGAGATCTCCCAGCAACGATAGATCTATGTCAATATTTTTATTGATTTCTGTGGGATCTATATCCAGGTGAATTTTTCTAGCCCGGGGTGCGTAAGTGCGCAGATTTCCCGTGACCCTATCATCAAATCGCATGCCAAATGCCAATAGCAAATCAGCATTCTGGATTGCCTGATTGCAATAAGCCTCTCCATGCATGCCCATCATCCCCAGAGACAGGGGGTGAGAGGTGGGCAAGGCGCCTAATCCAAGCAATGTCATGGCTACGGGTGTCTGGGTTTTGGTGGCAAAGAATTCCAGCATTTCCATGCCGTCTGACATCAATACCCCTTGTCCGGCCAGGATAACAGGCTGCTCAGCTTTTTCAATCATTTCAGCAGCGGTTTTCAAATCATCCTCAGGTGCATGGACCGGGGAACTGTATCCGGGCAGAGAAATGGGCAGTGATGGATCTGGTTCATGATATTGAGCTATTTGAATTTGAGCATCTTTACAAAAATCGATTAAGACCGGGCCAGGCCGACCACTCCGGGCGATATGGAAGGCCTTATGCACAACCTCAGCAACCTCATCAGCCCTGGTGATCAGGAAATTATGTTTTGTGATCGGTAAGGTGATACCCGTTACATCAATTTCCTGAAAGGCATCTTTTCCCAGCAAATTGCTATGAACCTGACCGGTTATGCAGATCAGCGGAGAAGAATCCAACATTGCCGTGGCAATCCCAGTGACAAGGTTGGTGGCTCCTGGCCCTGAAGTAGCCAAAGCTACTCCAACTTTATCTGATGTTCTGGCATAGGCGTCTGCCATATGAGCAGCACCTTGCTCGTGGCGGGTAAGCACATGGTGGACCGGATATTTCAACATCACATCATAGACCGGCATGATAGCGCCGCCTGGATAGCCAAATATAACTTCCACTCCTTCAGCGACAAGGCTTTCCCATAAAATTTCTGCTCCGGATAATTCCTTCATAAATCTCTCCTTTGGACAGGAAAATACATCAATTAAAAAACGATTAAATTAAGACTGCTCCCTGGTTAGCACTGGTCACCATCCGTGAATAGCGACGCAGCCACGAACTGTCCGTTGATGGTGCATATTGGGGTAAGGCACTAATACGGTTTTTCAACTCTTCCTCACTCAGGGACACTTCCAGGGTATTGCTGGCAAGGTCGATTAGGATCTCATCTCCATTTTGGAGAGCAGCAATAGGACCCCGGGCAGCTGCTTCCGGGCTGATATGACCAATACAAGCTCCCCGAGTTCCACCCGAAAAACGGCCATCTGTGATCAGAGCAACGCTTTCTCCTAAGCCCATTCCGACAATTGCAGAGGTAGGTGAGAGCATTTCCTGCATTCCCGGACCTCCTTTTGGTCCTTCATACCGAATGACCACCACATCTCCTGGCTGCACTTCGTGGTTAAGGATGCCTTGCATAGCTTCATCTTGACTTTCATAAATTCGGGCAGGTCCTTTATGGCGACGCATTTCTGGAGCAACACCCCCGGACTTGACCACACTTCCATCCGGCGCAAGATTTCCAAACAGGATCGCCAGACCGCCTTTAGTGCTGTGTGGATTTGTATGGGGCCGAATTACTTCTGGATTCAAAATTGTCTGGTCATTGATCGAACTGCCTAGAGTTGTCCCGGCCACCGTTGGGCGGTCCAGATGGACACGAAACCCTCCTTTGGCAAGTTCATTTACGATGGCGGGGACTCCTCCGGCGGTGTGAAGGTCTTCCATATGCCAGGGTCCTGATGGACTGATCTTACAAAGGTGGGGTACTTCCCCGGCAATCTGATTAATGCGTTTAAGGTCATAGTCAATACCAGCTTCGAATGCAAAGGCTAGCGTATGCAGAACGGTATTTGTGCTGCCGCCAAATGCCATATCAAGCGCAAATGCGTCGTCAATGGCGTCTTTTGTGACTATCTTGCGGGGAGTGAGGTCCTGGTTTACCAGATCCATGATCCTCCCAGCGGCATCCAGAGCAAGTTTTTCCCGCTCTATTGATCCAGCCAGGGCAGTCCCATTGAATGGCAAGGCTAAGCCCAAAATCTCCAGGAGACAATTCATGGAATTGGCGGTAAATAAACCTGAACAGGAACCACACCCGGGACAGGCATATCTTTCCAGAGTTTGTAATTGATCTTCAGAGATGTACCCTGCCTGATAGGCACCCACTCCCTCGAAAACCGATACCAGATCTACTATCTCTCCGTCAGGCATAATACCTGCTTTCATTGGCCCACCAGATATGAAGATCGCAGGGACATCCACTCTCAGCGCTGCCATAACCATACCCGGAACGATCTTGTCGCAATTAGGAATGCAGATCATGCCGTCGAATTGATGGGCCTGGATCATGGTTTCGACACTGTCGGCGATCAGCTCACGGGAAGGCAGGCTAAATTTCATACCATAGTGCCCCATGGCAATTCCATCATCCACACCGATGGTGTTGAACTCAAAAGGAACAGCTCCTGCTGCCCGGACAGCATCCTTGATCACTTTTCCGAATTCCTGCAAGTGCGCATGACCAGGGATGATATCGACGTAGGAATTGACCACAGCAATGAAAGGTTTACCAAAATCCTCCTCGCTGACGTTGCCGGTCGCCCTCAATAAAGAGCGGTGAGGTGCACGTTCGTAACCTTTTTTGATTTCATCCGATCTCATGTTTGCTCCTAAAACAAAAAAAGCCGCCCGGATGGGCGACTTTTCAAAAAAACTTTGGAATGTGTTCTGTTACTTCTTGTTCTTCACCTTCCTAAATGCCCAACCGGATACGGGGTTCGCAATCCCCAAAATCAGGATAAGAACCAAAAGGCTAATTAGAATAAGGATGAAGGACAATACAGTATTGATCATTGTTGTTTTGTGGAACTTTTTAAAAAATTAATGTTTAGATATTAGGCAGGATTATATGGACTTAATCAACATCTGTCAAGTAGGAATATTTATTTGTTATTTAAACTTCAAAAGTGGACAGTTTACGCTTGAAAGTGGACACCTGGTTTTGACAGGAACTAAGGGATAATATACGATTTCTCCTCCAATACAAACTGGAGGAACCCATGTCACAGCTCCACAAACGTTTCACAGATGAACAAATCAAACTTCTATTCCAGAGTTATTGTCAAGGACGGGTTGGCAGAGCTGATCTTCAAGAAATGATAGGGATTGGCAAGTCACGCTTCTTCGACTTGTTGAAAGAATATCGAAGCAATCCAAATCATTTTACAATTGCCTATCAACGAAAAACGCACGCCAGGATCTCACCAGGAGCAGAAAAAGAGATCGAGAAAGCTTTACTTCAAGAGAAAGCCGTTGTTGAAGATCCTGACCTGCCAATCTCGGGGTTTAACTACTCAGCGATGAAAGATCGATTGAAAGAGAAAGGTATTCAGGTGTCTGTGACGACCATCATAAATCGGGCTAAAAACCTTGACTGCCACAAACCCCGAAAAAAGAGAAAAACTCATGATCGGGAAGTGTTAACAGCATCCATCGGTGCGCTAATCCAGCATGATGCTTCCACACATAAGTGGTCCCCTCTCGCGAAGGAGAAGTGGACTCTGATCACTTCGATTGATGACTTCAGCCGCAAGCTACTGTATGCTGATTTCGTTCCCAGGGAGACCACCTGGGCCCATATTCAGGCGATCCAGGCCTTGAGCCAGCGCTACGGTCTTCCCTTGCGGTACTATGTTGATTCCCTACGTGTGTTTCGTTTCGTTCAAGGCAGAGACAGTGTCTGGCGTAAACATGTGCTGGAGACCGATGATGTCGATACTCAGTGGCGCAAGATGATGCGCATTCTGGGTGTGGATGTCAGCTATGCTCTTTCCCCACAGGCAAAAGGAAAAGTTGAAAGACCTTATCGCTGGCTGCAGGACCGCATCGTCCGCACTTGTGTTTATGAAAAACTATCCAAGCTAAATGAAGTCCGCAGTGTCTTGAAAGCTGAGCTTGACCGTTACAACAATCACCAAGTGCATTCAACCACTGGTGAAATTCCTCAGATTCGTTTTGAAAAAGCTAAGAAATCCGGAAACAGCCTCTTCCGCAAACTAACCTTACCACCGCCCTATACTTCGCCGAAAGATGTATTCTGTCTTAGAGAAAAACGCCGGGTCAATAGTTACCGTCGGATTTCTCTATTCAAACATATCATTGAGGTTCCTAATGTCCCTTTGCTTAAATATGTAGGTGTCCATCTCGTGCCTAATGAAACAAAGCAGCTCATGGATATCCGTATCTGGTGGAACAGTAAAATGGTACATTCTGCCTCCCTTCCTTTGCAGGGATTCAGTGTCCACTTTTGAACTTTATAGGTGTCCAGTTTTCATCTTTGCCTAACAGTAGGAATATTTATTTAAAATTTATTGAACATGCTGATTATAGTATTTGAGACATCTCAGCTGGTTAGAGCGTTGCGTTGACATCACAAAGGTCATTGGTTCGAGTCCAATACCGTCCACAGTCATGGATTCGAATCAAATTGTCTCTGATCTTTAATCAGACGCCGGGGCGGCTGTGAGAGTTTTTTCGGTTATTTAGGGGTGAAATTTCGTCTTAAAACAAAAAATCCCGGTGTTTTAGACCTGGATATCATCTATCTCAAATTACTTGCACCCGATCTGCACC
>CAYORF010000001.1:0-84377 GCA_964406305.1 uncultured Anaerolineales bacterium | reverse complement strand
CCTCATCGGCGTTACAGATGACATATTTTGGATAATCTTTTGCCTTCTGGCAAAACTCCCATTTTAAACCGGTCAGGAAACCAGCCCCTCCCCTGCCGCGCAACCCCGAATCCTTTACTTCCTCAATTACATCATCCGGACTCATCTGGAAGAGGGCTTTTTCAAGGCCTCCATACCCGCCAGATGCCAGATATTCCTCTATGCTCTGGGGGTCGATTATGCCGCAGTTTTTAAGAGCGATGCGGATCTGTTTGCCATAAAAAGAGAGTTCTTCATAAGTAGGAATTCCTTCAATGGTTGTCCCGTCCCGGGCAGGAAGCTGCCCATAGATCCAGCGTTTGTTGAATTCGCCATTCAAGAGGTGTTTTTCGATGATCTTCCCGACCATGGCCGGTTTCACATTTGAATAAGTTATCCGGGGCTGGCCTGGCTGCTGAATATCCAATAGTGGTTCATTGTGGCACATCCCGATACAGCCCACGTTAATAATTTCGGCATCGATGTTGTGTTTCTCAATTTCGGATCGAACCTCTTCCGCGACTTCATTCGCACCCGCGGCAATTCCGCAGGTACCCATGCCAAGGATGATAGTGAGTTTGTTATCTTCCCTGTATGATAGCTGCAATTTGGATTGTTCCCGAAAATCATTCAATTCGGAGATGTTCTTTAACACTGGCATAGGGAATCTCCTAAACTAGCTATTTAGCCACTTGCTTGATGTTTTCCACCAGGGATTTGGCAGTGGTATTTCCGTAGACCTGCCCATCCACCAGGGCGATAGGCGCTAGGCCGCACGACCCTAAGCAATAGACGATCTCCAGCGTATATTCAAAATCGGGATCACTGCCGCCTGCTTCGAGATTAAATTCATCCTCAACAGCTACGACCAATTTTGGCGCGCCCTTTACATGGCAGGCTGTGCCATCACAGATCTGGATAATATGTCGCCCTCGAGGTTCAAGATTAAATTGAGCATAAAAGGTAGCGACGCCATAAATCTGGCTGATTGAAATACCGCTTCTTTTTGATATCTCCTGCATGGCATCTTCCGGCAGATAACCATAGAGATCCTGGGTGCGCTGCAAAATCGGAATCACCGCTCCCACCTGATCCCGGAACTCAAGAAGAATGGGTTCAATTAATCCGACATCAATGACATTTTCACTCATAGAACACTCCCTCTCCTGCCCGTGAACAAAAAAATGATTTTCCTGCTATTAATCCCTTTCTTCCTTAAAACCCAAGCGTTCTGGATTACAGTATACCCGCAGTTTCCCATGCCTAGCATATCCGACCAGAGTGATCTGCCAGGTCCGTGCCAAATCAACCGCTGCTGAGGTTGGAGAAGTTCTGGATACTATGATAGGACACCGCATATACGCTCCTTTGCGAAGCATTTCCGAAGAAATCCTGCCCGTGGTGATCAATGCCCGGTCTTCCATAGTGATTCCCTTCATCAAACAGGCTCCGTGTAATTTATCTATGGCGTTATGCCGGCCAATATCTTCAGCAACCTGGAGCAGTTTTCCTGTTCCAAGGTCAAGTAAACCTGCAGCGTGAACTCCACGGGATTTGGCGTACAGGCTCTCTTTGGTTTGCAAGTGCGTAAAAGCCTCGAGGATCAAATCAGGCTCCGAAGGCGAACCTACCGAGAGCAGTTCTATTCCTGGTCTGGGATTTTCCTGGGTAAGTCCTCCCCCACACCCGGAAGTCAGAACCATTTTTTGTGGAAGATCAACATCTGTACTTAACCAGACGTCGATGCAACATCCGTCCTTTGTAATTCTGAGATCTTTGATCTCTTCCAGATCTGAAATGATCCCCTCGTTCATTAAGAAACCAACCGCCAGCCAATCCTGGTTCAGCGGCGTTCCCATCATCGAAACGAAATCTACACCATTTACATAAATAGTGAGTGTAATTTCCTCGATGACTTCTCCGCTGCGCGGCTGCCAGTGATGATGATATTCCCACCAGTTAAAAGTCTCTGTTCCGCGATTTTTCATCGCACCCTTCAAATCAATTAAATGAATATACCAGTAAAGACCCTTTGTAACGGGGCTTGAAACCGGGGCGGTTAGATTTTCAACTAACCGCCCCGATTCATTGAATCTTTGATAAATCGACTAATCAATAAACCGATTTAGGAAAGGCCGATAACCTGGCCTGTCTCTAGATCAATGTCTATCTCGTAGTAAGCTGGCCGGGTGGGCAATCCGGGCATGGTGCTCATTGTACCGAGTAGAGGATACAAGAATCCTGCACCAACCGAGGCCCGAATATCCCGGATAGGAACAGTGAAACCTGTTGGCCTCCCTTTCAATGTCCCATCATGGCTCATGCTTAAGTGAGTTTTAGCCATGCACATGGGCAGTTCATCAAAACCCAATTTAGTGTAAAGCTCCACTTTCTTTTCGGCCAAGGGTTCATAGGTAACACCATCTGCTCCGTAGATTTCCTTGCAGATGATCTCAATCTTTTCCTTAATGGTAGTGCCCTTCAACGGATAGAGGAATTTGAAATCACTCGGTTGTTCACAGGCATCAACTACTGCCTTGGCAAGATCAACTGCACCCTTGCCGCCCTCCATCCAATGCCGAGTAACCACGGCATTATAAGCGCCTGCCTTCATGGCGGCTTCACGTACCATCTCAACTTCGGCTTCAGTGTCATCCTTGAAACTGTTTACCGCAACCACTGTCGTGATGCCGAACTTCAAGGCATTTTCGATGTGGACTTCCAGGTTGCAGAGTCCTTTCTCCAGCAGTTCCAGATTCTCGGTCACATAAGCAGGATCTAGGGGTGCGCCAGCGGTAACCTTGGGGCCACCACCATGCATCTTCAAAGCTCGCACGGTCGCGACCAGCACAACCAGATCCGGGACCAATCCGGAGTAGCGGCATTTGATGTTAAAGAATTTTTCCATACCGATGTCCGCCCCGAATCCGGATTCTGTCAGCACATAGTCAGCCAGTTTAAGGGCAATCCTGTCAGCAATGATCGAGCTGTTTCCGTGAGCGATATTCGCAAATGGGCCAGCATGGACCAGGGCCGGGGTGCCTTCTACGGTCTGCATCAAGGTAGGTTTAATTGCGTCTTTCATCAATACGGTGACCGCCCCTGCCACACCCAGGTCATCCATGGTGACAGGTTCACCAGCTCTACTGGTAGCAACAACGGCCCGTCCAAAACGCTCGCGCATATCGGCCAAATCTGTGGTCAGAGCCAGGATAGCCATGATCTCACTAGCTACGGCGATGTCGAATCCAGTTTTGCGGGAATGTCCACCTTCTTTGGGACCAATTCCTATTTCGATCTCTCGCAAGTGGCGGTCATTGGTGTCTACGATCCTTCTCCAGGTAACCGCATCTGGATCCATATCCAGGCGTACGAATTTTCCGTACTCTTCCGCAGTCAGGTCATCGGGATTGGTTTTGTCAATTCCCAATTTCTTTAGTCTTCGGAACATAATTCGGGCAAATTCCCGTTTTCCATTTTTATCTACCGGACAAAGGCGTTTGAAAAGCGCCTCATCAGATTGTCGACTTTCGTGATACATGCGGCTATCAATTGCCGCCGCGACCAGGTTGTTAGCAGCAGTGATGGCATGGATATCACCAGTCAGATGAAGGTTGAAATCCTCCATAGGTATGACCTGACTGTAGCCACCGCCGGCAGCGCCACCCTTAATACCAAAAGTTGGTCCCTGGCTGGGTTGGCGAATGCAGGTGAACACGCTTTTTCCAAGGTGGGCACCCAGGGCCTGGCTCAATCCCACAGTTGTAGTGGTTTTGCCTTCACCCAGGGGAGTGGGTGTAATTGCAGTTACATCGATATATTTTCCGTCCGGCACATCTTTCAGGCGCTCCAGGATATCAAGGGTTACTTTGGCTTTGTATTTGCCGTATAACTCAAGCTCATCTTCCAGGATCCCGATCTCTTCTGCGAGATCTTTGATTGGCTTAATCACCGCTGCATGAGCGATATCAATATCCGATGGCACGGGATCCAGCAGTTCCAATGGAGACGGGGTTACGGGTTTCTTCTCAAAAGTCATCTGTTCACTCCTTTGTATAAATAGCGACAAGACCAATTAATCCAGTCGTTTTAATTTCCGTTTGCCAGTTTAGCTGCGCGAACGGTATTACGCAGCAGCATGGCGATTGTCATTGGTCCAACTCCACCAGGCACAGGCGTGAGGTATCCCGCCACTTCCAGGGCTTCTTCGTAATCGACATCACCCACCAGCCTATATCCGCGTTCGACACTGTCATCGTCAACACGATTGGTGCCAACGTCAATTACTGCAGCACCAGGTTTAATCCAGTCTCCCTTGACCATTTCGGCACGACCAACAGCAGCAATCAGCACATCTGCTTCAGCACACTTCTCTTTTAGGTTTTTTGTCCGGGAATGGCAAATTGTGACAGTAGCGTTCTCTTTCACCAGCAGTAAAGCAGCCGGCATACCAACAATAAATGACCTACCCAAAACAACAGCATTAGCACCTTCAAGTTCAACACCAGCGTTTTTCAGCAGATACAAAACGCCATCCGGCGTTGCAGGAACAAATTGGGGCTCCCGTCCTTTTTGCGCCAAGCGTCCAATATTCAGGGGATGGAATCCATCCACATCCTTGTTAATGCTGATCGTCCTCAATACACTTTCATCATCCAACCCATCTGGCAATGGAAGCTGAACCAGAATGCCGTGGACTTCAGGATCCTCATTAAGATCCTTGACCATTTTTTCAACCTCTTCCTGAGTTGCCGTAGCTGGAAGAATGTGGCCTATGGATTTGATACCAGCTTTTTCACAGGCCTTATGTTTCATTCGAACATAAACTTGTGAGGCTGGATTTTCACCAACCAGGACCGTTGCCAACCCTGGCGGGTTTTTCCCTTTCGCCACCATAGCTGCTACATCTGCAGCTACAGCATCACGAACTTCCTTTGCGACAGCTCGCCCATCAATTATTTTTGCAGTCATAAACCACTCCCTTTGTGAATGAAATATTACCAGTATTTGAATTTGAAAATCAAAGATGACTCTCATTAAGCCTAATACGCCATAATAGAAATCATTATGACGAAAAAGGGGATGATTAGCAAGTAATATTTATCACAAAAAAATGATCCAAATCCTTCACAATACTTCATCTCCAGCGATGAAGATGCAAAGCCGGGAATCTTGTTTTTATTGCCCCCGTGCTCGATATAGCGTAGAATAGGGATTGTTCACAGATCGTTTTGTTTGACCAGGATGTAACTATGCTGCTGGACCAGACAAATTCCCACTGCCGAACGACTCACTTCAGGATTATTTTATTTGTCCTGGAAGAACAAGTCCTTGACCAAAATAAACCTTTTTTGATTTCACCCGTTCATTCAACGGGTGTTTTCATTATGGCCCGGGTCTAATAACCTGGATCAATCTACACTGGAGGAACTCAATGACCGATCGTAAAAAAGTCACCATCCGCACCCTGTTCGACAAAGCCGCCAAAAGTGAACCAATCTCCTGGTTGACCTGTTACGATTACCCGACCGCCTATTTCCAGGAACAGGCTGAAATGGATATGCTGTTGGTGGGGGACAGCCTGGGCATGACCATGCTCGGGTACGATGGAACCCTTCCGGTGACTATGGATGATATGATCCGGCATACCCAGGCAGTCCGTCGCGGCGCGCCAACGGCCTTCTTAGTGGGAGACATGCCCTATATGTCCTACCAAGCCAGTGTTGAATCCGCAGTGTTAAATGCCGGCCGGTTTATGGCAGAAGCCAGTTGTGATGCAATCAAATTGGAAGGCGGTCACGTAATGGCAGACCGGATGAGAGCCATTGTTAACGCCGGGATCCCTGCTATAGGACACCTGGGATTAACACCCCAGAGTGTGGCAGCCTTAGGTGGGTTCCGGGTCCAGGGAAAGGGAGCAGTCCAGGCTAAAGAGATCATAGACGACGCAAAAGCTCTTGAAGAAGCAGGTGCCTTCTGCATCCTACTGGAAATGGTGCCAGATCGAGTAACCAAGATCATCACCGAGCGGGCAGAAGACTGCCTGATCATGAGTCTTGGATCCGGTCCGGACGCCCACGGGCAGCTGTTGATCTTCCATGACATGTTCGGCCTCTATCCCAAATTCACTCCCAAGATGGCCAAAGTCTACGGCAACGCCGGAGAAGTTCTCCAAAACGGGCTCATTCAATACAACAAAGAGGTCAAGGATAAAACCTTCCCGAAGAGAGAGAATTGGTTCACGATGAGTGATGATGAATTCAAGGATCTCCAAGGGCTTCTTTAATAATTCGGGGAAGAGTAGGCTAAAAGACGTAAGTCGTAAGTTGTAAGTCGTAAGTCGATTTATTCTTAGTAATAGGGGGTAACAGAAATGACTGATAAGCTTCCTTATGCGAGATCATTTCAAGATTTGCTCGCTTATCAACAAGCAGTGTATTTGGCTGAGAGAATATTCACAGAAACAAAACATTTCCCAAAGGAGGAAGTATATTCACTAACCGATCAGATTAGACGATCATCCAGGTCAGTTGGAGCTCAAATAGCAGAGGCATGGGGCAAAAGAAGATACATAAATAATTTTATTCTTATGCTTACCAATGCTTCTGCAGAGTTAAATGAAACCGAACACTGGATAGACGTATCGAATAACTGTGCTTATATAACAGATGAAACCAAGATTGAATTAATCAACTTGTGTCACAAGATCAATAGCCTGATAGGCGGAATGATTTCCAAAGCTAGTCACTTCTGCTAAAAAAATGAAAATAAATTGCAGACAATCACATTTGAACTAATCCCAAATCGATTTACCATTTACGACTTACCACTTACGCTAGACACATCAAAAAATGGAGAAATTATATGGACCTGAGAGATCGATTAAAAATTAACCCCAGTAGACTAGACGCCATCAACAACATCCTCCTTAACCCGGACATGGATGTCATCAACGATTTCCTGGCGGTGGTGGAGAAATACGGTACTCCCGAGGAGATCAATGCCAAAGCCGATCAGGCCCGGAATTTGGATAACTTACTGGCAGTAGTAGAAAAAACAAAACCCGAATATCTAGAGGATTTGAAGTGGCTCCAGGAGCAAAAAGAAGCTGGGGTATTTATTTCTATCCAGGATTACCGCAAAAAAGTCCTGGGCGACAAAGCTGAGAAGACCGAATTCAAGGATGAATTTGCAGTCACCCTGGAGATCAGCGCCTGCCAATACTTCCCCTGGGTGCGGATGATCACAGAAAAGGCCATTGCTGAGGGGATGTTAATGCCGGGGCGTTTCATTCGGGTCCGGCAAATGAAAGAACAGGAAAAAGATGGCGATCTGGCCGCTTTTGCCGCAGCCATGCAAATTGTGGGCGCCAGTTATGTCGAAACACTCGATACCAAAGGAACAGATGGTTCTAACGTCCACCTGGGTGGTCCTGAAACAATCACTGGCTATTTTGGCGGTGTCGGCCAACCCAACCAGCATGCACTGGCCTGGCTGGATGAGTTCCTGTACTATTACACAACTTATGGGGTGCGCCAGGTATTGAATATCAATCCCGGCACTGTGCTGCTGGGATATATGCTGCATCGCCTGGGTGTGAATAACGAATTTAAGATTTCTGTATATATGGGGAACGATAATCCCTATGCCGCATTATGGACCCTGCTGGGCGCCAAATTATTCACTCGTGACGACGGCACCACCCCGTTAATTGGATTCAACTGGAGCAACTCAATAGATAATCAAACGATGGAAATCACAGCACAGTTCCGGAAAGATCTGGGGTTTGAGGATATTATCCGTTTTGAACACCACATCACAGAGACTTATAAGAGTATTGTCCGCCAACCTTATAACCGCCGGGATGAATTAATCGAGATCGCTGACCATGTGGCCAATATCTCCGCCAAACATGAGGGCGGGGATCCTGAAATCGACAAGACCCGCGAACACCCTTCGGATATCCTGGATTATTTCCGTGACAAAGAAGAGATCAAGAAAGCCGGCGATTTTGATCATATGACCGGGAATTTCATGGATAAATTCATCGCCCTCAATAAAACAGCCTGGGCATTAACCGAAAACGGTTTGTCGTTCCTGGCTGCACCTAACTTACATCGCTGATCATTGCATCTTGATGTAAGAAATAACCATACAACTCAAAATATTGGCAGTTTGGTGGTAATCCTGCACGCTGTAAAGATGCCTAACAGATATTCCTGCAAATCAAGGAGGATCTATACATGAAGGTGATCTCATCTGGCAAAGGGGTTATGCTGCAGCCCCCCGATATGAATGACTTCCGGGAGCACAATCGATCTAAACCCCGTGGTCTGATAGACAAACGGATGACTGAAAAGGAGGCGGTAGCCAAATTCATCAATGACGGCGATTATATCGGCACAGAGCTGTATGGCACAGTCCGCTGCCCGCAGTCATTGGTCAACGAAGTCATTCGCCAGGGGAAAAAGGAACTCCGGGTGGCTGGCCAGGGAGTTTATGAGCTGGACCTGTTATTGGGTGCCGGATTGATCAAAGCACTTGACCATACTTATATCGGTATGGAAGTTTACGGACTTTCCAATTGTCTGCGAAGGGAAGTGGAAAGCGGAAGGGTAGAACACTGTGTAGAATGGAGCAATGCCGCCATTGCCTGGCGTTTTAAAGCCGCTGCTATGGGAGTGCCCTTTATACCGACCAGATCCATGCTCGGCACAGATACTCTGAAATACAGTGCAGCCAAGGTGGTAGAAGACCCATTTACCGGCGAGCCGATCGCCTTGCTGCCGGCTTTGATCCTGGATGTGGGATTAATACACGTACATCGGGCAGACAAATTCGGCAACTGCCAAATCGACGGGATCAGCGGTTTTGCCTCTGAGCTGGCCCGGGCTTCCAAGCGGTTACTGATCAGTACTGAAGAAATCATTCCAACGGAAGAGATTCGCCAACGTCCCGACCAGACCATCATTCCCTACTATTTGGTAGATGTTGTAATTGAAGCTCCCTTTGGATCGCATCCAGGGGAGATGTGCTATGTTTATGAGAGAGACGAACCCCATATCAAATCCTGGGTGGAGGCCTCCAAAGATCCAGAAACAACCCAGGCCTATCTTCAAAAATACATCTATGATCTGAAAGACCACCAGGCCTATCTGGATTTGATCGGCAGTGAGCGACTGCAGGAAATTAAGGATATGGTCCCGGAGGTTTCCAAATGACTGAACCCAATTACAACCCCAACGAGTTAATGATTTGCTCGGCCTCCAGACTAATGGAGGACAATTCCACGGTCTTCATCGGCACAGGTATTCCCATGTTGGCAGGGGCTTTGGCACAAAAAATGCATGCTCCTAACTTAATAAGTATTTTTGAGTTTGGAGGGACAGGCGCCATCCTGGAAGAACTTCCGCTCGCTGTTGGCGAACGGAGGACCTTTCATAAAGCCCTGGCTGCTTCTGGAATTCTGGATGTTGTAGAAACGGCCCAGAGAGGTTTTGTGGATTACGGTTTCTTAGGCGGGGCCCAGATCGATCCCTATGGCAACCTGAACTCAACAGTGATCGGCGACCACGATCACCCGAAGGTGCGCCTACCTGGAAGCGGTGGAGGCAATGATGTTGGCTCACATTGCTGGCGGACAATTGCGATCATGAAACATGATAAGCTGCGCTTCGTGGAAAAAGTGGATTTCATTACCACCCCAGGTTATCTTTCCGGCCCGGGAGCCAGGGAAAAAGCCGGGCTGCCTCCCGGAACCGGTCCTTATAGAGTTGTAACTACCCTGGGAATCCTTGGCTATGACGAGGACAAGAAGCGCATGAAACTATTATCGGTTCAGCCCGGGATAAGCGTTGAACAGGTCCTGGAGAACACTGGATTTGAACTTTTACTGGCTCGCGAGATCACAGAAAACCCACCCCCTAGCGCTGAAGAGCTGCGGATTCTGAGGGTGGAAGTAGATAAAGATAGATTTTATATCTAGAAATCTTTTGAGAAAAACACATTAATAAAGAAGAGTATAATCAGCTTTGTTTATTAATTACATCATAGCTAATAATCGAGTCTTTTAGTTGGGAAAAAAATTCAAGGAAATATGAGAGAAAAACAGGCCATCAAAGAAACATTTAATGAACTTTCTTCCCATTATGAAGATGCGATTGATTGGGAATTAAACAAATTCTGGGGTTGGAGTTACCAGAGGTTTTTAGATGAACTAGTAATAAGAACTCCTATCAAGGAAGGCCAAAAAATCCTTGATATCGCTACCGGAACTTCTATAATCCCCAGAAAAATTGCTGCCGGAAATATCTCGGGGGTTCACATCGCTGGTCTGGATATCACCGAAGAAATGCTCAGGAAAGGCAAAGAAAAAATACACAAGGAAGAAAAACAAGCGTTTATCAGTTTGATTTGTGGTGATGCGATGGCTCTTCCCTTTTCCGGGCAGTCATTCGATGTAGTGCTTTCAGGTTTGGCTTCTCATCATATGAATATTTCCCTTATGCTGTCCGAAAAAAGACGGGTTCTAAAGCCCGGTGGTTTATTATCATTTATTGACGTAGGCATGTCTCCTTTCTGGGAATTGCCTGTTATTCGCGGCATCACCAGAGTGATAATTTTTATATACTTTCTATTACAAAAAAACCCTGCTCGTGCCTGGGCAGAATCAGTCGCAATAAGCAACACAAGAACACCTGAAGGTTGGAATGAAGAATTGATAAAAGCGGGATTTGAGGAAATCAAAATAACCAAACTTTCCTCAAAATACCGTTGGATCCCGGAACCTTTGACAATCCAAGCAACTTATAGTCTGGAGGAATGATGACTGACCTGAATACCATGCTTGAACAAGGCCGACAGAAGGAAATCTGGACGAAGTATTTGGGTTTCCTTGATCTGAGTATAGATGAATTCATGGAAATTCAGGAACGCCTGCTCATGGAACAGATCAAATTATTAGGAAGCTGCATGATGGGGCGTATGTTGATGGGTGATAAAATTCCAAAAACTGTAGAAGAGTTCCGCAAGAATGTGCCCCTTACGACATATCAAGATTATCACGAGCATCTTGATGAAAAGAGAACTGATGTTCTTCCTCGCGAACCGGTTGCCTGGGCGCACACTTCTGGAAGGAGTGGTTCTTTTAGATGGAAATGGGCTCCATATAGCAAAAAGATGTATGACCGTCTTGGCGAGTCTGTTACCGGTTCCATGATCTTAGCCTCTTGTACAAAAAAGGGCGAGGTTCTATTAGAGCCTTACGATACCGTTCTATTGGCAACAGCTCCAACACCCTACGTATCTGGAGAAATTACTAACAGCGCAAATGAACAAATGAAACTGAGATTCCTTCCTTCACTCGAAGAGGGTGATCAAATGGGTTTTCGAGACCGAATTCAATCTGGATTTAAGTTAGCCATGGTTGAAGGCTTGGATTTTTTCTACGGACTTGCGAGCATATTGGTTGGAATTGGTGAACAATTTGAAAAAGGTTCCGGTTCAGTAAAAATCACGGCAAAAATGCTCCGACCAGACGTACTTTGGAGATTGATGAAAGGTTACTTTACCGCAAAATTAAAAGGCGGAAAAGTTCTACCGAAAGATATCTGGAAACTGAAAGGTATTATGACCGGCGGAGTAGATGCTTCCATTTATAAAAAGCAAATTGAATACTATTGGGGTAAAAAACCACTGGAAGGGTACGCTTGCACTGAAGGTGGATCTTTGTGTATGCAAGCCTGGAATTACAAGGGAATGACATTTTTCCCTGAAAACGACTTTTTGGAATTTATTCCTCATGAGGAACACAAGAAGAACAAAGAAGATCCGGATTATCAGCCAAAAACAGTACTTTATAACGAATTAGAGCCAGGGATTTATGAGCTGGTATTCACAAACTTCCATGGGGGAATCTTTACACGCTACCGGATTGGCGATCTTTTTGAGGTAATCTCACTGAGAGATGATGAGTTGGATATTGACCTCCCGCAGGTTCAGTTCTATTCCAGAGATAGCGATATCATAAATCTTGCAGGATTTTCCTTGATCACAGAAAAAGATATTTGGCTAGCTCTGGAAAAAACCGACCTTGATTACTACGAATGGGTTGCGCGAAAAGAGATCAAAGATAATAAAACATATTTACGACTTTTCATTGAGCTAAAATCTGTAACTGATCTGGACACAAAGAAAGTTGAAAAGCAAATCAGCACTGCCTTAAGGGAAATAAATTCAGATTACGACGATCTAGAAAAGATGCTTGGTTACACGGCGCTTACAATATCGATGCTTAATCCGGGAGCTTTTGGAATGTATATGGATTACCAGCAAAGTCAGGGTGCTGATCTCGCACATACCAAGCCGCCCCATATGAAACCCACACAGGATCAGATGAAAAAGCTACTGGGAGATAAAAAAGTAAAAGGGTAGTATGGTTCTTGCTATAGTTACAGTAATTTCAGGCTTGGCGTTCCTACTATATACAGGACTGTATATAGTAGTTACCGTTTCGAAACCCCAGACCAAAATACACAAAGCGTTCCGGTGGTACCTGTTTTCTATGGCCCTCTGGTCGTTTTGTGCATTCTTGTTGTATACAGATCAAACCAGGGCTGTATTCTGGTTCCGAATGATGTCCGGCGCCGGTCTTAGTGCCATGCTGAGCATTTACATGTTCACCAGAGCCACAATCAAAGTTGAAAATTGGCGGGGGACCGCGGTCTTCATCTTTAGCGTGATTATGATAGGACTCAGTATATTTACGAACCTTTTAACTGAGTCGGTCTCAGTAATTGACGGGGTTGTTGTCTATGATTTCGCTGAAACCACGGCAATAGTCGCCGGACCTGGATATATCTTAATCATAATAAGTCTAATCGCCCTCGTTCGCTTCCACCAAAAATCAAGGGATCCAGTTCAAAGAAACCGCTTGTTGTACATAATCCTTGGCGTTCTGTTGATGATTATTGGTTCCATTATCAATTTTATACCTGTCCTCGGGGGATATCCTTTTGATATCGTGGCCAATAGCATAGGTGCCCTTTTGCTTATTTATGCAATCTTAAGGTACCAGCTGCTGGATATCCGAATTGTTATTCGCCAGGGTATGCTTTACTCTATCCCTACTGTAATAATAGGTACAGCCTACTTCTTGATCATCACCTTGTTTATTAATATCTTCGGCCTATTTTCCAAAGCAGAGATCTTCTTAACCTCACTGGTTGTGGCGGTTCTTACTGCTTTGCTAGCCGAACCTTTTAGAGTTCGGGCTCAGGCAATCATTGACCGCCTGTTCTTCAGAGAGAAATATGATTCCCAGGTCATGCTTCAAAAATTGAGCAGCCAAACTACTTCTACATTGGATCTATATAAAATCACAAACATGATTTTATCGGAAGTCGCGACTACTTTGCACCTTCCAGACGCCGCGTTTTTCTTCAGAGATGAAGATACGGGAGTGTTCCAACTGACAACCCAGATCGGATTAGATGATATTGGAAACCACTCATTCAGGCAGGGACACCCCCTAGTTCTTTGGTTTTTCAACCGAAATCATCCTATCAGCCATCACGATATGGAAGTTCTTCCGCAATTTCAATCTCTTTGGAAAAGTGAAAGACAACTCTTGAAAGATATGAGGGCAAAATTATTCATTCCTATCAAAGTGCAATCCCAATTAGTTGGAATATTCATTCTGGGACCCAAACGCTCTGAACAACCATATAGTTCTGAGGAAATAATAACCCTCACAACAGTCGCTAATCAAACGGCTGCTGCAATCGAAACCGCACGGTTATATACTGCAGAACAGAGTAGACGGAAAGAAATCGACACTCTTTACAACCTATCCAATCAGCTTGTTGATACAGATGATTTGGAAACCATATTAAACATTATTACTAAACACTCTGTTGAAAGTGTTCAAATTACATATGCCAGGATATTAATAAGGGATGATAACGGAGATTATTATTGTCAGTCTATATATCCAATCAAAAATCTTATGGATCCACTTCGATATGGAAATGTTGAGCCAATAGTCGCTGAACATTACTATGATATGGTTCTTGATGATGAAAAAATTGTTGTAATAGATATTAACGATCCAGACTGGCAAGCTGAAGAAAAACAAGCCATATTCATAAATTTTGCAAGGACTTTATGCATCTGCCCTTTAATAAGCGCCGATGGCAAAATTGGTCTCCTCATCCTTGGAGAATTCCACAGCAGAGAAACAGCTCCATTTACACCTTCCCAGCTAAGATTGATTAATGCTATAGCAGACTATGCCTCAAGTTCCATTCAACGGGCAATGTTGCATAATAAATTGGAAGAAAATTTCCTACAAACTGTCATTTCTCTCGCTAACGCCATGGATGCCCGGGACAGTTACACTGGCGACCACAGCCAGAGAATGGCTGATATGGCGTCCCGAATTGGATTAGCAATGGGACTTTCTACCCGGGATATTGAAATCCTGCATTGGGCTGGTATTTTACATGACATCGGAAAAATTGGTGTCCCAGATCAGATTCTGAATAAGAAAGGATCGCTCACAAAAAAGGAATGGATCATCATGAAGGAGCATCCTTTTACAGGGGCTCAAATAGTCGAACCGATTAAATATCTGGCCCCTGTTTCACCCATCATCCGGGCCCATCATGAGAAATTTGACGGCACTGGCTATCCATACGGGTTAGAAGGAAACGATATACCACTCGGTTCCCGGATCCTGGCTGTTGTGGATGCATATGTAGCCATCAGGGATGAGCGGGTATACAGTGAAGCTCATACCCATGAAGAAGCCATCGCCGAACTACGCCGAGCCAGTGGGACCCAGTTTGATCCCATGATTGTTGATGTATTCTGCAAGACTATTACTGGATAATTGTTCCAAACTCTTCCGACTATATTCAAACCACACTAATCCCCCGGGTAATTCCGGGGGATTTCTTTAGGTTACAATCTGTACTATGACAGATAAAACATCCCTGACCCCCTTTTTTGATCCCAAAGGTGTTGCAGTAATTGGCGCCTCCCAGGATCCGACCAAGCTGGGCTACCTCCTGGCAACTAATCTCAACAGAAGCGGTTATAAAGGCGCCATTCATTTTGTGAACTTAAAAGGCGGCACACTGCTTGGCAAAACCATTTATGAGTCTGTTTTGGATGTACCTGATCCAGTAGATCTGGCTGCAGTTCTTATTCCTTCAAAATTCGTTATTCCCACTCTGCGGGAATGTGGAAAGCGCGGTATTAAAGCAGCCATTATAGGCGCTGGTGGTTTCAGAGAGATCGGGCCTGAAGGCTTAGCGCTGGAACAGGAAATGCTGAAGGTTGCGAAAGAAGAAGGCATCCGCCTGCTCGGCCCGAACTGTATTGGTCTTCTGGATACTCACTTGCCGTTGGACACTACCTTTCTTCCTCCGCCAGGTCCGAATCCCGGTGATGTGGCATTTCTGTCCCATTCTGGCGCGATCTGCGCAGCTGCCATTGATTGGGCCCGCGGTCAGGGGTACGGTATTTCCAGATTGATCAGCCTCGGAAACCAGGCCGATGTCACAGAAACCGACTTGCTTGTTCCTACAGCAGCTGATGGGCACACAAATGTGATCGCACTCTATCTGGAAGGGATCAAATCTGGTCGGCGCTTTGTTCATGAGGCCCGTGCTGTTGTTCCGAACACGCCGATCATTGCCCTCAAAGTTGGGAGGTTCGAAGCCGGACAAAGAGCAGCTGCCTCCCATACCGGGGCTTTATCCGGCGAGGAAAGCGCCTATAACGCTGTCTTCCGTCGGGCGGGAGTCCTACGGGCAGAAACCAGCGAGGAATTGTTCGACCAGGCCAGAGCTCTAGCCTGGTGTCCCTTGCCAGAAGGCAACCGCGTGGCTGTACTTACGAATGCAGGCGGTCCCGGTGTGACCGCTGCAGATGCCCTTGAA
This sequence comes from uncultured Anaerolineales bacterium, assembly GCA_964406305.1. Lineage (GTDB taxonomy): Bacteria > Chloroflexota > Anaerolineae > Anaerolineales > UBA11858 > B10-G9. Next base: position 68,415 of record CAYORF010000001.1, on the reverse strand, counting down.
TCCAGGGGATTGAAAATGGCAAGTTTCAGCCCGGATACTATCTCTGATCTCCAGAAGATCTTGCCTTCAGCTGCCAGTTTGCATAACCCAGTGGATATGCTTGCGGCTGCTGGGCCAATCCAATTTGCGGATTGCTTGAGGGTTCTGCTGGCTGATCCTGGAACGGACAGTGTGATGGTGATCTTTCCCACACCACCCATGTATACAGCAGGCGCAGTTGCCAAAGCTATGATCCCAATCATTCACCAGGCCAAAAAACCAGTCGTTATCTCTGTCATGGGAGATCGATTGATCCAGGAAGCAGTGGAACATCTGCGGGCTGCCCGAATACCGGAATACCGTTTTCCAGAGCGTGCAGCAGCTGCACTGGCTGCACTAGTAAAAAGAGTTGGCTTGCTCGAATATGCTTCTGCGGAGCCTGTCATTCGCCAGGATATTCAGACAGATCTGGTTAGGGAATTGATCAAGGAAAATATTCAAAACAACCATCTTAGCGGACCAGTGATCGCCCAAATAATGGAGGCCTACGGGATTCCCACAGCTAAAATGACTCTGGCGAAGGATGAGGAAGAAGCCGCTGCCTTGGCCGCAGAAATTGGTATGCCGGTCGTTCTTAAGGTCGCCTCCCCGGATATCAGCCATAAAACGGATGTGGGCGGGGTGCTGTTAAATCTAGCTGATGAAAAATCTGTCAGGGGCGGTTATCAAACGATCACCAGCCAGGCGAAGGCCGCCCTACCTGATGCCAAGATTACAGGCGTCTATGTCCAGGAAATGGTTCCCCTGGGTCAAGAAGTGATCCTGGGGGTAGTTCAGGATCCACAATTTGGCCCGGTCATGATGTTTGGTTCGGGGGGTACTGAAGTTGAAGGGTTAAAAGATCTATCCTTCGGCCTAGCACCCATAACTAAAATAGAAATAGATTATATGCTTCAGAAAACTTGGGCCGGCCGCAAACTGGAAGGATACAGGAATATCCCACCTGCCGATATAAAGGCCGTGCGGGATGTGATGATCCGTCTAGCCCAATTTGCGAATGACTTTCCTCAGTTCGCTGAGATCGAGATCAATCCTCTGCGGATTTTCCCAGCCGGGAAAGGCGCTGCTGCTGTGGACGTGCGGGTCCGGATAGAATAAGTGTGAAAATAAAGTAGCTGAGAAGAAATATTTTATATAACAAAGCAAACGGTATCCTCAAAAGGATACCGTTTGCTCATTTAATCATAGTAATTTACTTTGTGTGATTTGCCTTGAGATAAGACTTTAGATACTCACCTGTATACGATTGAGGGGAACTGCAAATCTCACTGGGTTGTCCTGTTGCGATCACTTCGCCGCCCGCGTCTCCGCCCTCAGGACCCAGGTCAATGATATAGTCGGCAACTTTGATGATATCCATGTTGTGTTCAATGATCAAAACCGTATTGCCTTCGTCAACCAATCTTTGCAGCACTTCGATCAATTTGTGCACATCTGCAGCATGCAAACCCACTGATGGCTCATCCAACACATATAATGTGGATCCAGTGGAGCGTTTGGAAAGTTCCCGGGATAATTTTATACGTTGAGCCTCACCACCCGATAAAGTTGTCGAAGGCTGGCCGATGCGGATATAACCCAACCCAACATCCTGAAGGGTTTTCAGCTTACTCATCATGGCTGGGAAGGCCTCAAATACTTCCATGGCCTTATCGATGGTCATCTCCAACACATCAGCGATGTTATATTCTCCCTTAAATCGGACCTGGAGAGTCTCCCGGTTGTAGCGTTTGCCGTGGCAAACATCACAGGGCACATAGACATCAGGCAGAAATTGCATTTCGATCTCCAGCTGCCCATGTCCCCGGCAGGCCTCACAGCGGCCGCCCTTAACATTAAATGAGAACCGACCTTTATCATAACCCCGAATCTTACTCTCCGGCAGATCTGAAAACAGATCCCGAATATGGTCAAATAACTTAGTATAAGTACCGGGATTCGATCTTGGCGTCCTCCCAATAGGGGATTGGTCAATGTTGACGATCTTGTCTATATTTTCGATGCCCTTGATGGCATCGTGATCACCAGGTTTGGTCTTGGCCCGGTTCAATTCCCGCGCCAGCGCTTTATAAAGGATTTCGATCATCAGGGTTGATTTGCCAGAACCCGAAACTCCGGTGATGCAAACCAATTGTCCTAACGGGATAGTTACATCAATATCCTTGAGGTTGTGTTCCCTGGCCCCCAGGATCTGAATTGATTTTCCTGAACCTTCCCGCCGCTCATCCGGGACGGGCACTTTCAATCGACCGGAAAGGTAAGCGCCAGTCAAGGAAGTTGGATGAGCCAGGATATCCTTGATGGTTCCAGCGACAACTACCTCTCCGCCGTGTTCACCTGCGCCGGGACCGAGATCCAGAATCCAGTCCGCTGTTTCAATAGTTTCTGCATCGTGTTCCACAACCATAACTGTGTTGCCCAGGTCGCGCAGCCCTTCCAGCGTCCGCAGCAGCCGTCCATTATCTCGGGGATGCAATCCAATAGATGGTTCGTCAAGCACATATAACACACCCATCAAGTGGGACCCGATCTGGGTTGCAAGGCGGATTCGTTGGGCTTCCCCTCCCGAGAGCGTTCCCGCGTTTCGGTTCAGGGTCAAATAATCCAGTCCAACATTTACAAGGAATCCCAGGCGTTCTGTCAGTTCGCGCAGGATCCGGTCAGCAATAATCTGCTGGCGTTCCGTGAGCGGAGAATCCTTGCTGTTTAAGAGATTGATCCACTCAAGAGCTTTCTTAATCGGCCAAGAGGATATTTCAACGATGTTAATATCATTTATAGTCACTGCCAGAGCTTCCGGGCGCAAACGGGCACCGTGACACGACGGACAGGGATTGTCATTCATATATCCCATGATCCGGGAACGCATATATTCCGATTGTGTTTCTTTAAATCGGCGTTCAAGGTTATTGACTACACCTTCAAATTCCCGGAAGAACTCGTACTCCCGTCCTTCCTTGTCCGTATAGGTCATCGATACTTCATCTCCCTGGGTTCCATACAGGATGACCTGTTCCTGTTCAGCTGTAAGCGTCTTATAGGGTTTATCCAAGGAGATCTTGTTTTTATCGGCCGCGCCTACCAAGGCTTTCCAATAGTAACCACCCTGAGCCTTGGGACCACCCCACTCCTGGGCATCAATTGCTCCCTCAGTGATCGAGAGGGTTTTATCTGGAACCAGCAAATTGACGTCCACTTCTAGTTTGGTCCCGATTCCCTCGCAAGTTGGACAGGCCCCATGGGGAGTATTAAATGAAAAGGTCCTGGGTTCAATTTCCGGGAAACTGGTCTCGCAAACGGGACAAGCCAAATGTTCGGAGTAATTTGTGGTGACAGGGTTATCTGGATCAGTAACATCAAAGATTGTCAGGTAGCCGTCCCCATATTTCAGGGCAGTTTCCACAGAATCCGTCAGCCTGGACCGGAAATTATTCATTTCCTCTTCGTTTTCAGGTTTGTTAATTACCAGCCGGTCAACTACTGCTTCTATGGTGTGCTGTTGATAGCGCTCCAGCTTGATATCCTCTTCCAAGCGGCGGATCTCTCCGTTAATTCTAGCCCGCACAAAACCGGATTTCTGGATCTCATCCAGGATGCCCTGATGTTCCCCTTTCCTACCTCGAATAACCGGAGCAAGGATATTAAACTTGGTTCCTTCCGGAAGATTTTCGATATGGTCAACAATTTCCTGGGCAGACTGAGTGGTTACTTCTCGACCGCATTCCGGACAGTGGGGAACTCCAGCCCGGGCGTATAACAAACGCAAGTAATCGTAGATCTCTGTTACTGTACCCACAGTCGATCGCGGGTTTTGAGAAGTGCCGCGCTGGTCAATGGACACCGCTGGAGACAAACCTTCGATATATTCCACGTCCGGTTTATCCATTTGTCCCAAGAACTGGCGGGCATAAGAGGAAAGGGATTCTACGTATCTTCTCTGGCCCTCTGCAAATATCGTATCAAATGCCAGGGAAGATTTACCAGATCCTGACAGGCCGGTAATGACCACAAATTTATCACGGGGAATCTCCACGGTGATATTCTTTAGGTTATGAACTTTGGCCCCAACAACTTTGATCTTCTTTTCCATAATTATTTTGATTTCGTTCTGGATTTAAGATTTAACCGAATCCCTGGAGATCCGGAAATAATATCGGACATTATACCAACAACAATACATAGACATATTTAAAGCGCCGAAAACTAACGATGTTCTAATAAAATCTACCCAAAAAGGGGATAGAAAAACCCAGTTTTTCAGCATCAATCATGATCATTGAATTTCCTTCCAGCTGGCGCGGTGAGCGTTTGGAAGCTATGAGTTTTGAGCAGATTGAAGTATAATCACATTTTGCAGGAGACGCTCAAAATCAATAAAAAAACAAAAGCCAGCAGGAGGCTTAATGAAGATCACTTGGCATGGGCATTCATGTTTCCGATTGACAGAAAGGGGAATGGCGACAGTGGTAACTGACCCCTATAACCATAAAAAAATCGGCTATGACGAGCTTAATTTATCCGCAGATATTATTACTGTCAGTCATGATGCGCCCGGACATAACCACACCAAGGTCATTAAAAAAAGAAAGGATGGCCAACATATCCTCACTGGACCAGGTGAATATGAAATTGGTGAAGTCTTTATTACCGGTATCCGCACCAATCATAAGAGCAAAGAAGATGATCTACGGAATATCATGTATATCTTTGATTACAACGGCATCCTGGTCGCTCACATGGGGAACTTAAGCCGAGTTCCCAACCAGTCTGATGTCAAGTCCATCGCGGGAGATATCCATGTAGCGCTGGTACCGGTTGGTGGTGCTGGCAGCTTAACCGCTTCCAAGGCAGTTGAGGCCATTCGTATTCTTGAGCCGAGTTACGCCATCCCCATGTTCTACCAAACCAAGGAATGCAAGCTGGAATTGGAATCTCTGCAGAAATTCATTAAGGAAATGGGGCTCGACAAAGTGGAACCTCGGCCAGAACTCAATATAACCAGCAGCCGATCAAGCAGTGAAACAAACGTAGTCGTTCTGGAATATGCTCAGGAATCCGAATAAAGGAGTCCTGCATGACCGTTAAACTACTCTTGACCTGGGATATCTTGCCCAATCTAGAACAGGAATACTTTGAGTTTGTGATAAGTGAGTTCCTCCCAGAGATTAAGCAGTTAGGCATTCGCCCCGTGGATGCCTGGTACACCATGTATGGAGATCAACCGCAAATCATGGTGGCTGCCAAAACACAAAGTCAGGCCTCACTTAATGTTGTTATGGCTTCCAAGGAATGGCAGTTGTTGCTTGAAAACTTATTAAAATTCGTAGAAAATTTCTCATACAAAGTGATTCCAGCTCAAACAGGATTTCAGTTATAATCCGTATTCCTATCATGAATAATAACGGCAATAAATCCAATCACAGATTTTCTAATACGAGAATCAATATCGGCCTCGGCTTAACCATCAGTGGTTTTTTGATCTTTCTTTTAGGCGCAGATCCTGCCATAGTCGGACTCGATCGTAGTCTATACATAGGTTTTGTGCAAATTGCAACGTTTTCAATTGGGCTAGCAATGTTATGCCTGGGGGGTTTTCTCAGCTTTAGAGCCTGTCAGCAAGCAGACAGTATTCAATCCTTGGCCCAGGATATTGGTGTACGCTTAGTCGCGACCGGTTATCTGATCGCATTGATCTCAGGGATGGCTGATGTGTTCGGATTTGGCACCCAATCCTGGCCCGCTCCACCATTTTTCGGCCCCACCCAAGCTACTGGAGTGATCGTTGGAGAAATAACCATCGCTATTGGCTTCATTCTTTATATGCCTTTTCTTTCCACAAAGGCCTAAAGCTTGACAATGCCATATCGAACGAGTAAAATTGGCGTTGCATTACTAGGGATAAACAGCAGGCCGAGATAGCTCAGTTGGTAGAGCATTTGACTGAAAATCAAAGGGTCGCCAGTTCGAGTCTGGCTCTCGGCACTTTCAAGCGGGCGTAGTTCAGCGGTAGAACGTCTCCTTGCCAAGGAGAAGGTCAAGAGTTCGAATCTCTTCGCCCGCTCTTTCCAGAATACCGGCTGGTGGCTGATGGCTGAAATTTATCAGCCGGAAACCATCAGCTTCTTTATATCAGGGCGACGTAGCCAAGTGGTAAGGCAGAGGTCTGCAAAACCTTTAGCATGGGTTCGATTCCCATCGTCGCCTCTTTCTCTTTTAAAGGCACTCACCTCACCGGCTGCCCGCGGTGAGGTGAGTGCTTATCTAAGGAGGAGAAGAAATGAATGTGTCTTCAATATCTTCGTTAAATCCATCATAGCTTAAATCTTATCCTTTGCAGTTATCAGTTCCGTTAGGGGGTTGGGGGGGTACCCGACTGAAGTCGTTGTACTGGCAAAGCTGAACGTCCCTCTTCAGGGACATTTTTTTCTTTTCTTATAACCATTGATATTCAATTATTAGGAATCAGCCTGGAGATAGGATTTTATTCCTGGACATTGTAGGTTCTCATCGTGACAACCCATCTCTTCATCCCTGTTTCTTCTCAACCGTCTCTTTACCTTTGTCTCACTCCAACTCGAAATATTCCCCCAGCCACACTAAGCTGCCAACTTCTATATATTCCCCCAATAAACCGAAAAAGTCCTCACTAGTAACTATTTGATCTTGATATCTTGTTGCATATTCCTGCAAGAAATCGTATAACTGCTCATCTCCCAATTCATTTTTCAGTGCAGCCATAAATTTCGCCCCTTGTAAATAAGTGGCATTGCGATAACTCAAGTATTGATCGATATATTCTTGAAAATCGTAAATGGAGCGATCGATCCATCCATCTGGGTCATAATAGTTAACCCGAGTCCCCCACCACCAATCTACGGACTGCGGGTAGAGATGTTCATAATAAGCCAATTCACTGAAAGTGCAGAGTGCTTCATCCAGCCAGGGTTCAAAAGCCTGATCGTTGGATATCTTCCCGTACCACCACTGATGGGCTGTTTCATGAGCCGCAATCGCTATCAGATAACTTTGCTCCGAGCCACCATAGGTATCGAAGAATCCTCGGCTCTGAAAATACATACCTTCATATTCCATGCCATGATTAAAATCTGCCTGGACCATGGATAAACTGGACTGCCCATAAGGGCCATATAATTCAGAATATAAAACTAGCGCTTCCACTGTGGCATCAAAAGCTGCCTGACCGGGAATTTGATAACCTGGGAAGATATATCCAAAAACCTTTGTCTCGTTTACTTCTTCTTCCAAAACAACATATGATGGACTAATGGAAAATACAAAATTCCGAGCAGCTTCCAAGGAGTAATTCAAAGGGTCTCCTTCGTTCAAAGGAGCTGAACTTGCAGCTGCAATTAATCCAGCTGTGCCCAGCTTCAGGCTGATCTCAAAATCGGCCGCAGGATAGACCAGATATTCCCCAAATAACCAGGGATCATGAATGATCCAGCCCAGATCATCCTGATAGGGAGGGACCATAGGATACCAATCCACTAAGTTTGTCTGAAGATAAGTGTACCCAAATGGAGAGGGTCCAAATCCTTCCCGGACGTTTTGCTGCGGAAGATCCAGTGAATATCTGATAAGGAGATCAAGAATTTCTCCAGGTTGCCAACCAGGGCTACCAATTGCAATGTTCAAAACTACACCTGAAGTTCCATAACCTTTCACAGACAAATCTCCCGCGGTAATTTCCTGTATAGAAAATACCCCTGACCAGCTGTTTGGTGGGACAACCAGATCTATGTTATTCAGTACGTTTGTCGAAGGATGCGGAATGAGAATTCTTTCTTCCACGTCCAATCTCTGATTTGGGTAATCCAATACCACCGCAAGAGAGTATTTAGTCCTCTCAAGTGGAACAGCCGTCGGTTGGGGGGTTGCCCCCGGAGTTGGGGTTAGTAAAGATTGTGTAACTTCCTGGGCAGTCGTTTGAGGGAGTGGATTTGTAGGCGTTAGAGTATTGGTAGATATAACCGCCGAGATTTCTGTCGGATTGCAGCCTGCAGCAACCAAGATCAATCCGAGTATAACCAACCAGGCAGGAGCCTTCTGGATAATTTTCATAGATTCAAGGTGTATGAGAAACTTCTATTCATCCGTTTCGATAAACTTAATAACAACCCCAGCTTCATGGATCAAATCCACCTCTGGAGGCAAATTGTGATCCTGGTTCACCCTCTGGACAAGCCAATCAATAGCCTCTTGAACCCTGGCAGGAAGCGTTTCTTTTTGCGCTAAAATTAGCATAGATTGGATGGCATTCTCTTGTTTTTGTGTTATTCCCATTTTTACTAGATGTTCTTTAACAGCAGCGCCTGCTGCTCGCCGAGCACAAACCCTTGCCCGACCTTCATTGCCTTCCAGGCGGGATTGTTTTGCTAGTAGTAATTCTTCTTTAATTTGCAGTTTTGGCGCTTCCATAGTGAGGATTATACCGTAGAGATATGGCCTTCAGTTTCCCCCTTAATAGGAACAGATCAGCGATTTTTCATTGCTGATACAGCCAGGTTATCAACGCGTTGGTTTTCTGTATGACCAGTATGTCCCCGCACCCAATGCCACGATACCTGGTGATCAATGATCGCCTGGTCCAGTTCCTTCCAAAGATCTGCATTGGCCAGCGGTTTGGTCTTACCGGGTGATCCTCTCCGCCAACCTAGTTTTTTCCAGTTATGGATCCAATCGGTAATTCCCTTCTTTAGATATTCCGAGTCAGTGTAAATATTCACCTGGCAGGGTTCCTTAAGGGCTCGAAAGGCCATCACCGCAGCCGTGATCTCCATCCGGTTATTTGTGGTCTCCTTCGCTGATCCAGAAAGCTCTTTTTCTTGGTTCCCGAACCGGAGCAGTGCGCCCCAACCCCCAGGTCCCGGGTTTCCTGAACAAGCCCCATCCGTGTAAATGGTCACATGCGGTTTATTAGCCATAACTTCCTCTTAAATTTGTCATGATCTTGGATCTTATTCTTGGGTATATTCCCACAATTCTGCGGCCAGCAGATCCAGAGCTATCAGCTGCCCCGTGACTTCCAGCGTTCCATCAAGAAGGATTTCTTCAAATGCATCACCAACGGATAATTTTACAGTATTCCAAGACGGATCCAACGGCATTCCAATGCTGAATTTTAACAAATTCAAACCCTGCGACCAATGGTGATTCTCTGCACGGAAGTCCCTCAAAAAACGCAGGCTACTCTTTCGGGTCGGATAATATCTACTGAACTGCGCCCATTCCGCCTGGGTTTCCGGGGAGGTTAGGTATTTTAAAAACAACCAAGATGCAAGTTCTTCTTCCGGAGTAGTATGGAAGATCACGACCGATTGGATCTCTGATGAAACTGCTTTATTACCTTCTGGACCTAAAAATGGGAGCATCATCCAGTCATCAGCTCTCCCAGTCTGGTTGGCTCCGGTATTAACATAATCCATCAATTGAGATGAGCCCACCATCATCATGGTCTTTCGTTGGTTGAAATTTTCTATGGCCAGCTCATTCGACATCGGATCGGGATATGAATAAAAAGTCATCCCGCAGCCCTCCCGAAGCATTCCCTGCCAATCCTCCGCCACCTGCTGAACTTCGGGAGAGTTGAATAGGTACCCATCCCCATCCAAGTTCAGGAAATTTCCATTATAAGCATATATCGCTGAAGCGATATTGGCCGCTTCAGGTGATAACAGAATCCCTGTCGCCTGGGGCAGGGAACTCGGTGATAATCCACGATCCCCCGCAGCAGAGCAGGCCTGTTGCTCCAGATCACTCTGAGTGTTAGGTGAAGTGGAATACCCCAGCTCCTTCGCCCAGCTCTGATTGTAATAGATCACCTGAATGGTTTGAGTAAAGGGAAGGCCCGGACGGATCGATCCTTCAATAGTAAAACCGTCATAAAGGCCTGAGTAATAATCCTTTTGGTCTTTAACAGATAAGCCTGCCGCCGGATCATCCAAGAGTGGGCTCAAATCCAACGTTAATCCATCTTGGTACCAGCTGGTTATTGCTGAAGCATCACTGAGCAGAAGGTGGGGCACAAGCCCCGCTTCAAAGGCCATCTCCATTGAGTTGAGGGGGTCAAGAACCAAGCCCTGATCAACAGGATTAACTACAATTCCCCATTCATTCTCTTGATTAAAACGATCCACAATCGCATTCATGCCTATGCCAGGCTGGTCCCGATCCCACATATACCAGAAATCCAATTCCACGTTTTCAACAGATGACCAAGGCAAACCCATCGGTTCAGGAATAGGTGTTTGGCTAGGTTGTGCTGCAGCGCTGATCGCCGTTAGTGTTGCTGGGTGGATAGTTTGAACCAACACTGACGTCGACTTCAGGTCTGAATCATTATTTGAAATTTGATCACAAGAACCTGTCAGCAGGGCAATGAATATTATTATGAACAGCAATTGATAAATTCTCTGGTAGTGTTTCATTGTTAGAATACCATGGTAGTGGATAATTACCTTATTGTAACAAAAAGCAAGGTACAGAACTGTACCTTGCTTTTATATACTCTTATATTCAAAAACTACTGCAGGAAGTTCCAGGGATTCACCTTTACTCCCGCATAAATCATTTCAAAATGCAGGTGGGCTCCTGAAGAATTTCCTGTGGTTCCCAACCCGGCAATTCTCTGGCCCTGGTTAACACTTTGCCCGCAACCAACGCTGATGGAGTTCAAGTGAGCATAGAGAGTTTGCCAACCGTTGCCGTGGTCAATTACTAACAGGTTTCCATATCCGTAGTTGCTCCATCCGGCGTATACAATCACCCCATTGTCCGCGGCCCAAACCGGATTCTCAATACTTCCTGCAATATCAATGGCTGAGTGATTGGCGCCGGGATTGTAATCGTAGCCTGAAATCCAACGTTCAGTAGTAGGCCATAGGAAAACGCCCACTCCCACAGATCCAGTATAAATTGTGCCACAATGACCAGGCCCGTAGGTAGCAGCAATAGCAGGGTTGTTCCTGGTAATTGCCGGTGGGCCATAATCCACTAATTCTCTTACTCCACCTGGGACGATCAACATCTGTCCGATATCAAAGGAAGGATTATCTAGATCAAAATCGTAGATATCAATCTTGTTGCCTGGGTATTGAACAATTTCCAGCGGTTCCACTCCATAATAATCAGCCACCTTGAGCAGGCTTTCCCCATCCCTCCATTCATGGTAAGTACCATTTGTCGGGAGGATATTTAACTCTTGTCCGGGCTGGAGAGTATGCGGATTATCAGCTAAAATGTCGAAATTTCCCCATAGGAGTGTTTCAGGTTTTAAACCAAAAGCCTCCGCGATAGCAAATAAAGAATCGCCTTGTTCCACCTCATATTTCAGTACATCCACCCTGGCCCTGGTTGGGATAGTAGTATGAATAACAGCCGCCCGGTGGATACCCCTGGTCAAGGAAGTTTGATCCTGGACAAAACTGGGCATTTCCAGGATGCTCTGGTCTGGGGTGGATTCTTCGGCCGAGGACTGGTCCTCAAATACCTGAAGTGTTTGCTGAATATCCTGAGATTGGGGATAAAAAGCTCTAATTACAACTATAACAACGATAACCAGCAGGACAACACCCCCAATGGTCAGTATCCGACGACCATTTTCTCTTGCCACTAGATCTCGTATCAGATCACGAAAAGGAGTGAAGATCCCGTATACCTGTTCATCTTTATTGTCTTCCAGTTGATCATCTTGGTGTTCGTTTTCCATTTGTGAAGCCTCCTCGACAACTATATCACCTGCCACAATTCACGTCAAGAAACGGCCTGCGGGATTAATAAAACCTTAATTTTATTGATATTTAGGCTGTTTGAGGACTTTTTCGAATCATTTCAGATAGGATGGCTTGTCCGTTCTATCCCTCTATGGCACAATTAGGAGAGATTTTTCAAAGGTGGTTTATGTCTCGTTGGACCTTGTTTATCCTAATTCTGCTGCTTGGGCTGGGGCTGGGGCTGGTATATGGTTGGGTGGTCAATCCAATCAGTTATCAAGACACAACCCTGGACAGCTTAAGAGAAGATTATCAAACTGATTACACCTTGATGGTTGCTGAAGTCTATCACCAGGAAGGAGATCTGGATTGGGCTCTGAACCGATTGACATTACTCGAGGATAAATCTCCCATAGTCAGTGTTGAAAATGCACTAAAGTTCGCCTCACAAGCAGAATACACTCTTCCGGACATGTTCCTGCTGCGGGATCTTCATAACGCATTAAAGGAGCTTGATTAATCCCATGGAACAGAATCGGGGTAATTGGTATCTACTGACGGGATTGATCCTCGGTCTGGCCCTGGGGATGATATACGCTTGGGTTATTTCTCCTATCACAGAAGTGGACACCCATCCCAATTTACTCCGGGATGATTACAAAGATATTTACCGCTCATTGATCTCCCGCGCTTACCAGGCAAACGGCAATCTACCACGTGCAGAAGCACGCCTGGAACTAATTGGAGACGATGATCCTGCCCTGGCTTTGGCGGCCCAGGCCCAGCGATTCCTGGCTGAAAACGGAGATACCGAGATGGCCAAAGTGCTTGCCAATCTCTCCGCTGAGCTTCAGATTGCAGCTGGACCGGCAGCAACTCCTATCCCGCCTACAGTTACAGCAATACCAGAGGAAGAGATTTCCAGCACATCCAATAATGGCAGCGGTTCTGAAAACAATAGTCAGGATACTGCCAGTTCAACTCGGGAACCTACTAGCGAAGCACCCACATCGCCAACGCCATCACCTACTACATCCCCTCCATTTATCCTGCAGGATTCTTCTCCAATTTGCGATCCCACCCTGGGGGAGACGTTAATCCAAATTATCGCTACAGATGGCTCTGGAGGAGGAGTACCTGGAATTACAATGAAAATTTCATTGGGAACAGACCCAACAGAGGTATTTTATACAGGTTTAAAGCCGGAATTGGGATTGGGGTACGCAGACTATCTGGCAGAACCGGGGTTGACCTATCAACTTGAAGTTCCTGACAGCGGTTTGGTCATTACCGATATTGAAGTACCTACCTGCCTAACTGAATCAGACGATTCCTACTGGGGCAGCTGGGAAATCTATATCACCCACCCTAACTAATCCTATCTTCCATGGTGCGAATACCGATCCAGAAATGGTCCGGGAGGACTTTGTCGTTTTTTAGCACCAGGACCTTTCCTATTTTGAGCGGATTACCCTCTGCAATTTTCTTCGATCCATTTTTCTTCCCGTTTTCCCCTTTAACCATCTTTGGATGTACATAACATACATCAGGATTCTTGCCATATTTCTTTTGATAATAGCGGGCGGCTTTCTCAACCTTGCTGGGTATGCTGGACTTTTTATCATTATCAAACCACAACATGCCAATATCCATTTAATTCTCCCTATCCCTTGTCAAGCAGAACATTTGTTCTATAATCATTATAGCGGTTATTTCTTATTTTGCAAGAGCGGTGCCAAACTAACCTAATTTTTAAATTTACGGAAACCCTACTATAAAATGAAGGCGTTATAATTTCCTTATGGCTAAATCTTATACACAATACATTTGTCAGGACTGTGGCTATTCCAATCCCCGCTACCTGGGACGATGCCCTAACTGCGGCAACTGGGACACCATGGCGGAAGAACGAATTGAAAAAAGCAGCCCGTCCTCATCCGCTTCCTCTGCTCGTTTTAATGCAACATCCGTGCCGCGGTCGATCCAGGATATCCATTCTGACGAAGAAAAAAGAATGCGGCTTAAACACCAGGAGTTTTCCCGTGTGCTGGGCGGGGGCCTGGTTCCTGGCTCAATCAACTTAATCGGCGGCGATCCCGGAATTGGCAAATCAACCTTATTACTGCAAATTGCTCTGGAGATTGCCGAAAACGAAACAGTTTTGTATGTTTCTGGCGAAGAATCCGAAAGACAAATCAAAATGCGGGCTGACCGTTTGCAGCGCGATCAGGATGGCAAGGTACCTAATCTTCCCTCCAAACTGCTGTTGGTAACAGAAACCAATCTAGATGCAATACTCGACCACTCCACAGAGATCAAACCCAAACTGCTGATCGTTGATTCGATTCAGACCAGCTACTTACCCCAATTTGAATCTTCTGCTGGTTCTGTTTCTCAGGTCCGGGAGTGCGCATCTCATCTCCGGGAATACGCGAAACGCACCGGGACCAGCATTTTCCTGATCGGCCATGTCACCAAAGAAGGCAATATCGCAGGACCTCGAGTCCTGGAACACATTGTGGATACGGTTTTATACTTGGAAGGCGATCGCTACCAAGCTTACCGACTGCTTCGCTCCGTAAAGAACCGCTATGGTGCAACTTCAGAAGTGGGAGTCTTTGAAATGCAGGAGCAGGGCATGATCGAGATCACCAACCCTTCTGAGGCCTTCCTGGCCGAGCGCATGATCAATGCCCCAGGATCTGCGATCGCAGTCACCATGGAAGGTACACGACCCATCCTGGTAGAAATCCAGGGATTAACCAATCCCACTACATTTGGCAATCCCCGGCGAACACCGAACGGGATCGAGTTCAACCGCTTACTTCTTATCACAGCCGTATTGACCCGCCGGGCGGGATATAAACTCACAGATCAGGATGTTTTTGTCAATGTAGTTGGAGGACTGAGGATTAGTGAACCGGCCGCCGACCTGGCAGTTGCCGCTGCCATCGCCAGCTCCATCAAAGACGTACCTGTCAAAGCAGATACTATCCTGATCGGTGAAATCGGTCTTTCTGGGGAGCTGCGCATGGCTAGTCGAATGAGCGACCGATTAAGCGAAGCAGCCAAACTTGGTTTTAAGTCCGCCATCATTCCCAAACGACTGCGCAGCGGAGGTTTTGATTTTCCAAAAGATATCAATATAATCGAAGTGCGCTCTTTAAGCCTTGCTTTAAAAGAAGCCCTGGTCAAAAAATAAGATGTCTGGAAACCAACCCACTTTCCTGGTAAATGATCTAGAAATCAATGGAAACCTGATTCTAGCCCCAATGGACGGCTATACTGATTGGCCATTTCGTTCCATTTGCCGTGAACTCGGATCAGCTATCAGTTATACAGAGTTTGTAAAAGCAGAAGACGTGCTCCAGCGGCCTCATTACATCAAAGAAAAGATCCATTTCACAGAGTCTGAGCGTCCGGTGTTCATCCAGATCTATGGAAACCGGGCAGACACAATCCTGGAGGCAGCCCTGATCCTGCAGGAGACCGGACCTGATGCGATCGATATTAACATGGGATGTCCCAACCGGTCCATCGCCGGGCGGGGAGCTGGTGCCGGGTTAATACGTACCCCACTCAAAGCTGCCCGGATTATCAAAACATTAAAAAACTCTCTAGATGTGCCGGTCACTGCCAAGATCCGGCTGGGCTGGAAGGACTGCCAGAACGGGATGCTTCTTTCCCAGATCATCGAATCTTTTGGAGGATCCCTGGTAGCCGTGCATGCGCGATCCAAGGAACAAGGCCACAAAGGCCAGCCAGACCTCGACGCTCTGGCCGATATCAAAGACCTATTACAGATTCCAGTGCTAGGTAACGGCGGCATCCGCAAGGCAGTAGATATCGAAACCATGATCACCGCCACAAATTGTGACGGTGTAATGATCGGCCGGGGAGCTGTACTCAATCCCTGGATCTTTTCCGGGCGCGATCGCGAGGAGATCAACTCAACCGAGGTCATAAATCTAATGTTGGACCATTTGGATCGATCACTATCTTTTTACGGATCCGAGAAGGGGCTGGTTCTCTTCCGGAAATTTGCAGCAGGGTATTTAGAGCCCTATGGCCTTGAGAGAGAGCAAAGAAGAGAATTGCTGATGGAAACCGACGGGAGGAAATTCAAAGAGCAGGTGAGGGAAATTTTTGAACAATTAGAATGAAATCAAACCAGGTCTCAGAGCGGAGGGCCGAAGTCGAAGAGCGTCTCGACTTCCTCCTCGATTTCACTCGGAGCCCGCTCGATGATTTGGATCCTTTATATACTCCAGCCATGCTGAAGGCCTGTCGGATTCTTCTCCGTCAACTCGCTTCACTAGTTGTAACTTTTTCCCCAGTTTAGTTAAGCTGGCTTCAGATGCCCCATGTCCAGATTCTGGAAATTCGTTCAAATGTGCATAAATCAGCAAGCTGCCGCCAACAGCTAGATGAGAGTGAACATTCACCAGATATTGATCAGCCTTATCGATTGAGATATTGTGAAAACAACCGATATCAAGGATCAAGTCATATTCCCCCCGGAAGAACTCTGGAGATAAAACATCCCCGACCTGAAACTCAACCCTGTCATCCAGGTTGCTCTTTTGGGCTTTTCTCCTGGCAGCTCTCACTGCCCGGGCCACATAATCGATTCCCTCTGCGTGCCATCCATGCTCCGCCAGTGTTATTACATTGGTTCCGGTCCCACAGCCCAGATCCAGCGCCCTTCCCGGGGGTTTTTCTTCCAGGAACTCAATAACCTCAGGGGGAGTGATTCCTGTATCCCAGGGGGGATTTCTAGATAAATAGGACATTAAAAAAATAAGTTTATTTGTCATAAATGATAACCTTGATCAATTAAAGATCACTATCAAGGTACTCTGCCAGCTCATTCAAGGCCTGATCCCTGTAGCGGAAATGGATCGCATGCAGCCCTTCTGCCTTGGCAGCTTTGACGTTTTCAATAAAATCATCCACGAAGATCATTTCTGAAGGATCTTGCTGGAGTTCATTGATCACATGCTGATAGATTCTTGGATCGGGCTTGGCCAGCTTCACCTCGGCTGAGATGAAGATATGATCGAAGATACCATCGATCTTCCACAAATTCACCAGCAAAGGCCTCAGATCGTCCCAGGCATTACTCAGCAGAGCTGTGGTATATTCCCCCCGCAAGCCCTCGATGAACTCAACCAGTTTTTTATCCAACCGGTCGCCTCCCCAGAACTCATCACCAAAGGATTTAAACGAATCCAACGGCAAACCCAGGGTCTTCAACACGGTTTCCTTGTGCTGTTCCGCGCTGATCTTGCCTTCTCCAGCCTCTTTTGAAGTCGGAGAGCCATAAACCAAGCTATCCATCTCTTCGTATGTCATACCGAATTTTTCAGCCAGAAGCTGGCGGGGTATCCGGTCTTCTGTGCGAACCAACACCCCGCCCAGGTCAAATATGATTGTTTGGATCATTGATCTCCTTTGTTTACATAGACTCTTCTGACGGTTCCAGGGCATTAACACTTACATCCTTACCCGGACGCAGTACTTTTTCATACATGTCATACTGGCGCAGGACAAACATACCCACTTTTTTGTACAGATCGGTCGCTCCAGTAAGCGATTCGGCATCAACGCCAAGATCCACTTTTTTCTTGCCGCGTTTGTAATACTCGCCAAAAGCCTCCAGTAAAAGGGCCTGGGCGATGCCCTGACGCCTCCAGGGACGTTTTACACCCAGACTGGAGACAAAACCCGTCTCTTTTTCCTCCGCTCCTTACCGGCGGCAAAGGCAGATAGCTACGATTTCATCATTATCATCTACTGCCAGGTACCATAACGACGGATCGTATGAATCGTCGCCCGTCATATGGTGCATAAACTTTTTAAAGCCCTCATCTGGATCTTCTTTGATAAATCCAAAATGATCCTGGAAGACTTCTTCATCCGCTTCATAGATAGCCCTGGCATCCTGATCGGGATTGTAAGGGCGCATGGATATACCCTCAGGCCAAACAGGGGCGTCAGGCTCACCCTCCATTTCAATTCGCATCCGGAAGGTGTGCCTGATCTGCACTAACCCCGCAGATTTTAGCGTTTTCGCTACGGATTCAATTGCCTGGTTTGTATGAGCCCGGATCGCCACGCGAAGGTCCGGATCAACCCGGTCAATAACTTGTAAAGCCCGTTCTCCTGCCCAACCCATCAAGTAGTCTTCAATACCCTGATTCTCTAGATCGGGGTCCACGGCGATCCACACGTAAGGATGTACCGGGGGATCGGAGTGTTCCCAGACTTCCACGAGACCTACAAGTTTATCCTGTTGATTCTCCACCAGATGAACACTCTTATTAATGTCAAATCCTGGAGTCTCATACTCATTTCTCAACCGTTCCAGAGAAAACCCCGGCACACCGCTATAATGAAGTGATTTCTTTTCCTCCAGGCGGTGGATCTCAGGCACGTCATTCATCACCGCCTGGCGAGAAGTGTAGTTTATTGGTAATTTCTTTTTCATCATTTCTTTCCTTATTCTAACCCGTTTCCAATTCCGAATCCTCTATCAAAGGCGTCCAATCCCGATCATGGCTCTTGCGGAGCCACAGGAATCCCGAAGTGGCAATCATTCCCAGAATGGCGCTTCCATACCAGACCCAGTTTGGATCTCCGTTATCCATGATCAATCCGGCCAGCAGCGGTCCGATCATCCAGGGGATCATCCAGGAAAAACTCATCACTCCAGAGTAACGCCCCCGCATATCTTCCGGCGCCGCATTGCCAACATAAGCTTGGGCAACTGGAATTGTGACCATTTCTCCGATGGTAATGATCACCATGGCCAACATGAACATCAAGTAAACATCCACAAAACCATACATGCCAAAGCCGATCACATACAGCAGTGATCCCAGGGCCAAAATTAACATCGGTGGTTGTTTTGAGATCCTGCGGGTGATCATGAATTGGAACAAGACCACCATCCCCGCACTCAGTGTCATCAGCCAGCCATAGCCTGACTCAGGAACACCGTGCACATCTCTTAAGAAAACCGACAGAGTACTGTACATCTGGGAGTAAACTAATGTAGCAATCGTCGAAATCACCACGAACAACATGAATTTCCTGTCCTTTAATACATCACCATACCCGATAAAGGTATCTTTGAAGCCCTTTTTGACTTTTGATTCCTTTTCTTCAGGCATGCTTTCCTCAACCACTAGATAAACGATCAAGGCTGTGATCAAGCTGGTGACCGTATCCGCAATAAACAGGATCAGGTATGACCTTGACGCGAGGAATCCGCCTATTGCAGGACCAATCGCAACCGAAAGGTTCATTGCTACTCGCATCACGCCAAATCCTTCAGATCTTTTCTTTTCCGGAAGGATATCGATCAACATCGCCTCATGGGCTGGACCCGCTGCAGTCGCAAATAATCCAGATACCGCTCCCATGACATAAAACCATTCCAGCTGGTTAACAAAACCCATTCCCAGGCTTGTTAGTGCGCTGATGATCAAGCCCATTATGATCATGGTCTTTCGGCCGAGGAAATCAGTTAACGCCCCGCCGATCATATTCCCGATCATATCCGTAACAGAGAAGAGAGCAAACAACAATCCCACTTCTGTCATGCCCACCTGGAACTTCATGGTGATGTACAGCGCGAAGAAAGGAAAGATCAAGGCGGCGCCGACATGGTCGATAAAATTTGAACCAACAATAACCCAGAACTGCTTGGGGTATTCTCGGTAGATCGAATTTACTCTCTTCATTGAATTACTGAACAACATTTTAATTCCTTGTGCTTATTGATGACTTGTTGCCTGTATAAAAAACAGGCCGCGGGAGTTACCCGAGACCTGATCCTATTAAGAAAAAAAGCCCCGGGGATATAGGATCCCGGAGCTTAAGTAATGTCATATTTCGTTAGACAAGCTCAAGCAATGGGAAACCTCCCAGATAATTCTGCGTATCCGCAGGAAGAAAAGATTTTTACATTGAGCTTGTTCATAATTTCCTCGGTAATTAAATTTGACCGGTCGTTAGTGTAACATTAGCCAATTATCAGGTCAAGAGCCAGTTTTGGAAGACATCATCAATCGGTTTAATATTAGAAATATATGATAACTACCAGGTGGAAAAGTGCCCTCTTATCGGTCGTGGTATGATACATTTTTACTAGAGATAATAATTATCAGGCGAAGTGATTATGGCTACGATAAAAAACCGTCAGGAAGCAACTTCCTGGCAAAAGAAATACGATGCCGACGCACCCAAGATTGGCGATCCAGCCCCTGATTTTGAGCTGAGAGATATCAATGGTGAAAATCCCATTCTATTAAGCAGCTTTCAAGGAGCAAAACCTGTTGTCCTGATTTTTGGGAGTTTTACCTGACCACCCTATGTTAACGGGACCGTGAGTCTCAATGAAATCTACCAGTCCTTTCAGGAGCAAATCCAATTTATAAAAGTTTACATCCGGGAAGCCCATCCAATAGATGGCTGGTGGTTCGGTAAAGGATTTATGAACATTTTACTGCGGCTCTCTGGCTCAAAGGTTTCTTGGGAGATCTACGACCCCACAACCATTGAGGAACGACGCAATGCCGCAGGAGATTGCGCAGAATCCCTCCAGTATGGGGTTAAGACATATGTGGACGAAATGAATGACCAGGTGAACAAAAATTATGCTGCCTGGCCAACCCGTTTATTTCTGATCGACAAAAACGGGCTTGTAGTCTATGCCGGAGGATTAGGACCTTTTGGCTTTAAACCAGGTGAGTTAAAACGAGCCATTCAGAAACATCTCCAAGAGGACAACATATCATGAGCGATTTTGTCATGAACAAAGACCAGGAGCCTTTAGAGCGCCGGAGCGATGAACTCCGGGAAGATCTCTTTCAAAGGGATGTGAACCAACTGGCTGAATTAACGGGGACCACTCTGCGATCAGAGGATGGGGAGAGTTTTTTTAATTTTCTCTTTTGGGGAAAACCTGTTCAGTTATTCAGCCGGGATTTTCTAGCCAGGGACACTGAATCCCAACACCCCCTTCCCCCCATTCATCAAGCCATGATCATGTACTACTTCCATTCCTCCAAAGGATCTCCTCCTACAGGAAACTGGATCTCTTTTTCAGAATTGGCAGACGGGCAATTTTATAATTCCGCATTTCAGGGATATACTGCTCAGAAACTGACTCAATATTTCCAGACGGATTATGATAAGTTTGAAACCAGGAATGATGCTCTGTGTGGAATCAAAGTCGATTTTGGAGATGGGGCATTCCGCTACCAGATCCTCCCCCAGATCGCAATCCTGATCGTGTATTGGAAAGGAGACGATGAATTTCCTCCTTCCTACAAGATCCTTTTTGAGGATATCGCGGATTACCACTTACCCACCGACGGCTGCGCAATCCTGGGAAGTATGCTAGTTGGAAAATTGATCGCAGAATAATATTTTGCCGTATATCACAGATAAAGCAAGGAGAAGGACATGAAATTAGCAATCAGTGGAAAAGGGGGAGTTGGAAAAACAACCCTGTCAGCTTTATTAGCCCAATATTATGCGGACCAGGGCAGAGATGTCCTGGCTGTGGACGCCGATCCCTCACCCTGTTTGGCTGGCGCATTAGGCCTTCCGGAAGATTTACAGGCAAAATTAAGCCCGATTGCTGAAATGGACCAGCTGATAGAAGACCGCACTGGCGCCAAACCTGGGACAGTGGGTGGATTTTTTACACTCAATCCCCGCGTAGACGATATCCCTGAACGTTTCAGCGTAACTCATCGAGGTGTCCGCTTGTTAGAAATGGGAAGTGTTGACCTGGGCGGTTCTGGTTGTATTTGTCCAGAGAGCGCCATGTTAAAAACCCTCTTCACACATTTGATGTTCCGGGAAGATGATATATTGATCCTCGACATGTACGCAGGCGTAGAACATCTGGGACGGGCCACTGTAGATTTTGTTGATGCTATGGTCATTGTCGTCGAACCCACGCAGCGCAGTCTGGGAACAGCGGCTCAGATCAAGGACCTGTCCAAGGATATCGGATTAAACCGTCTCTGGTTGGTGGGCAACAAAGTCCGCACTGAAGAAGAAAGAGATTTCTTAGAAAAGAATTCCCCGGGTATTCCACTGCTGGGCACCCTACCTATGGACCTGGGTGTACTGGATGCGGATCGGCTGGGAAAACCAGTTTATGACCACGTACCTGCAATATTCAAGGCATCAGAAGGGATTGCTGCTACTTTATTGGAACCATATCCCGAGAAATATTTAGAGGAGTAGACCAATTATGACCACTACCATTGCCCTGGCAGGAAAAGGCGGAACAGGAAAAACCACCGTTTCAGCCATGATCATAAAATACTTGATCAATAAAGGAAAACAACCCATTTTGGCTATCGATGCTGACCCCAGTGCTAACCTGAACATGGTCCTGGGTGTGGATCTGGACAGCACAGTTGGCGGCATCCGCGAGGATATGTTAAAACAGGTCCAGAGTGCCCAGAATGTCACGGGGGCTGCCCGGGGCAGCATTGCCGGGGGCATGTCTAAACACGATTATTTGGATTATGAAATCCACAGCGCCTTGATCGAGAGTGAGAAATTTGATCTGATCGCCATGGGCCGGTCGGAAGGCCCCGGTTGCTACTGTGCAGTGAACCACAATCTGCGGGATATCCTGGACAAACTGAGCCATAATTATCCCTACATTGTGATGGACAACGAAGCCGGCATGGAGCATCTCAGCCGAAGAACCACCCAGGATGTGGATCATCTATTCATTGTCAGTGGTCCCACGCAGCGCGGCCTTTCTGCTGCTGACAACATTGTGGAGTTAAAAGATGACCTTAAGATTAATGTAAAAAACTCCTACTTCATTCTCAATCGCGTACCGGGGGAGATCCCTGCACCTCTCCAGGAACGGATCGATAAAATCGATGTCCCATTCCTGGGACCTGTGCCGATGGACCAGAATGTGATGGAATATGATGTCACCGGGAAGCCACTGATTGAACTGGGAGATGATTCCCCTGTTTACATGGCAGTTGCCGCCATGATGGATAAAACACTGGGATTGTAATCACCGTGAGGATGCGGGGTCCTTGACCTTCAAATTTATTAGGGACGTAGTCCTTCCAAAGGACTACGTCCCTTTATTATTTACAATACAAAATTGCCGTTGCCGCCAGAATCTCAGCCAGATCATAAACAGACTCCAGCTCAACCCATTCCTCGGCGGAGTGCAAACCCTCTCCAGACGGACCGATTAAAACAGAATCCATGCCAGCTTCTGCCAGGAGAGCGGCGTCCGTCCAATAAGCAGCGCCAGTGACTTGGGCAGGTTTGCCCTGTTGGTTTTGATAAGCCTCTTTCAAGGCTCTCATGATCCCGGAATTAGAATCAGTATCAAGGGGAGAACGCTCCGCAATCAAATTTAACTTAGCAATAAATGACAGGTCCTCTTCATTGAGATGGTTGACAATCTCCTGAATCTCCTGAGTAACTTGGTTTTCAGATTCTCCGCTAACCGTTCGGCGTTCGATACTGACAGTACAACGGGAAGGGTAGGTGCACATATCTGACCCGCCCTTAATCAAGGATGTATGAATAGAGGGGGGACCGGTCAGAGGATGCCCCGATCTTAGAACTAACTCTGAACTGAGCTTTTCCAGTTCAACCAGAAATCTCCCCATCAAGAGAATAGCATCTTTGCCGTCCTGGAATCGGCTGCCGTGGGCTGCTTTTCCCTCTACCTCGACCTCATACCAAATCCAGCCCCGATGGGCAGACACTACCTGAAGATCGGTCGGCTCAGTAACGATCGCCGCATCTGCCTTGAGAGATTTGACCAATTCTATGGTTCCCAGGCTCTGGTTTTCTTCATCCGCCACAGCTGTGATGATCAAATCACCACCCAGGGTTACGCCACCATCTACCAGAGACTTGATAGATCCTAGCATAGCAGCCAAACTTCCTTTCATATCTTGGCTCCCCCGACCGTACAGGCGTCCTTCCTTTACCTTCCCCGAGAAAGGATCTTTCATCTCATCCACACCAACTGTGTCCAAGTGTCCATTCAGGATCAGCGATCGCCCATTACCTGTTCCTGGCAGCACACCCACAACATTCACTCTGCCTGGAGCAAGGGTGAATGTTGTAACCTTTAATCCCATTTCCTTTATCAAATCAGCAAAAATCGATCCAATATTTTCCTCCCCAGGGGCGTCAGCCACCATTGAGGGATTTCTGGAATCCGTCTGAACCAGTTGGATCAATACTTTTTGAATGAACTCTCTGTCAACTTTAATTTCCATTCTTTGCTCCAGTGTATTGCTTTGATCGAATAAATTTACAAACAAACAGCCCCCTAAAAGGGGGCTAGGTTTCCATGTGGCGCTGTTAGGGTAGGATTTACAAGCTCGTTTTTGGCTGGCAAGAAACCCAATCACAGTGTCTGATAATTTTCTATTTCTTTTTCGGTGTTTTCACTCGGTTTTTAATCAGCCCCCAATAGATCATGGCCCCGGATAATCCCACCAATAATGCGCCCAATGCGCCCGGGTTGAGGTATCTGACCATTAACCCAATGAATACCAGGAAAACACTGTATACAATACTTTGCAACTGCCAGCTCTTTTCTGGCTGATTGGTGACATGTAGAGTAAACCAACCCACAGTGACACCAAATAAAACCAGACCTAAGATTTGAACAAATAAGCCTATGATCTCAATGGTTTGGTAGAAATAATCCATATCTATTTTCTCCTTTTGGAACAGGTCTTGTCTCAGCTAATCAGCGGCTTCCACCGATACTCCCGGGAAAAATTGGTGAATAGTGCCCTGGACCCACCCGTTTAATGTAGCTGTTGATAATGGGCAGCCAAGGCAGGCGCCGCCCAGCCTTACTTTTACAACATCATCTTTAAAAGAAACCAATTCTGCTGAACCGCCGTGATACTGTTCAATATAAGCGCTGAGACTTTTGATCAAGTTCTGCATTTGTTCTGTTCGTAAATTTTTCTCAACTTCTTTCATCTTAACAACCCTCCGGGTTATTTATCATTCAATCCCCGACGGAGCAGCGCCAAAACTTGCTCGTGAGTACCCCGTAATCTCTTGGCTATCACTCCCGCCAGGCGATTCAATATTAGTATACCCGTTTCAGGATGTTCCTGACAAAGGTTTTTTAAATCCTCTCCTTCTAAACGGATAAACAACCCACACTCTGAACAAATTGCTGAAGAAGTATATCTGTGTGAACCTAGGGCAGAAGACCATCCAAATACATCACCCTGATCCACCTCTGAGACCGTTAATTCCGGGCCATCTTCGGGTTTAAAGCGAATTGACACTTTGCCGCCTAGCACAAAATACAGATAATCCGCCGGATCACCCTGATTAAAGACAACTTGGTCGATATCAAACCTGACATCCTCGATGATCGGCTTTAAGACCTCGAGTTGATCCTCTGAAAAGTCCTCGATTAATGCAAAACGGGCCAATAATTCACTATCCATAAAAACCGCTTCACCAGCTAAGAATAATCCCGGTTTACCCCCTAAAAATGGAATCTGTACCAATAGTTACCCTAATATACTCAATTCACGGAACCTTTTTTAGTGGCGAAGCTCATAAGAATAGGGGGAGGTTTCACACTGAGTCCATCGGGCAGTAAACAGTAAGTGGTAAGTAGTAAGGTGTAAATGGGTTGTCGGAAAGTATTTGAGGGAGGAATAATCAGTATTCAGGGGTCAGCGTCTAGTTTTCAATGTTCAGATACACAATTGATTGTCATCCTGACATTGAGCAAAGTAAAAGGGATGGAACCATCAAACCATTGTTTTACTTTTACTTCTCCTTCGCCCTGGCTCTCGATATCTAGTTTGCTTTGATTGCCAATATGGATTCTTCCATTTCGCTCCGCTCAATGTCAGAATTACATTCGAGGATGTATTGTGAATGTAAATATTCTGATTCGTCAGGGGCAGTTTCCGGCCCCAGTATTGAAGGCCAGCGAGGAGACAGACAGTGATTAAATCAAAAGGATCCAGTTCTCTCTGAGGAATCTGGATCCTAATCTGTGAATCGATTGGTTCGTTTACCCTTACACCATCATCCCCGCAGCCCGGCGGCCTATCTCAACGGCGAAATTGGTTCCCCGGTCCCAGGGGTAAACCTGACTCATACTGGCAAAATATAGTCCCTGAATAGGCGTTTGGATGGGTGGGATTCGGGTGGAATGGTTCAACTCCGGTACTGGTTGGGCGTATTTAGTTCGGTAAAGCCAGGATTTTTTAACCCAGCTTGGATCAAAATCAGGATTGATCCTTTTTAACGACGGCAAGAACTCTTCCACAATCTGTTCTTTACTCATCTCAAAATAGGGATGATCTGCATCTCTATAATCACCGCAGTAAATGATGTGGTCTCCACCGAAATATTCAGGGGAGAGATAATTAGTATGCTCCACCACAGCCAGGAAAGGATATCCCTGTACTTTGGGGATGTTGTACCAATAGTAACCCTGAGTAGAAAGTTGATTGGTGATCGACAAAGTAAGCACGATCGCTCCCATGCTCTTGAGATCCTTCAACCCGGATTGGTAGCTGTCCGGAAGGGCTGGTACCATCCTGGACAACAGACCAGGAGATGTGGTTACCAGAACACGCTCATATTTTTCCTTACCGGAGTCGGAGGTAATCTCTAGACTGTTCGTGATCTCTTTCACCGGGGTTTTGAGGCGAATCTCAACACCAAGTTCTTCCAGAACACCAACCATGTCATCCGTAAAAGCTTGAAAGCCTCCTACATATGTGCCCAACCGCGAAGTGCGAGCGTGCATCCTGGCCCACATCCAGGCCATATTGACATCTTTATAATGCTGACCGAATTTTCCCTTCATCATCGGTTCCCACATAGTTTCATAAACCTTCTTGCCCGCCCATTTTCGCATCCAAGCATCGACGGTAGTTTTTTCCATCGCCTGCCAGTTATTGGTCAATCGCAGGTAAAGGCCAACCAAACCAAATCGGACTTTATTGATTCCCCAACCCAATCCCGGGTACATTAAAGCCTGCAGGATAGAATCGAAGGGATACCATTTCCCTTTATGCATCATTACTGTATATGGCCTTGGGAAACGGACCTTCTCAGAGAAACCCAGTTCGTCAATCAAGCCCAGCATGTGTCCATCGGAAGCGAACCAATGATGGTAATAACCTTCTACTGACCAGTCCCAATTGGGCTCCTTAAACCCCACAGCCAGGCCACCTGTCCGGTCCGAGGCTTCATAGATTACCACGTCATGTCCGGCGCGCGCTAAATCGTAGGCTGCCGATAATCCAGCATATCCAGCGCCAACAACTGCAGTTTTCATTAAGATTTCCTTTGAAATTGAAGATTAACCAAACTGACGAGCCAGTCGTCCTGCCAGCACCTGAAGTCTCATCCAATCTTGGCGAATGATATACAACATGGCTAGGGTCCGCAGCCAACGCACTTCACACTTGGGATTTGCCGCCAACTGTTCAAAGACCTCTACCGCCTCATCATCCGTCCGCCTGGTTTTAGAATATTCTGCTGCCAACTGTAGCAGAAATGAAGCCCGCTGCTCTTTAAGTCGGCCAGCTACCTCCGCTTTGTCCCGTTCGGCTTTCACAATATCTCCCACGCGTTTTACTGCATTGTTCAATTGATATACCGTAAATGGTTTTACAAGGTACTCCCTTGCTCCTACGTTCATGGCTGTCCGGAAGGATTGATTGTCATCCTCGGCCGAGATGATCACACAGGCCATAGTAGGGAAGATCTTGTACATTTCTTGAAAAGCTTCAAAGCCGTTCATCTCTGGCATATTGATGTCTAACAAGGCAATATCCGGCTGGTGTTTTTTAGCCAGCTCAACCGCCTCACGACCGTTATGGGCTATAGCAACAATATCCACCATAGGATTATCAGCCAGCATTAGCCGGGTATTCCGGCGAGTTTCCAGGACATCGTCAGCGATCAATACGCGATAGGGTGATTTTTTAGCCTGATTCATAAATTGTGCTCCTTCGAAAAGACCCTTTTTGATACAAAGAATGTCTTGCTGTTATTATAATGCCTAAATTAATCAGCTACTTCTTCGCTTGCAACCTGCTGGTCAACCACTTCACCCCCCTTCCAACGGATGCCTTCCCTCACCATATAATATGCGCCCAGCAAAGTGATCGGGAACCACAAAGCAGCATGTAAAACTAAAGTATAGCCAGCTGCCATTCCTTGATCTACACCATATGCCGAGAGGACTGCAATACCTGGGGCATCAAAGGTGCCCACATAACCTGGGGCGGAGGGAATGGTAGTAGCCAGGTTGACAATACCGTTCATTAACATCAAAGCAAAAAAGCTGACCTGGAAATCAAAAGCTTGCATAACAAACCAATATTTTCCGGTTTCCAGGAGCCAGATCACCACCGAAGTCAGCAGAACCATCACAGCATCTCGAGGTGAGCGCAACGATTCCAGGCCGTGTAAGAATTTTAAGACAATCTCCTGTACTTTTTCTCGGAATCGTTCCGGTAGGAAGATCTCAATCAACTTGGCAATCACTTTTTCAGCCTGGACGGGGAACATGGCTGCCAGCATGAATACCGCCAATGCCCCTAAAAATGCGGCTGACCCCCATAAAGCCAGTGTCTTGATATTGCCAATAAAACCGGATGTTCCGGTTAAAGTGGCCAGTTCGGACAGGTTAAGGAATACAAAACCCAGCATGACCACGCCGTCAAAAATACGCTCTACGATCACGGTTGCCAGGGATGCTGAAATTGGAATCTCTTCTTTGCGTTTCAGAACCACTGCTCTCAGGACTTCACCTGCCCGGGCGGGGTAGATATTATTGCCCATATATCCAATGGCAACAATAGGGAACATCTTCTTTGTAGGAACAGGTTTAAGGGGACGGAGCAGATAGTGCCAACGCCAGGCTCTGACCCAGACACCGATAAAATATACGGCTACTCCGGGTAAAAGCCACCAATACTGAGCGGATTTTAACGGCTCCCAAATCTCGTTGATCTCCAGACCGCGCAGCGCGAAGTAGAGGAAGACAGCGCTTAAAGCCAGTCCAACCCAGAATTGCCAGCGTTTCATAGCTATCATTCTAACATGAACCAATCCCCGATAATCTTTCCTCTCAAAGCTGTAAAATCAACCTTTCCGAACCCAGTTAGAGAAAAACAACTGCTGAATGATGTCGATTATAATTGGGCCATGAGATGGAAAATCGGGCTGGTCCTGGGCTTTGTTGTTCTGCTGATATTGGTATTGATCGGCTGGCAGCTTGCGCCCCGGATTGAAGGAATTGAGCCATCAGAAGGAGAACTGCACGGCCGGCAACCTCTGGTGATACGGTTCACCAGAGCCATGTATGGTGATAGCGTAGAAAGCCGGTTAGACTTGGAGCCATCTCAACCAGGCGAATATAACTGGAGCGAAGATAACAATCAGCTCACATTCACACCCAATAAATCCTGGCCAGCAGGAGAGATCATCACCCTCCAGCTAAAGAGTTGGTCCCGGTCACGGATCAGGCTGCCCCTTCTGGGTAAATTCAGTATTGAAATGACTGTCAGCCCAATTCTGCTGACATATCTGTGGCCAGCAGATAATACAAGTAATCTCTATCTGGTCAATCCTGTTAGCGGGGAGAGTCAGACGTTGACAGAAGAACTCAACGGGGTCCTGGATTATTCCATTTCGGCTAACGGTGAACAGATCTATTACAGCTCCACCAGTGAGGACGGCACGG
This sequence comes from uncultured Anaerolineales bacterium, assembly GCA_964406305.1. Classification (GTDB taxonomy): domain Bacteria; phylum Chloroflexota; class Anaerolineae; order Anaerolineales; family UBA11858; genus B10-G9. Next base: position 38,862 of record CAYORF010000001.1, on the reverse strand, counting down.
GCAGGATCATGGTCCTTGATCGATTAACCGGGGCTTCTGGACAAATTACATCCTGCTCTGATGGGCTATGCACCACTCCCAGGATATCTCCTGACGGGTATTTGTTGGCCTATGAATACATTCCCATAGAACCTGGAAAGCGTCCCACAGTCAAGGTTTTGGACATCGAAGTCATGACCCAAATTGATCTGGGAGAAAAAAATCAGTACCTTGAAAAACCACTCTGGTCCCCTTCAGGGTGGCTTGCCTATTACAACCAAACCGGGAAAGGCTACCAGTTTTGGAATCCCGTTACCGGTGAGACTCAATTACTCCCCAACGAAACCGGTGGGGATGGCAGCTGGTCTCCTGATGGGCGTTATTTCGTCTGCTCTGAAATCCTGTTCCTGAGCGACACCCTGGCACCTCGCCATCTTCAACTCTATGACTTAAAGGAAAACACCACCCTGGATCTTTCACGCGGCAGCTACCCTGAGGACCTCAACCCCAGCTTCGCTCCTTCGGGTTTGACCTTAGCTTACAGTCACAAATCCCTCGATCCCGCCCTGTGGACTCCGGGACGGGAGCTCTGGGTTTTGAATATAATTAATGGTGAAAACACTCAACTATCAGAAGTTATAGATTATCAACACACTTCCTTCGCCTGGCACCCGGACGGGAAGTTGTTAGCCTATGTGCGCTACAACCAGGCAGCTCTTTCTGACCCCCCTGAGATCTGGTTGATCGACACCACCGGCGGCGAGCCCCTACGCCTGATCATTAACGGTTTCCAGCCGGGATGGGTTCCCTGAAAATGGATAAAAGTGCACTGACTCAGAAGATCAAAATCAAAGCTATCGAGCTAGGATTTCCCTTGGTGGGTGTAACCACAGCCGACCCACCTGATCACCTGGATTTCTTCCAGGACTGGTTGGATTCAGGATTTAACGCATCCATGGATTGGATCGGGAATGAACGCTCCCTTGAGCGGCGTTCAGATCCGAGAAAGATCTTGCCGGAGTGCCAATCGATCCTGGTCCTCGCCTGCCCATATCCAGCGCCGAGAGGCAACGTCAAGGGCGGCAACATCGCCTCCTATGCCTTAAATCAGGATTATCACGAAGTGCTCGAGAAGCGCTTGAAGAAATTGATGGAAACCATCGAGGAATTGATCGGAGAAACCGTACCTAACCGCTGGTATGTCGATACTGGTCCTGTTCTTGAAAAGGAGCTAGCCATGCGGGCCGGTTTGGGTTGGATCGGTAAAAATACCACCCTGATCAACCGCGATCATGGGTCATATTTCTTCCTCTCTGAGATCCTGCTTGGTCTGGAACTGATCACTGATCCACCGATCACTGAAACCTTCTGCGGCACCTGCACACGATGCCTGGACACTTGTCCAACTGGCGCCCTCAAAGAACCATATACCCTGGATGCCAATCGCTGTATCTCGTACCTTACTATCGAACACCGGGCGGAAATCCAAGGGGAACTGCGACCCAGGATGGGTGATTGGATCTTTGGATGCGATATCTGCCAAATAGTCTGCCCCTGGAATAAACCCGGGGAGCAATCGCATTCCATACTAGCGGCGCTGCAGCCGCGCATAGAGCTGACAGACATTGACCTCATTGATGAAATGGAACTCAGCCAGGAGGGTTTCAGCGCCCGTTTTAAGGGAAGCCCTATCAAAAGGAGCAAACGCCGGGGATATTTGCGGAATGTCGCAATTGCACTCGGTAACCGCGGGGAAAAGGATGCTATCCCCACCCTGGAAACAGCCCAAAAGGACGATGAGCCCCTGATACGGGGAGCCGCTGCCTGGGCCTTAAAGAAGATCGGGGGTTTTAGTGCCCGGTAGTCATTAAAAGAATAAAGTCTGAATAGTCAATAGTATTTCCAGAGGAGAATTAAGATGGCCAAGATGTTCGAAAAGTATCTAGATAGTTATGCCGAACTGATCATGAAAGTCGGATTGAACTATAAAACTGGTCAGCGGATCAGGATAGGGGCTTTACCAGGCAGGTCTGCCAGATTCTATACCCCGCTGGAAGCCGCTCCTCTGGTGAGGAAGCTCACTGCCAAGGCTTATCAGTTGGGGGCACCTCTGGTTGAGGTATTTTGGGGAGATCCAGAACTCGATTTAGTCCGATATAAGAATGCCCCTAGAGAATCCTTCCAGGAAATGCCTACCTGGTCTGTCGGTGAAATTGTAGAGGCTGCCAAAAGGAAAGATGCCAGGATCTATATCGGGGGATCCGACCCCTATATGTTTAAGGATATTGACAGCTCCTTGCTTTCCGAGATGCAGAAAAGCCGTTCTGAAACCTTCAGGGAAGCAAATGAATACATGGTTTTGAATCCAACACCCTGGATCATCATCCTGTATCCCACTACCCCCTGGGCTCAAGCCGTCTTTCCAGATCTTTCTCCGGAAGATGCGGTAGAAAAGATTTCAGAATACATGATCAAATTCTATCGGCTGGATAAGGATGATCCCATTAAATATTGGGAGGAGCATTTTTCTTCCCTGATCGATCGCGCTGACAGCCTGACGAATAACAGTTTTCAATACATCCAACTAAAAAGCCCAGGAACTGATTTGAAGATTCGGCTCCCAGAAGGCCATCGCTGGAAAACCGCTGTATTTAAGGACAAAGAGGGACGGGATAACGCCGTTAACATGCCCTCCGAAGAGGTTTTCACCTTACCGGACCGGAAGGGAGTTGATGGTTATGTTTCCTCTACTAAACCATTCACCATGGGTGACGGATTCGTGGAGGGACTCTATCTGGAATTTAAGGAAGGTAAGGTCACCAAAGTCAAAGCCAAGACCGGAGAGGAGTTCGTTAAAAAGACCATTGAAATCGACGAAGGCTCCTGCCGACTGGGAGAACTCGCCCTGGTTCCGCACAGTTCTCCAATTTCCCGGGCTGGAGTGATCTTCCACAACACCCTGCTGGACGAGAACGCATCCATTCATATCGCCCTCGGAAGGGGCATCCGGGAATGTTTAAGCGGGGCTGATGATATGAGTACAGAAGAATTTGTGGCGGCTGGAGGCAATCACAGCACGGTCCATTATGATTTTATGATTGGATCCGCTGAGATAGATGTAGACGGATATGATCAAAACGGCGAAGCACATCCCTTAATGAGAAAGGGAGAATGGGTTTTTGAAACCGGATAATCTGCTTCTTCCAGTTTACACAGATCAGTTCAGTGATTAGGTCAGGGGGTTGACAATCTGTCTCGCCAGAAGTAACATATTCATTATTATGAATATGAATAAAAATGGCGGGGAATCCCGTATCGCTGAATACTTCAAAATCCTTGGATCGCCTTTCCGCATCCAAATCTTATATATCATTGGTTATGGAGAAGCCTGCGTTTGTCATCTGGAAACAGTTCTTAACAAACGACAGGCCTTCATCTCTCAGCACTTGATGGTGATGCGAGACGCTGGCATCCTGGACACACGGCGCGACGGAAAGTATATTTACTATCGCGCAGCCAATCGTGATCTATTTGAGATCCTGGAATCTGCCGCGGATATCCTCAACCTCCCAGAGAACTCCATCCCTAAAATCACCGAAACAAAAAAACACGTTAAGTGTGATTGTCCCCACTGTATTCCTGAACCTGTACCATCAAATAAGTAGGAGTCATCATGTTAAAAATAAAAATTCTCGGCACAGGATGCTCTAACTGCAATAAATTGGAGCAGGAGATTAAAAAAGCCGCCCAGGATCTAGCCGTCGAGGCCGAATTCGAAAAAGTCACCGATTTCCAGAAGATCATGGACTATGATGTACTCAGTACTCCCGGCCTGGTAATCAATGATAAAGTCGTCTCCAGCGGCAGGATTCCCTCCCAAAATGAATTGATCTCTTTTCTGACCACCACATTAGAATAAACAAATTCATTTATAAATTTTCCCCGCTACGGCAGGGTTTTTTACTAATATATTCAAATTCCTGAATATATTACAAGGAAATCGCACATTATGGAATCAATCCTAACAATAGTTTACGACCTGTTCTTCAGTGGTCTGAGCAACCTGACATCCTATCTGGCCGCTCATGTTCTGCTCTGTTTGCTGCCTGCTTTTGTGATTGCAGGCGCGATGACCACTCTGATCCCAAAAGAAACAGTGACCCGCTACCTGGGCAGAAATACACCCAAATACATTTCCTACCCTGCCGCTGCTGCAGCGGGTTTTCTGCTTGCCATCTGCTCCTGTACAGTAATCCCACTCTTCGCAGGTATCCACAAGAAGGGTGCCGGATTGGGACCCGCCATCACATTCCTTTTTGTGGCGCCCGCCGTCAATATCCTGGCACTAACCTATACCGGGACAGTTCTCGGTATCGACCTGGCCATCGCCCGACTGCTATTATCGATCTCATTCGGCATTGGTGTGGGCATCATCATGGCTTTGATCTTCCGGAAGGCTGATGCTGAACATGACAAGAGAACGGACGCACTATTCGCCGGCCAAGCCAAAATGAGAAAAGCCGCTGTCATTTTCCTGCTAGTACTGGTTGCCTTACTGATCGTAGGCACGTTTCAGATCGACATCCTCAAATCTGTTTATTACCAAATAGACCTTTCAATCCCCGGAATCCATCCCCTCCAGGAAAAACTATTTAAACTTGTGCCTTTTGATCCCTCCAGGGGAGAAGAAGGGGTTACAGTTCAGGGGCTCTTCTTAATTAGCATGCTGGCTCTGATCGGTCTAGCTGCCTGGAAAGGAATTGAAAAGATCCATGACGGGATAACTGGTTGGACCTGGCTTTCTACAATATTGGTGGGTTTAACTCTGATATTCGCAAGCCTGGGAATTAATTCCTATGCCGGAGGAGTAACTTTGCTCCTGACTGGCAAGTTCTTCGGGGTTCTAATAGTGATCGGTGTTTTAACCTGGATGATCCCAACTCAATTAACCCGGATTGAAACCAGGGATTTCTTGTGGGAAAGCTGGCGTTTTGTAAAACAGATCTTTCCTCTATTGATCTTAGGAGTATTTGCTGTTGGTGTGATCCGTGAACTGATCAAACCAGAATGGATCCAGGCTATCGCTGGCGAAAATACAGTTCTGGGTAATTTTGCAGGAGTGATCTTTGGCGTTTTTATGTACTTCCCGACCCTGGTTGAAGTACCAATCGCCCAGATGTTCCTAGATTTGGGAATGCACCGGGGGCCACTATTAGCTTACCTGATCTCAGATCCGGAACTCAGCTTGCAAAGCATTCTGATCACGTCCTCAATTATCGGACGGCTAAAAGCCTGGGTCTATGTGGGCTGGGTAGCCTTGTTCAGTACGATAGCGGGTTTGTTATATGGAACCTGGGTGAATGGGACAAGTCTGGGTTTGGTAGTGATCTACCTGGTTCTATTCCTGGGTCTACTCGCTAGCCTCCTCTGGTTTATTGAATCCAGACTGAAAATTAAACTGGCTTAATTTCTTGTTTGGAACCCAAGATCATCCTACGGGTACGCAATTTAGAATACCCCCAGGCGATCACAAAGAACCCCGTTGCGACCAGCACAATTGCTGGCCCGGATGCCACGTTGACATAATAGGAAAAATAAAGCCCGATTACACCAGAAGCGGAAGCTATGATCGCTGCCAGGATCATCATTATTGGCAGGCGTTTAGTGAGTAGATAGGCCGCCGCGGCCGGAGTGATCAACATAGCAACCATCAATCCCACTCCCACAGCCTGGAATGAAACCGCAACAGTCAGGGCAATTAATACAAGCTGCAGATATTCAAAAAACTGGGTGGGGATGCGAAGGGTGGCTGCCAGGGTGGGATCAAATGTCATAACCAGAAACTCCTTGTAAAAGGCGATCACCAGGATCAGGATCAGGGCACTGAAAATTGCAATAGTAATCAGCTGGTTCCCGGACACTCCCAGAACATCTCCAAATAGAAAATGAGTCAAATCCACAGTGTAGCTTTTTACAGTGGAGATTATGGCTATACCCAAGGCAAACATGCCGGCGAAAATAATGCCGATCGCTGTATCTTGCTTGATTCTGGCACCTTTACTGACCGCACCTATCACCAACGAGACCACTACCGCTGTGCCAGTTCCCCACCAGAAGAGAGGCTCTCGAGCACCATCTGTAAGCAGGTAACCAACAGCTACTCCTGGCAGGATCGAGTGTGCCAGGGCATCACCAAAAAAGGCCAAGCCACGGACCACAACATAGACACCGATCACAGCACAGACAATTCCGGTCAGCACTGCTGCAGTTAAACCTCGCACCATAAAGGAATAATTAAGGGGGGTTAATAACAGATCAATGATATTCATATCGGTCTCCATCACAGCAGTCGTCTCCTACGGCCAGGGTATCGAATTCCCCTTCCACAAAATGAAGGTGTCCCTGATAGGCTTTCAAAAGCAGGTCTCTGGTAAAAACTTCTTCCGGTACGCCAAATCCCAATAATTTTTTATTCAAAAGCATTACCCGATCAAATTGTTCGGCCGCCAGGCGCAGGTCATGCATCGAGATCATCACGGTCACATTTTGTTGTTTAAGCGTAGCCATGATCTCAAGAATCTTCTCCTGGGCCGGGACATCGAGTCCGTTAAAAGGCTCATCCAGCAGCATCAGTTCAGCTTCCTGGGCCAGAGCTCTTGCCATGAACATTCGCTGCTGCTGACCTCCGGAGAGTTCGCTGATCTGGCGTTTGGCATAATCTGACAAATTCACAAAATCAAGCGAGCGATAAACCACATCCCAGTCATCTTTCTGAGGCCATAAAAATGGGCCCATCTTGTTTATCCGGCCCATCATGACCACGTCGGCCACCGTAGCCGGAAAGGTCCAATCCACCGTGCTTCGCTGGGGTACGTATGCAATGCAGGTATGCCCACCCGGTTCATGTCCAGATATCTGGACGATCCCTTCTCCGGGATCAAGAATGCCGGCAATCACCTTAAATAAAGTAGTCTTTCCAGCCCCATTTGGCCCCACCACAGCAACAGCAGATCCCGGCTTCAGATCGAAACTGATCCGATCAAGAACCAACCCGGTTTCATAATGAACCGTGATATCCTGCATGGCTAACAGCGGCGCATCCAACTCGTGAGGGGCATAACGGCGCGAGAAGGATTGCTTGCGAAAAGAATTGATAAAATTTTTCATAGTATCTGCCTATTGGAGCGCCTCCACAATGGCGCTCACGTTATAACGCATAAAAGAGAGGTAGGTCCCAGCCGGTTCTCCATCAGAAAGAGATCCAAAATAAAGAGGAACTAATTCCACTCCTGTTTCGTCTGCCACCCTCTGAGCTAGATTAGGGTCAAAGTCCACTCCAATAAAAATCGCCTTGGTCTGATGTTCCCGAATCGCATCAATTAACTCGGCCAGCTCCATACCCGATGTCTGTGCTTCGGTAGTCAAAGCCGGGATAACAGCCCCAATCTGGACCAGGCTATACTCCTGTGCAAAATAACCCAGGGTAGAATGATCCGTTACAAGCTCCCGCTGGTTTTCGGGAATTTTTTCGATCTGCTCACGAATCCATACATCCAGCTCCAACAGCTGTCCTTGATAGGTTTCAAAATTATCCTGGTAAAAGACCCTATTCTCCGGGTCTTCTTCTGACAGGGCATTGGTAATGTTTTCAGCCCATATTAGAACGTTATTAGGATCAAACCAGACATGGGGGTCCTGGCCCATCACGGCCTCCATGGAATCTTCTAAACTATGATCATCATCACCTTCAATATGTCCTTCCATTAATAACGGTTTGATACCCTCAGAGACCACGATCACTTCGGCGGTTGTATCCGTACCAGACAGCAGGTCTTCCAGGAAATCCTCCAATCCAAATCCGTTAGCCAGGATCAAATCAGCTTCTGTGACTGCCACCATATCCATAGGAGCGGGTTGGTAAGAATGAGGGTTCTGCCCTACTGTCAGCAGTGAAGAAATATCTACTTTATCTCCTGCAATGTTTTCCACCACATCAGAAATAAATGTTGTGGTTACTACAACACGGGTTTTGCCTTCCCACGGAGTTTGGTTACCTTCAAAAGATCTTCCGCAGGCGGAAATCATCAATACAACAACTAGAAATAAGCTAAAACGGGAAGCTCCTTTCCAAATTCCTTTCATATCCAAATATCCTTCAGTTTCTACTCCGCGCATTCATTACAGATGCCAAATAACTGCAGCCAATGTTCATCCACTTCATAACCGGTTTCTTTCTCTATCCTATTGATGTACTCTGTGATCTCTTCATTACCTTCAACAACCTGCATCTTGCCGCAATTTCTGCACAGAAGCAGGTGCTTATGGCCATCCACTGCTGGCCAAATCCCATGGCAGCCGTCAGGCTTGTGGATTTTCTGGATCAGACCCAAGACATCCAGCATTTCCAGAGTACGATAAACGCTGGCGATTCCCGGGGGAGAATCCAGATCCAGGGATTTAAGGAAAATATCCTGGGGGGTGAGTGGTATTGGGCTAGCTGCAACAATATCCATCACCTGCAAGCGTGGTTGGGTCACCCTGTAACCATGCTGATGGAGCGTGTTTTTCCAGTTTGAGAGAAGTTCAGTTGTTAGATTTCCCGACATGGGCCATTTCCTTATTGATAATGGTTATCATTATCAATAAGGAGTATACCACTTAACTAAAAAAGATACGGTTTCCTTTGAGGAAACAATAGGAGCAACCTGTTTTCCATTGCTGGGATGAAGATACTCCATTTCCCATACACAGGTAACATACATCAAATCCCCACCTCCCGGCCATGAATGACCGGGCTGAGAACAGCGCCCCGCTGGGGCTTTTTGCTACTCATCATAATGAACACAGGGGGAGAACTCTAAGTAAGGCGATTGATTGCCCGATATCCTAATAACAGGAATCACCATCCAGTATTAAAACGAAAAGCCGAACTTCCTATGAAAGTTCGGCTTTGTATTAATAGTATTTTTCACTACGGCGATGGTGTCAGGGTTGAGATCGATCCAGGAGTGTTTACTGGACCTTCGCCAGCGCCCTCTTCTGTGGGCTCGGGGGTGACCAAATTGACACGTACCAGCAGGATCTGACCAGGATAAATGGTGTTTAAATCCTCCAGCTCGTTGTATTCCAGGATGTCGTCCACAGTGCTATTCAGCTGGTAGGCGATCGATCCAACTGAATCCCCGGGTCGTACCATATATTCCACCCGGAATCCGGGTAGTACGTCAGATGGGATAGCAGTGGGTGTCGGCACGGTCGCACCAGGTGCTGGCACTAACACCTCATTACCTACAAACAGGATCGGATTGGACATATCAAAGTCTAATCGGTCTTCCCCGGCGTTATAAACCAGCAGGGTGAAGATATCCATGTCAAAACGCTCGGCAATAGAAGCGAAGGTGTCATTTTCTTCAGCAATATAGATCACCGCTCCGGAACGAGTTGCTGTTGGGCTAGGAACAGGAGTATCTGTCGGAAGCGATTCTGTTGGTGTTAATGTGATCGTGGCTGTGGGTGGAATCGGGCTGGGCGTAAATGTTATTGTGGGGGTGGGAGTCTTAGAAGCAAAAATCCCGCCAATATCCAACTGGGCGCCAGTCAGCCAAGTAATCATAAGAGCAGCTCCCAAGATAATTAAAAGCGCAGCTCCTACAAACATGGCGATATTCTGCCAAGATTGGCCTTGTTTCTTCCGGTAAGAGTCTATGATCTCTTTAGTTGATTCTTGTTTACTCATAGGATCGTTTCCTTCCTGCATTGAGCACTCATTGTACCATCTGAGGTATTCTCTTCTATTCGTTCAAATTAATTCTACCTTAATTTCGGAGGGCTAGCACAGAACGGATCTAGCGATGGATCGAGAGCGAATCCCAAACAGCGAAGTTTTTTACAGAGTCAGTATTTGCTATCACAACCAGAAAAATCTTCACCTCCTCCCCTTTAAAATCATCCAGATCTATCTCAAAAGATTTCATCTTATTATCACAGACCTCATTCCAATCCCAGAGAGTGACCATAGTTTCTGGATCTTCTCCTACCATCAGGTTGATTCGGTACTTCACATCCCCATCTCCGCAGACACCGTTGGCATTCGTTGAAAGGCCAACTCGGCCGAATAACAGATCCCCTCCGTTAACTTTATAACCGGGGAAACGGCCAATGATATATTTTCCCGCACCTTGTGGTGGGTAAGCAGCAAGCAGGATCCCTGAGATCCGCCCACCTTCCAGGAACTGTTGATCCAACAGCGCTACATAGGGATCCTCTGGATCTCCAGGGTGATCAAAATTGAGAATATCTCCACCTAAATCAGCATAATCGACCGGTACAGATCCACTACCCCAAGCAGCTTCATCAGCCCGGACGTTAAAATCTAACATCATTCCAACCCCCTCCACCACATTGATCTTCACCCAGAAACCTTTTGAATATTCCCCCACACCAAAACCCTCACCTCTTACATTACGAAGTTTCCAGAAACCCTGGTAGCTTCCGGTTTCCTCAGGTGCCACCAGATCAACAGAAATATCCAGGTCTTCACCTGGATGGATGGTCTCAGAAGTCAGGTCCTGGGATGATGGGCCGCCCATGATATCACCGGTTTCAAAATAAAGCAGGTAGCCAATTCCCCAGGGGCAGGAGCCGGCATTTTGAAGGCGCCAGGTTTTTGTAAAACTTTCCCCTGGAGCGATATCCATTTCATCCGGAATGGTGACGTCTTTGACAAACTTCACTTGATCGCAGACCTCGGAGGTCGCATCCACGACTCCTTCCGGCGTGAAAGTTGGAAACTCAAAGGTTGAGATTGGATCCGCCCCTTGAGGTCCATCTGGCGCTGGTGTTTCAGATAACTGGGTAGTGTTCGAGAGGTCGATTCCAACTGCAGTCAGTTGGACCGAGACAGTCATTGCTGCCTCAGTATATAAAGCGCCCGGTTTACCTTCCAACCCAATACTCTCGTCCGGCAGGTTGCAGGCGCCCAAGATGAATACTAAAATATATGTTAGGGAAAATGCACGTCTTCTATTTTTCTGGCCCATGAGTGATTTTTATTGTACCCGCAAATCATCCCCCACAAGTCATTCGAGGATGCGCGGATTAGCCTGAACTCGGCCCAATGCATACTTCAAGTATTTATCTACCGGGTAGTTATCGACCTCATCAAGGTCCACCCAGGCGAACTCCTCAGCTTCTTCATTTAACCGGATCTCGCCTTTTTCAACGCGGCAGACAAAATCAAAAAAGATAAAATGTCTCTTTTCCCAAAAACTGTCATCGTAGATAAATTGCTGGTGGCAGAGATAATCCGCCCTGGTCATTTTTAAACCGGTTTCTTCCCAGATCTCCCTTTTGACAGCTTCCTCAAGCCGTTCGCCCAATTCCACATGTCCACCCGGGATAGTGTAATTACCCTTCCATTTATGGGTTTTAACGATCAGAAGCTGATTCTTATCATTAAAGATCAAAGCGCCAACAGTGGGTTCAGGATATTGTTTTTGTGATTTCATATCAAGCCTTTTCTCTATTCTAGTTCTCTAGCAACCGTCCCTGCATGGACCAGGGGCCGGTCCAGGTAATGGAAACAGGCAATAGTTTTCCTAATAAATTCTGGTCGCTTTCCACGAATACAAGTTTGTTTGTTGGTGTCCTGCCCCGCCAGCGTCCTTTATTAAGTCCCTCGAACAGGACCTCTACGGTTTGATCCTGGTAAGCCTTATTGATATCGCCAGAAATACCTTTCTGAAGCTCCTCGATCAATCTAAAACGGCGCCATTTCTCTTCATCCGTAACATCGTCTTCCATTTTCCGCGAAGCAACGGTTCCGGGTCGGACTGAATATCGAGCCAGGTGCACAACGTCCAACTTCAACTCTTTCAAGATGTCATATGAACCCTGAAAATACTCATCAGTTTCTCCCGGGAAGCCCACAATCACATCCGTAGCAATACTCACACCCGGGATACGATCACGAATATCATGAACAAGTTGTCGGTATTGATCGACGCTGTACTCACGCTTCATAGCTTTTAACACCTCATCATGCCCAGCCTGATGGGGGACCTCAATATGGGGCATGAGTTTTGGGAGTTCAGCAACCACATCCATCAAATCGGTGTTGATCCAGTTGGGGTGTGAGGTTAAAAAGCGGATCCGTTCCAGGCCGTCCACATCATGGATCAACCGCAGTAAAGCTGCCAGAGAAGACTTGTCTGGCAGATCCAACCCATAGCGGTCAACGATCTGGCCCAACAGAGTGATCTCCTTGACTCCTTGAGAAGCCAGGGAACGTACCTCTTTAACCACATCTTCAACCGGACGGCTGCGTTCGACTCCACGGCGATAAGGAATGATGCAATAGGTGCAGGCATGGGAGCAACCCAGTACTATCGACACAAATGCCGAAACCAGTTTGTTTTGATCTGCTGCGGGCAGAGTCAATTCTCCATCCATATAGGCGAAACGCCGCGAGGTAGTTTCCTGTTCCCATTCCTTACTGTCGTCCTGGGTCAGAAATGCCATCAACGGGCCAGGATCCGAGGGAGCTGAAAACACGTCCACATGGGGGAATTGTTCTTCTAAATCCCTGGTACCTTTAATACCTACCAGGCAGCCCATCACATTGATAACAACATCAGGGCGGTGTTTTTTTAAATTTTTCAACGAGCTGATCCGGCCCACAGCACTGTCTTCGGCACTCTGGCGAACCACGCAAGTGTTTAATACAACCACATCAGCGTCTTCTGCGCGATCGGTTGGTTGATATTCTAAACCTTCCAGGGCAGATGCCACTCGACGGGAATCCGCCACATTCATTTGGCATCCTGATGTCCACATGTAATATTTCATGGCTGTCATTATATCGGTTGAATGGTAAGCGTCAAGTTGAGAATAATTTAACAAAAGCGCCCCCTTCCAAGGCAGCGCCTTTTCAGGGAGCGGATTTACTCTAAAAGTTATTCGTTATATAGAAGGGTTTACCCAAACGTTAAGTCAGCATCCTGGACCAGGATACGTTCTAACGCCATCGTATGGCTGCAGCGCTCTCTGGTCTGGAAAAATTCACAATCACATTTCCACTTGCCGTCCTGAAAAGTGACCTGGTGGGGGTTGTTCTGACCCTGAAAAGTCACCGAAAGGGAATTGATCTTGATCCGTTCCGGTTCTGAAGCATATTGTTTTGATTTTTGAATCTTTCCGATCATTCCGGAATCCATAATAACCCTCCACTAATCTTGAAATAAAAAAGCACGCTGCCTTAGCAAGCGTGCATTGAGTACTATCTTTCAGTTATTCTTTTTAAGCCTGACAATCCCATAATGGACCACCTTTACTTCCAAAACAGTATACGCCGTTTTAAAAATAAAGTCAACAATTAGCTAAACAAAGATCCTCCGCCAGGCCTCAAAAAGGATTTCTATGAACCTGTCCAAGTCATTGATAAGGACCGGCATATTCACACCCCGGCCCCCGACTGAGTCCTCGGGAAGCAGGGTGCCATCCTCGAGGTCATTTACAGTGGATTGGATCATCACCTTATAATCATAAAATAGACCGGGATGAGTCACGTATACTGCTGGCAGCAAATCCCACAAGTAAAAATTTGGAATACCGCAAAATACAGCATGCAACACCAGCCAGTCCCGCACCATCCAGCGAGTTTTCCGGCTCCAAAAATCCAGTTTCCAATAGTCCCTCCACCGGAACGGGGCTTGCAAGCAAATCTGGGCATTCATCAGGGTGACCGGGCAGGGCGCATTCAGTACATCGAAGGAGGCTTCGGGATCCGCAGACAGGTTCAGTTCTTTTACATCCCTCCTGCCAACCTTGATGGGATGTAAATACCCGCCCATACAGACAATTGCCTTCAGATTTGAGTAGAAATTTGGGTCGAGCTCCGTGGCGCCGCGTAAATTTCCTAGTGGGCCGGTCGCCAGGATGGTTATTTCACCTGGACAAGCTGCAGCCTTATCTGCCAGGAAACGGGCAGCCCCAGTTGGCTCTTCTAAGCGTTTTCCAGCTCCTTTTATTACTGGGATATCCTGTCGGCCTAAATCCGTGACCATTTTCTGGGTTTGAGGGTAGACCTGGTCGATAGTTCCGTTCCCAAAGGTAGTCGTAACTCCAACCAGGCTAACATCAGGACGACCCAACAGGTAGAACAGGGCCAGTCCATCATCAATTTCCTTGGTCCGAACGCCCATTGTATTGTCGCAATCAAAAATGATCTTTTCCATATATATACCGTTTATCTCTATGTTAGACCGCTGGTTCTTTAATGTGAGCTTCACCCCGGGTTACCATAGTCATGGCAATCAATCCAAGCACAAAGAACGCTGGGCCAGTAAGGAAGATAGTCTTAAAATTACTACCAAACAGATCAATCACTGTTCCCATCATCAGGGGGGCGATAGCAGCCCCGACCTGGGATGCCAGATAATAAAGACCTGTGTAGGTTCCCAGCAAGCGTTCATCTTCAGAAGTATCGATCACCATCGGCAGAGTGTTGACATTTATCAATGCCCAGCCAATCCCACTGATCGCCAAAACAATGCCCATTTGGGTCGAGCTGGTTACAAAGTATCCCAGCATCATATCGATTCCAAACAGCAAGATACCCGCAATGATGGTCTTGCGGCGGCCGAATTTCGCACCAATATATCCTGCCGGGATTGCGAATAAAATAAAGGTCACTCCCGCCAACCCGAAGAGTGTCGGTGCAAAACCTTCGCTGACTCCGAGCTCGTTCACTGCATAGGAGGTAAAGAAAGTCCCTATGCCTTCATAAGCAATAAACATGAGAAAAATGGCGGCAAGCAAAGAGAATAAAGATTTTCGATATTTTTTAGGAACCACAGAAACGGATTTCAGGGCTTCAACTGCCTGTTCCTCTTCACTTTGGAGGTGCTCTTCCGGATGGGGTAGATCATCCACAGTTGGTTCTTTAGTGGTGGTATATAACATAACTACTGCAAGAATCAAAATTGCGGATCCGCCAATGAACGGATAAATAGGTTTGATATCAAACAGGAGGGCCAGGCCAAAAGCACCTATGATAAAACCAACTCCGCCCATAAAGTTGATCACTCCATTGGCTTTACTGCGCAGGGGTGATGGAATCAAGTCAGGCATGAGTGAGATAACAGGGGTTCGCAATATTGCCATTGCTAGAAGCACAACTGCAGTAGCAACCATAAAGAGCGAAAAGGCTCCGGTATTTCCGGCAATAGTGCCATTGAGCTCAGGCTTGATCAAGCCAGCGGCTATCGGCATGGCAATAAAAGCCAGCGCGGCCAGGGGTGCGGCTGTGAGAATAAACGGATAGCGGCGGCCAATCGGGGTCTTTATCCTGTCACTCCAGATGCCGATCATAGGCAGGATAAAGATCGCTGCCAAATTATCTATCCCCATGATGGCACCGGTGGCAGATGCACTTAAACCAAAACCCAGAATCTCCCTGGAGCTGGCAAAACCAGGATGTCCAGTTTGTAAAAAGATGGGCACAAAGGCATTATAGATCTGCCAAAGGGCCGAAATACCAAGGAAACCAAAGCCGATCAGGAATGTTTTTTTCCAATCAAGTTTCATTTCTCCTCCAGGGGTGCAAGTGAGTATTCAGTTACGAGGTAATTACAAGTCGTAATAAGGGAGTGAATTTAGGCCGGATTCAGTATTTACATACGATAAAATATTGAACTGACAAACGTTCAACCTTTAGTGTTCGTATGTCATCCAGATCAAAGTTCTGGTTGGTTTAAACCAGTGGGTTTCGAGACTGAGATTGGTTTTCCTGGCCGGGAAATTCAACCTTAGGGATCGTTTGAAGCCAGGCCCATTCATCCAGTGTGGCAAAAAGGCATCTAACAGGACACCTTCCGTTTCTGGAGAAGAGGCGATCCAAAGCCAGTCGGCCTGGGTCTTGGAAGATTGCCAGGAAACCACACCGATCAATTCATTTTCAGCCATAACAGACCACTGAGATATCTTGGGGTCCAGTAGCATCAGGCGAGAAAACCGGCCTGCTAATCCTGCTCGCAAATATTCTGGACGGAGAGGCAAATGCCAGCGCACTTCAGGGGGATAGTTATTCTCCAGCCATCTGCGCTGCAGGGGCCAATGTTTAGATCTGTGCTCTTCCACTGTGAATCCAGGCACGCGCCAATCAAGGAATGCCTGAGGGATATCGGTTGGTCTTAACATCCATGTGGTACGGCGGGAAACTTCAACAAAACCATGCCGTATATAGAGGTCCACCGCTGCCTGATTGCCTTGATCCACTTGAAGCCAAATACCGTCCAGTCTTTTGGGAAGCAGGAAATTTAGGGCCTGGCTGACCAGCGAGTGGGCGATACCTTTGCGTTGGTAATCTGGATGGACCGCCACATTAGCGATCATATAATATTGTCTGCCGCTCACATGATAGGGTATTAAACTGAGATTACCAATGATCTCTCCCCCTTCTTCCCAGACATACCCTGTGAAAGGCATCGATACTCGGCCTGCCATTAAATAAGCCCATTCCTGAAAACGTTTGTTATGAGCTGAGGAGCGCATTTTTCGCAGCAAGGCTTCCCCGTCAGGAGAGAGACGATCCGCAAAACACAGCTCCACTAGATCAGAAACTGAAAGTAAGTCCGTTCGCACATCAAAATCCCGAATGGGAAGAGCTCCGGGGTGATTGGTAATCTTGACAACCATGGAAGTGATTTTACCATTATGTGGGTTTTGCACGCTCGCTACCGCGTCACCAGGAGACTAAAAAATAACCGCGCTCTCAAGGGAGAAAAACAGCTCTCCCAGGACTGATAATCACGCGAGGTATAGGCCTTTCCAAGTTTATAATACGAGAAACCCATCACTCTATGGATCCTTCCCTTTCTCTACGTTCTAGGCAGGATGACAAAAAAGTGGGCTCTTCGACTGCGGCCCTTCGATTGTACTCAGGGCCTCCGCTCAGAGATTTGATCTTCACTCCTCAATATCTCAACTTAAGAAAAAAGGACGACGCGGTGCGTCGTCCCTATATATCAAATATTTCTCCGGATGAACTCTCTTCCCGTCCACCGTCATCGGTCATGAAGCGAAGCTTCACTCCGGTCCGGATGCAGAGCATCCGCTATATCTCCACCTCAATCGTCACTGGTCCATCATTGTGGATCTCGACCAACATATGAGCTCCAAACTCTCCCTCTTGAGTGGGAACCCCCAGCTCTCGAAGCACCGAAGCAAAATAAACTGTGAGTGGTTTAGCGATTTCCGAAGGACCGGCACTGACAAATGAGGGCCGATGTCCTTTTTTGGTGTCTGCGAATAGGGTAAATTGAGGCACAACCAGGGCCTCTCCGCCTACATCCAGCAGAGAGAGATTCATTTTCCCATTCTCGTCCGGGAAAATTCTCATCTGGGCCAATTTCAGGGCCAACTTATTCGCTTCGACCTCTGTATCAGAAGGGCCAACTCCCAGCAGGATCACCAGGCCAGCCTGGATCTCGGCTATCTTTTTCCCACCTACCGAGACACTTCCTAACTGAACCCGCTGAAGGATCGCTTTCAATTTTTATCCCTTAGTACTATAAAACCCGATCGCTTCCCGCACTTCTGCCATGGTTTCAGAGGCGATCACTTTGGCTCGCTTGGCGCCGTCCAGAAGGACATCCCTGACGTAATCCGGATCCCCTTCCAGATCTTTTCTTTTGGCCCTGAAAGGTTCAAGGTGTTTATTCAAATTGGCTGCCAACATCCGTTTACAATCCACACATCCAATATCCGCACTGCGGCAGTCCTTGTTTATGCCCTCAACCTCATCTGCCGGCGAGAAGATTTTGTGTAGCGTGTAAACATTACAGACATCAGGATTACCCGGGTCGCTGAGGCGCTGCCGTTGAGGATCGGTCACCATACTCATGACCCGTTTTTCTGTTTCTTCGGGAGTTGCAGCCAGCTCGATGTGATTATTGAGACTTTTGCTCATCTTGCGTTCGCCATCAATACCCAGAACTTTAGGTGTTTTGGTAATCACCGCCTGGGGTTCGACCAGAACGTCAGTCCCGTATTGGAAATTGAATGAACGCACCACTTCCCTGGCAAACTCAAGGTGTGGAATCTGATCCGTGCCCACTGGCACTGCATCCGCCTTATAAAGCAAAATATCGGCAGACATCAAAACAGGATAACCAACCAATCCATAGTTCACATTATCGGGGTTATCACGCACTTTTTCCTTAAAGGTCGGAAGGGCGGTCAACTTTCCCAAGGGGGTCACCATAGACAGAATAGTATGTAATTCCGTAACTTCCGGGACATGGGACTGGATGAAAATAATGCTTTGTTTGGGGTCCATACCCGCCGCCAGCCAATCCAGGGCCATTTCCTGTGTATTAAACGCCAGATCTTTGGTGGTTTCAACTGTGGTCAGAGCATGGATATCCACGATGCAATAAACAGTGCGGTAATCCTCCTGCATGGCCACATAATTTTTGATCGCGCCCAAGTAATTGCCCAGATGCTGTCGGCCTGTCGGCCTAGCGCCTGAGAAAACCCTGCCTTTTTTAGCTGTCATTCAACTTGCTCCTCAATATACGCTTTAAACAAACCTAAAATTTCTGGCGGATCCGCATGGCGGCCGGTTTCCAATTTCGAATAGATCAAGTCCCCATCAACCTTGATCTCAAAAGCTCCCCCGGCAGATTCTATCAACTCAATTTCAGAGATAATATCTGGGTATTGTTTTTTAAATGCAGCTTCCAAACTGAAAGCTCGAGGATGGTAATTTCAAGGCACACAAAATTCAATGGATATCTTACACATATTAAAAATCTCCCTTAGAATCGGTTTCAAAGAAGTATAACACAAGGGAATCGGAGGGTTTTTTGGGCCATCTTTTTATGTTCAGCGTCAAAGAAATACCTGTGCTACAATCGGAATAGACCTATGAACCAAATCACAGATATACGACCATCTCCCCTGGCAGGCCGCTGGTATCCCGCCCATCCTAAAAAACTGGCGGAGTCAGTAGACGGCTACATCCAGGCGGCTCAGATCCCTGAGATCAAGGGAGAGATCTTGGCCCTGATCTCCCCTCATGCCGGGCATCTCTATTCCGGACCGGTTGCTGGATATGCATTCAAAAGTATCGCAAGGCTGCATCCTGAGCTAGTTGTGATCTTATCCCCCTTCCATCAGTATCATCCGGGTGCCATCCTGACCAGCGGGCATCAAGCCTATCAAACGCCCCTGGGAAAGGTCCCCGTGGACCGGGGTAGTATAGAATTTGTTAATCAGTTACTGCGAGAAAAATCCGGGGTGGAGTTGAGCGAGGTCCGCAACGATAGTGAACATGCAGTTGAGATCATATTGCCCTTTTTGCAGCGAGCCCTGCAGAGTGAATTTACAATTCTCCCATTAATGCTCCGCCAGCAAGACCCTGACCTGATGCAGTCATTGGGCGAGGTCCTGGCAGAACTTATGTTTTCCAGGAAAGGATTATTAGTCGCCAGCACAGATCTATCCCATTTCCAAACGGCTGAAAAAGCCAATCAACTGGACCAGACCATCATCCAGGGCATTCAGTCACTGGATCCAGAGAGCCTTTATCAAGCCCAGCAGGAAAACAAAGGATCTGCCTGCGGGTTGGGAGCATTAGCGGCTGTGATCTGGGCTGTAAAAACAGGTGGAAGCGCTACGGCTCATATATTAAATTATGCCCATTCAGGTGATATTACTGGCGACAATACCAGCGTGGTGGGATATACTTCTGCTGTTCTAACCCGTGATTAACTACAACCACTCCACCATGCCTTCAGAAAACAGGACAACTCTTCTTTACGCCCGTATTGCTGTCAACGTTCCACACGTGCAGGGAATTTTCGATTATCACCTACCAGAAAAAACCCAAGAAAATTTCAGGCTGGGTCAGTTAGTAGAGGTGCCCTTTGGAAGACAGTCGGTTCAGGGAGTGATCATTGAATTTCCCGAAAAACCTGCCGTCACTCAAACCAAAGCCATCCAGAAAATATTGGACCCAACCCCTGTTGTTACACCGGGGCAGATCGAACTAGCTCAATATATATCCAGAGAGACATTGTCTCCTCTGGGAGTCACCCTTCAAGCAATGATCCCGGCAGGACTGAGCGTCCAATCGGATAGCACGTATCGTCTTACAGGCGAGAGCGAGATATTACTTGAAGAAGGCCAGCCCCTGCTTCCAGAACCATCTCCATCGCAATCCCGGTTATTGGACCTCCTCGTTAAACGGGGCCCGCTTCGCGGCAGACAGATTGACCGGGCTCTACCTCAGAAAAATTGGCGAAAAACAGCTGGCTCGCTGACCCGGAGGGGAATTATAAAGAGCCAGTCCACCCTGGCAGACCCTAGTGTTAAACCCAAGTATGAACGACGACTTCAGTTCATTGGGGATTTAGAATCCGCCCACGATCAAATGGATGATCTGGCCCGGAAAGGCTATCCTGAAGCATTAGCCCGCAGGCAGCGAGCCCTACAGTTGATCATGGATCAGCCAGAGCCCGTTCCTCTTTCAGGTATCTACGATAAGACCGGCGCCAATCTGAATGACCTCAAGATACTTATCCAAAGGGAATTGGCCGTTATCATTGAAGTGCCCGTGTTGAGAGACCCACTTGCTGACCTGGTCATCACTCCCCAATCAGCTCCCAACCTAACACCTGGGCAGAAAGAAGTCTGGCAGTTGATCCTGGAAGGATTTCAAAGTAGCAGTTCTAAACCTTATCTCCTGCATGGCGTGACCGGATCTGGAAAAACAGAGATCTATTTACGGGCGGTTGAAGAAACCATCGCAGCCGGTAAACAAGCCATCATCATGGTACCGGAGATCGCATTAACCCCCCAGACGGTGACTCGCTTCATGAGCCGTTTCCCTGACCGGGTTGGTGTGTTACATTCAGAACTCTCTCCCGGAGAGCGCTACGATACCTGGCGCCTAGCCCGGCATGGTGCCCTGGACATCGTGGTAGGACCCCGCAGCGCTATTTTCACTCCATTCCCGGACCTAGGGTTGATCGTGGTGGACGAGTGTCATGACGATTCCTATTATCAGGGAGATATATCCCCCCGCTATCATGCTCTCCATGCTGCCATTTACTATGCCAAAGTGTCGGGCGCGGTTTGCATTTTAGGTTCCGCCACTCCTGATGTGACCGGCCGATACCAGGGCGAGCGCGGTAATTGGAATTATCTGGCCCTCCCAGAACGCATTCTGGCTCACAGAGAATCCATCCAGGTGCAGTTGAATCAGGCAGCTCATGATCCCACATTCTCTCGCTATCAAGATCTGGATGAAGACCTCCTGATGGCAGATCTGCCCTCGGTGAATGTAATTGATATGCGAACAGAATTAAAAGCCGGAAATCGCTCCATCTTCAGCCGCGAGCTCCAGGAAAAACTGGCTGAAACATTAGCTAAGAACCAACAGGCAATCCTGTTCCTGAATCGGCGCGGCAGCGCCACCTATATTTTCTGCAGGGATTGCGGATATTCCCTGCGCTGCCCCCACTGTGAGACATCACTCACTGCCCACCATTCGGATCACGAGCTGCGCTGTCATCTATGCGGTTACCGCAGGAATATCCCAAAAACCTGTCCAAAATGCGGATCTCAACGTATCCGCCATTTGGGAACTGGCACCCAGCAGGTTGAGTCAGCCCTCAAAGAACTCCTTCCTGATGTTCGCACTTTGCGTTGGGACAGGGATACAACTAGGAAAAAGGGCGCTCATTGGGATATCATGGAGAAATTTTCCACTCATCAGGCTGATGTGTTAATCGGAACACAGATGCTGGCCAAAGGTTTGGATTTGCCATTGGTAACCCTGGTGGGAGTTGTGCTGGCAGACAGCGGTTTGAATTTGCCGGATTTTCGGGCATCTGAACGTACCTTTCAGGTCCTGACCCAGGTGGCGGGGAGAGCAGGGCGCAGTCCCCTGGGTGGCGAAGTAGTCTTGCAGACCTTTGATCCTGATCATTATGTGATCCAGGCTGCTGCTGGCCATGACTATGAGGATTTTTACCAGCAAGAACTGGAGTTTCGGCGTGATTTAGGTTATCCACCCTTCCTGAAGATCATCCGGCTTGAGATCCGGGATAAAAACCCCAATTCAGCTGAGAAAAAAGCTAGGGTATATGCAGTGACCCTGCAAGGCTGGATTGAGAAGGAAGGTTTTCGGTCCACCCGCCTCGTCGGACCCACACCAGCTTATTTTAGCAAGATCCGTGGCGAATGGCGCTGGCAGATCCTGGTCAAGGGACCTAACCCACTGGCGCTGATACGAAACCACCATCCTGGACCGGAGTGGATCGTGGAAGTGGATCCGCCGGTTATACTCTAATAATGAAAGTTGACGGAAGACAGAAGACTGATTTTCCGGAATTATAAATAGAAAAATTATCATAAAGGAGAGAGAAAGATGACGGGCAATAAAAATAAATCATTATTCAGTGCAATAATCCTCATAGGACTGGTGACATTATCATCCTGCAACAGCGCACCCGCAGCCAGTGAGGATCCTACTGTTACACCTACCCCAACAAAAGTAATGCAGGTAGTCCCACCAACATCTACAGAAATTCCATCCAAATGTGCTGGTCTGGTAGGAGAGTTAGAGGTCCAGATGCTGGTCGGTCCCGCTGAGGTTGTTGGGTTAGAACCCCATGCTGTCGGAAATATCCCATTCGCCGTGACAACGGGAGAAACACCTTATCTCATACAAGGTGGTGGAGGAATTGATTACAGTGATTTATTAGCAGAAGAATGGGGAACATACGAAGTCACAATGAACCTGGATTTTGTAATTACCGGCGAGTGTGATGCTGATGGAAACGGCGGAGAGTTGGTCCTGGTAGTTGAAATGACTGGAAACCAATTGGTCGTAGTAATCTCGGACGGATTTCAGGGAGAATATCCCTGGGAGGGGACTCATACAATTGATTTAGACTTTCCCCTCGAGGAAGGTGCATCATTTGCGGGAGAGGGGTATACTTTTATTCTTCATCTAAAATAAATCTCGGCCGGATCTGTTTATTCAAAACCATGATGTGTTTAATAGTTCGGAGATCAAATGGAACGATATCGCGTAATACCCGGAGAGAAAGTGGATCTCAGCAAGTGGGATCCTAATGATAAGAGCATATTCCCGATGGGGAAAAAAGTTGGCAAGGAACATCTGCACCAACTGAATAGCGAACTGGAAACACTGCAGGAACTGCTTTTTGCGGAGGGGAAGCACAAGATCTTAATCGTGCTTCAGGCCTTGGATACAGGCGGAAAAGACGGCACTATCCGCCATGTTTTTGAGGGTGTTAATCCACAGGGAGTGAAAGTGGCAAGTTTTAAAGCACCAACCCGGAAAGAACTTGCCCACGATTATCTATGGCGAGTCCATAAGCACACTCCAGGAAAAGGTGAGATAGTAATTTTCAACCGCAGCCATTATGAAGATGTGCTGGTAGTCCGTGTTCACGATCTGGTCCCGGAAGCGGTATGGTCCAAGCGCTATGAGCACATATCTGCTTTTGAAAAAACCCTGGCTGATGAAGGTACTACAATCTTGAAGTTCTATTTGCATATCGATAAGGATGAGCAAAAAGAGCGCCTTCAGGCCCGGCTAGACGAACCGCAAAAAAACTGGAAGTTCAGCCTGGGAGATTTGGAAGAGCGCAAGTTATGGGATCAGTATACAGCTGCTTTTGAAGACGCTCTGGAAAAAACCAGCACTGAGTCCTCCCCCTGGTATGTGATTCCCGCCAACCGGAAGTGGTACCGTAACCTGGTGATCTCTTCGATCATCATTGAGAAGCTCAAAAACCTGAATATGTCTTACCCGGAAGCAGAGGATGATCTGAGCGGCGTGGTCATAGAATAAAGAGACCGATGACCGGCGGCCGCATCGCGTCCTGACCGATGACGTGAGGAGGACACAACGGTATATTTATGAAAGACGTCAAAAGAAGCCGTCCACACTTACCCGAAGGTTATATTCAGGATCCAGGGGAACTTTTATCTTGGGATTTTGTTGAGGACAAACTTACCGAAGCTGTCCATTACTGGCTTTGCACTGTATACCCAGATGGAAGACCTCATGTGGTTCCAAAATGGGCGGTGATGGTAGAAGGGAAGATCTATTTTGACGGCAGTCCGGAAACCCGCCACGCAAAAAACATCGCCGTTAATCCAAGTGTAGCAATTCATTTGGAAAGCGGCGCTGATGCTGTGATCGGGGAAGGCAAAGCATCAGCAATCAATAACCCGCCCCCAAACCTCAGAGAGAAAGTTGCTAAAGCCTATACTCAGAAATACGCTGGTCTGGGATACTCACCTACTCCTGAAATGTGGGAAAACGGTGTTTTATATGAGATCCGTCTAACCAAAGCCCTAGCCTGGACAGCTTTTATGAAAGACACCACAAAATTTGAGTTTGATTAAATAGACATAAAGTTCTGTTCTAGCTATTCAGAAAACTGATCAGGTATCCCATAAAAAAACCGCTCGTCAACTGGCGAGCGGTTTCCATTTCATTTCTCTAACCTCAAACAAATCAGCTGTGGTTTTTCACAAAAATCGCGATGCGCTCCAGGGCTTGTTCGATCTTGGTGTAATTGGTGGCATAGGAGCAGCGCACAAATCCTTCTCCCCCAGACCCAAAAGCTGAACCTGGCACAACGGCGACCTTTTCCTCATCCAACAGCCGCTGGGCAAATTCCTCATCATCCATTCCTGTCCCGCTAACTTTGGGGAAAGCATAGAAAGCTCCTTGAGGCAGAAAGGTTTCCAGGCCAATCTCATTTAAACCAGTGACAATCAGATTTCGGCGGCGATCATATTTCAATCGCATCTCTTCAACAGCGTCCGCTCCTTTATTGATAGCAACCAGCGCTGCCAGCTGGGAAACGGATGGGGCTGACATTACCGTGTATTGATGGATCCGCACCAGACCGGCCAGGATATTCGCCGGGGCAGCAGCATATCCCACCCTCCAGCCTGTCATGGCATAGCTTTTAGAAAATCCACCCAGGGTAATGGTGCGCTCCTTCATACCAGGCAGTGCAGCAAAACAAACATGCTCCACTCCATATACCAGGCTGTCGTAAATCTCGTCTGAAATCACCAGCAGGTCATGTTCTTCTGCGATCTTACTAATTTCCAGAAGGTTTTCCCTGGTGGCAACCGCCCCTGTAGGATTATTGGGAAAGCCAATAAAGATGGCCTTGGTTTTGGGCGTGATGGCTTTCTTAATCAGTTCGGGTTCAGGCTGAAAACCATTTTCAAAAGTACCTGGGACCTCAATTGGTACTCCACCGGCCAGCAGGACTTCCGCCTGGTAGGAAACAAAACAGGGTGTGGGAATGATGATCTCTTCTCCTGGATTGGTCACCGCGGTCAATGCCAAATATAGAGCTTCAGAAACTCCAACCGAAACCACCACCTCGTCTGTCGGGTTGTAGCTTATCTGATATTTCTCTTCCAGCATATCAGCAATAGCTTCTCGCAGCTCATAGATCCCAGCGTTGGATGTATAGTGGGTCTCTCCCTGCCGGAGCGCTTCGATGCCAGCTTCCAGGATCGGCTTTGGGGTTGTGAAATCTGGTTCTCCAATCCCCAGCGAGATCACATCGTCCATAGTTGCAACGATGTCAAAGAATTTCCTAATTCCAGATGGTTTTAGTTCAGCTACTCGTTTGGCTATAAAGTCTCGGGGCATGGAACTCCTTGGGTTTGCAATTTACCTTCAGATTTCAATTTCGGTATTATCTCCGACGTTAATAGAGGTTGATCCTCCCTTAACGACTGTGTTCTGCCCGATCAAAGACCCATTCAATAACACATCCTCAACCTGGGATCCTTTTTCAATAATCGAATTACGGATAACGCTGCTTAAGATCTTGCAGCCGGCCTCCACCGTAGTATGGGGTCCTATCACAGAAGATTCCACCTCTGCTTCCGGGTGGATGAAGACCGGTGGGATAACATGAACACCAATGCGTTGGGCAGCCTTTTCAGAGTTGTCATGACCGTGTTCGAGCAGGTAGCGGTTGGTGCTTAACATTGCATCAAAAGTCCCTGCATCCAGCCAGACTTGGACTTTTTCGATCCTCATTTTACTCTTTCCATCCTCAAGCATGATATTGATGGCGTCTGCCAGGAAAAACTCTCCCTTCAATTGAACCTGCTGTTCGATCTGTTTTTCGATAGCCAGGATCAAATCCTGGCCCTTCTTGAAGTAATAAAATCCTACAAGGGCTAAATTATTGTCCATCGCTTTGGGTTTTTCGATCAACCTGGTGACCAGGTTATCTTTTCCAACCTCTGCAACGCCAAAACGCCGCGGGTCCGGCACCGGTTTGACCCAGGCAACAACATCAGATTTTTCTTCCTCGAGAAAACCGAGATCGGTTTCGATCAGGGTATCGGCAAACACCATGATCATGGGGCCGTTTATATAGTCCTTTGCCAGGTAGATAGCATGGGATTGCCCCCGCATTTCTTCTTGAACCACAAAGTGAACTGTAGTGTCTGGATGCTCTTCCGCCATATAGGCTTTGATCTTGTCACCCAGATATCCGACTATGAATACATATTCGATTTCTATGTCCTCAGGCAGCGAGGAAAAAGTATCCAGGACATGCTCGATGACAGTTTTTCCTGCCAGGGTCAGCAGTTGTTTGGGCCTGCTCCAGGTATGGGGCCGCAGCCGTTTTCCATAACCCGCCATTGGGATGACAACTTTAAATTTTTTCACAATATCCTCCCCTTTATTGGTTCCGATTCCGAAATTTCATTATAACGGAGAGGGAGGCTGACAGGTACTGACAAATGACACGCCAAACACTCTCCTTATCCAGTCAAAATTATTTTCAGGCCAGTTTGGTTTCCAAGTCAGCTAGATTTTCTTCGATCAAATCTACCACTTCGCCCAAAGTCTGAGCATCAAAGGACAGATTTGCTCCCGATGCCCGATAAAGATCAGGCAGGGATACTGTTCCACCCAAAGCGAGCGCATGCCGGTAGTCTTCTATAGCTTTGGCCTGGTCCTGAAGAGCGTTTTGCATGATCTGGAATGCACCCAACGAAGCTAGACCGTATTCAATATAATAGAACGGCACCTGGTGGATATGAAGTTTACGGTGCCATCCGGTCATCTTGACGTCTTCATATCCCTCCCAGTCAATTCCAGGCATATATTCATCAACCAAGGCTGACCATTTGGCATCACAAGCGTTCGGATTTTTTCCCTCATCGTGGTTCTCATAGACCCAGTGCTGAAAAGCAACCACCACTGCCATATAGGGCCAGAATAGCAGTTTTTCTTCCAGGTTCAGCAGACGGGTCCTGGCAGCATTCTCTGTACTCATAAAGCCGCCCATGTCTTTCGCCAGATAAGGTTCTGAAAGTAATTCCATGGCAGTTGAAGCAACCTCAGCAAATTCTAATCCGGGTCGCCATTGATGATGATAGGCCAAATTAACTCGTTCGAAGACATGGAACGCATGGCCACTCTCATGGAACAACACTCGCAGATCCGCACTGCGGCCAGCGGCATTCATAAAGATAAATGGCAGCCCGACCGTGGCAAATGAGGTACAGAAACCTCCCGGACCTTTGCCCTTGCGATTCACTAGATCAAAAAGCTGATTTTCCCGCATGGTTTGGAAATATCGTCCCAATACAGGGTTCACTTTATTGAGAATATCTCCCACCCGCGAGATGAATTCCTCTTCTGTATCAAAGGCCTTGATGGCTGGCAAGCTGAAGGTTGTCTGGTTATTCAGCAAATCCCAGGGACGCACTTTATCAATATTCAAACGGGTTTTATATCTCTCGTATACCCGTGTCGCAGCCGGAACAGCAACTTGTTTAATGGCTTCTAAAAATTCCTTGCTGTCCTCAGGAGTGTAATCCAGCCTGAGCCTCTGCTGCCAACGGAAGGACCTGTAATCAGGGTGCCCTGCATTGTCGGCTAACTCAGCCCGGATATCCATGAACTTTTCCCAGAGCTGGTTGATCGCATCCCGGTCATTCAACTGACTCTGGGACATCAATTCCCAGAGTTTCTTGCGCTCATCCCGGTCCGGGGTCTGCAATTTCGATTTGACTTGAGTCAGGGTCAGTTCTTCCCCATCCCAATCTATGGTCTGTGCTCCCAGGATCTTGCTGTACTGGGTGCCCAATTTGCTTTCCTCGGTCATCAAGGGCAGGTTCTCTTCACAAAAGAGATCTGCTTCTGTCCGCATTTTTTTCAGGATCAATTCCATACCTGTTGGCACAAGTTTACTGGTAAGGAGTTTCTCTTTAAGTTTCTGGTCGGCAGCCTGAGTAACCGGGAAGATATTTTCTAAAAAATCATGATATTCTTTCTCAGCCTCTTCATCGGTGGTATCCAGCTCTGTAGCAAGCGACAACCTGGCATATCTCTCATCCACAAGTTTGCGCAGATCTGACCAACCTTCCATCCAGTTATCTAGAGATCCTTTTCCCAGCTCCATACCCTGGAGAACTTGATAGAGCGGCTCAATGCCATCCTGATCCAAAGCCATGAACTCATTAAATGTTGGTGTTTTCATTACTATCCTCTTTGTTCTTTGAATTAATAGTGGTGACCTATTGCTCAGACCAACCCGCGCTGTACCATTTTAGATATTCTTCCAGATGTAATCTCCAGTAGTGCTCATCATGTAACCCGGGATACAAACGCCATTCGTGGGGGATTTCCTGGCCTAGTAAATATTCATGCAAAGCCTGTGCATCAGAAAAATTATTATCATCCTCCCCAATATCCATCAAGATTCGGGGGGTCTGGGAGCTCGGAATGATTTCCACCCAACCTGGCACCCGCTTCAAATCGCCAATAAATAGAGGAGTGCTATGGGCACCTATAGATCCAAACAATCCCCAATGCAATAACCCTAACCGAATGGCCCAGTTACCACCGCGCGACATCCCCCCGATAGCCCGGTAATCCCTGTTCCCAAAGGTCTGATAATTGCCATCAATCCAGGGGATGACTGCTGTGATCAGGTGGTCACCAAAAGGGTTCTCTGGCAAAATTATCCAGGTGATTTCCCGGGGCATGATGATGATCAAGGGAGAGATCTCTTTCTCTAATATCAGCGTGTCAGCCCACTCATCCAAGCCAAGATCATCCCATTGTTGGTCTGTCTCGGTAACCCCGTGAAGCATATATAAAGTTGGATATTCTAGGTCTGGATCCTGTCCATAACAAGGTGGTAAATAAATCCGGCCGGTTAATATCTCCCCCTTCCAAGGAATTTCGTATGTCTCGATTTCACCTGAAGTTTCTGAGCAAGATCGATCCTGGGCAGTTGTTGAGGGTATGGCCGTCTCAGTAATTTCAGGAATTACCTCAGTCTCTGCAGGAGCCGTAGTTATTGGCATGGGTGAAGTGGGCAGAGGTAATTCTTCTTCAGCGGTCATCAACCAGCTGCAAGCAGATAGCAAGAATATAAACACAAATCCTGCAGCCCGGAATCTCTTCAAGTCAAGCCTTCTTTTGAGCAGATTTCTTGGGTTTTAGCGCCGGTTTTGAGGGATCTGTTTTTTTTATTTCCAGGTCTTGTCCTTTTACTGCCGGTATATCGCGGGGGCTCTCTTCTTCCATCTGGATCTTGCCGCGTAAATAGGCGCCTTCCTCTGTTGTAAAACGTGCCGCCTTTACATCTCCCCAGACCTTGCCAGTGCTGCGGATCTCAACCCTATTCGCTTCAATATCGCTGCGCACGGAACCACCTATGATCACTGTATCGGCCTTGATCTTTTCACTTTCAACCCGCCCTGTACGACTGACGATAATGAGACCATCGAGGTCGATCTTCCCCTCAAAGAGCCCTTCAATACGGATGCCGCCTTTGCCGGTGATCTCACCTTTCCAGCTGGTTTCTTCTCCCAGGATGGATGTAACCCGGCTTTGAATTGGCGCGGGAGTTTGTTCCTGAGCTGGTTCTTCACGTTTCCTAAACATAAAATCTCCAAGAGATACTCTTAATATCAATTAAACAGGTGTTGATAATTTACCACAAATCGCCAGGGGATGCTCCGCCATGGTTCCGGAACAGACTCCAATCCTACTCGGGGACCAGCAGATATCCACCCTGGATTTAGGTCTTGTCCGTTCTCTATGAAAATCTGTGCCCGTGGGGCGCAGGTGTTCAGACCATTTAAGTCCCCATTGATTCCCAAAGCGATGGAGATCTTCCCCGGTCCATCAGTCCAGCGTTTTTCCGGTTGGTTTCCCCTTCGCTGAGCAATTTTTGACTTACCTTCCTCTGGAGCTATAGCGCGGATCAACACTGCACCGGGGGATCCTTCAATTTCGGTCACGAAGTTAAGCAGCCAATACATACCATAGATCAGGTAAATATAAGCCCGACCTGCTGGTCCATACATGATCTCTGTTCTGGGCGTCCGTCCTGCCCGGCAGTGGCATGCCAAATCTTCTTCCCCCCGGTAGGCCTCAGTTTCCAGGATGATCCCAGAGATCCTCTGGTTCCCTTCCAGGCGCACCAAGCGCTTTCCGACCAAATCCCTGGCAACCTGAACGGTGTCCCGGGCAAAAAAAGATTTCTTGAGACAATTAGACATAGAACAATTTTAATATACAAACTACTCAACTTGGATTGTCATTCTGAGCGCAGCGAAAAATCCATAACACCTATGAAAGCAAGATATTTTTCATATTCCAAAGCCATCGCTCTGGTCATCCAAGGTGTTATGGATCCTTCCCTTTCCTCCTCGTCATCGCTCGGAGCCAAGGTCAGGATGACATAATATAGAGGAAGTTTGGATATGAAAAATTCCGGAAATCAGGAGTTTCTACTTAGCTCTAAAACGGGGGTCCAGCTTCAGGGTGCGCGCCAATCCTTCTGCCAGTCCAAATTTGGGTTTATATCCCAAAAGTTTCAACGCCTGGGTGATATCGGCTCTCATCCGGCTGACCCCGCCAGTGGATTTGTGATTAAAGATAGTTTCAGTATCCGCGCCTGTAAGTTCAACGACATTTTTTACCAGGTCAACAACACTGTATTCCTTACCGCTGCCGATGTTAATGGTTGAGCCATCTACACCAGTAGCTGTGCCGGCTCTGACTAGTGCGTTGACCACATCGTCAAGATATACAAAATCACGGGTCTGACTACCGCTGTTATGAACGATCAAACTACCACCCTTTGCTGCCTGTTTGAGAAAGTTGGGAATTACAGGCGGGTGATCCGCTGGTAAATGCTGACCTGGGCCGTAGGCATTAAAAATGCGCAGGGTAACGGTCTCGATCCCCCACAGTTGGCCAATTGTTTTGACATAATACTCAGCCGAGAGTTTTGAAACCGCATAGGGTGAATCCGGAGAAGGGACCATCAACTCATGCAGGGGCTGGGCTACCTGGGCGCCGTATACAGCTCCTGATGAAGTAAAGACCACTCGTTTAACACCCACATCGCGCATGGCTTCCATAACACTTACTGTACCCCCAACATTGGTACTGTTATACTCCCGGGGATATAAAATGGACTCCTGAACCGCAACTTTGGCTGCCAGGTGGTAAACACACTCTACATCCTGCAGCAGAGTCCACAATTTGGGCCGATCAAGCATATCCCCCAGCTCAAATTCTACCCCTTTAGGAATGGCTTCTTCTTTTCCAGTGGAAAGATCGTCCAGGCCATGGACTTCGTGTCCACCCTTAAGCAGTCTCTGCGCCAGGGCTGATCCAAGGAATCCGGCAACACCGGTAACCAACATTTTCATACAGTAAACACCAACCTAATATAATTAATTTCAGCGAGAGAATTATAGCATGTGCCAGTCAATGAAAGAATTAATATCTCAGAAGTATATAATAATTGGCATCGAAGATGATTATTGCATAGCACATTTAGTACAATAGATCTTCAACATCAAAGGTGTTTTTCCACCAGAACGAGAACTGTTGATACAATAACTGGAAACCTTATGGATTCACTATTTTCTCGAACACGGCGAAATCACGGACTGGAACACGCCACGCTTAATCTACTGGCAAAAACCCACCCAGGCAAACCCTACGCAGGACATTCTGACGGGGGAGGTTTCTGGATCCTGGGTGATATTCCAACCGAGATTTTGAGTAGCACAGTGAGCGAAGCGCTCAGCAAATTGAACGCTGGTCATGCTGACCTGGCGATCCACAAAAATTGCGGTACGAATCTGTTGGTCTCCGGCTTTGGTGCTGGATTGGCTGGAGCGGCCGGTTTGATCGGGGTTGGAAAACGACCACGTGATAAATTTGAGCGCATTCCAGTGATCACATTATTAAGTGTTCTGGCATTGATCGCTACCCGTCCGCTGGGCCCAATGCTCCAAAAGAAAGTAACTACCAGCGGCGAACCTGGAAGCTTAAAGATCTCTTCAATATCCAAACATGCTCTGAATGGCACTCCTGCACATAGGATAAAGACACTGGACTAATATGAGTGACCAATCACCTTCGGTATATCTTTTACATGGGAACGACGAGTATGCGATCCGCAACTTTCTGGAAGAGCGCATGAAACCGAAAATGGGTGACGAAACTACCATGGACATCACTACGGTAGACGGCAGGTCCACAACCGTCGCGAGCATCAAAACAGAAGCCCAGACAGTGCCATTTCTCACCGAACGTCGGATGGTGGTGGTCCATAATGTTAAATCCATGACCAAGGGAAAAACAAATCAAGAGAAGTTCGCCTCACTGCTGGATTCAGTTCCCCCCACCACAGCCCTGGTATTAATTGAAGATGAACTTCTGGAAGATAAACATTTTTTAATCAAGTGGATCAAAAAGAACCCCAAGCGGTCCTGGATGCAGGTGTTCTCCCCGCCCAAAGGCCCCGCGATGACCCATTGGATCCTCGAACAAGCCACAGAAATGGGCGGCAGCTTTGAAAATCAAGCGGCCCAGCTGCTGGCCAGCTACATTGATGAAGATCCCCGCTTGGCGAAATCCGAGGTCGACAAACTACTTACTTATGTCGATTTTTCGCGATCGGTGACAGAAACCGACGTCAAGGATCTGGTGGCCGATGTGCGCCAGGGTGATATCTTTGAAATGGTGGATGCCATCGGATACGGGGACGGCCAAAAGGCAATGTTCATGCTGCGCCGGCTCTTGGAAGATAACAAACCATTGACCCTGTTCGGCATGGTGATCCGCCAGTTCCGCCTGTTGATCCAGGTTCGGGAATCAATGGACCAAGATCCTGGGTCTGACCATAACAAAATCGCGCTGAGGATCGGATCGCATCCTTATCCCATCAAGAAGATCATGCCTCAAGCGAAATTATTCACCTTACCTCAACTAAAGACAATTTATCATCAGCTTTCAGAGATAGACCAGTCCATTAAAACTTTCCAATTGGAAGAAGAACTGGCGCTAGATCTCCTGATCGCTTCTCTCACACAATAAGTAAAACATTATGAGCCTATTAGAAGCCGTTCCTTCCGTTTTTCTTGAAAATGGACTAGAAATCAAACTTAAAGAAATCCGCTCTGCCCCATTGATCAGCAGCTGGGCCTGGTACCGGGTTGGATCCCGTGATGAGATCCCTGGCAAGCACGGCATATCCCACTGGGTGGAGCATATGCAATTTAAGGGTACGGAAAAGATCTCCTCTGACGAAATGGAGAAGTCCGTTTCCCGTTCAGGCGGTGTCTGGAATGCCTTCACCTATCTGGACTGGACCACCTACTTTGAAACTATGCCTGCCGACAAGATCGATCTGGCCCTAGAGCTGGAAGCCGACCGGATGGTGAATACCACCTATGATGAAAAAGAAGTGGAGTCCGAACGCACCGTGGTGATTTCAGAAAGACAGGGCAGGGAAAACAGTCCCGGGTTCTGGCTTTCGGAAGCCCTTCACAATGCCGCATTCCGGATCCACTCCTATAATCACGTCATCATCGGAGATCAGGTAGACCTGGAAACCATCCAGAAAAAAGATCTGCATGGACATTATAAAACCTTCTATTCGCCGAACAACGCGGTGGTTGCTATCGCAGGAGATTTTGACAAAGAGAAGATGTTAGAACGAATCATGGATCTTTATCAGGACATCCCATCCAGAGATGATCCTCCCAGGGTCAACCGTCCGGAAAAACCCCAACGCGGGGAACATAGACTGACAGTGGAGGGACCGGGAGAAACAGTGCTGGGCGACGTTGCTTACCACACTCCCTCTGCAAGTGAACCTGATTTCTTCCCTCTCCTGATCCTGGACAGCATTTTATCCGGACCACAGGGATTGAACATGTTTGGCGGAGGAGGAATAACTAATAAAACATCCCGACTATACAAACGAATGGTCGAAGACAAAGAAGTGGTAGTTGATATTCACGGCGGTCTTCCAGCAACCATAGATCCCTATCTGTACAGCTTGAATTTTATACTTCATCCCAATTCGACGACAGATGATGCTCTCATGATATTGGATGAAGAGATCCAACGTTTACAAGACACGCCAGCCCAGGCAGATGAATTAAAGCGGGCAGTCAAACAAACTCAGGCGTTATTTGCCTATGGCGGTGAAAGCATTACTAACCAGGCTTTTTGGATGGGTTTCTCAGAAATGTTCGCCAGTTATGAGTGGGTTACTAGTTATCTGGAAAATATCACGACCGTAACACCAGATGACGTTCAGCGAGTCGCTCAGCAATATCTGCAGCCAAAAAACCGCATTGTGGGTATTTATCATCCTCACAAGAAGGGAAATAACAACCAATGACCAAGCAGGATTTTTCAACCCTAAAGATCAATTCACTTCCGGGGCCTGATGACATCACCCGGATCCAGCTGAAGAACGGGATCACCTTTCTTTTCCGGCCCAATATGAATTCCATGACCGCCTCGATCGGCGGGTATGTCCAGGCGGGCAGTATCTACGACACGCAGGATAAATTAGGTCTGGCAGATTTTACAACCTCAACTTTAATGCGCGGGACCAAGACCCAAAGTTTTCAGGAAATTTACAATTCCCTGGAATCGATAGGGGCCAGCCTGGGAATTGGCTGCGGACCCCACACGGCCGGCTTTGGCGGAAAAGCATTGGCGGAAGATCTTCCCACCTTGTTGAAAATGCTGGCAGATGTGCTTATGAACCCGATCTTTCCTAAAAAGGATATTGAGCGGGTCCGGTCCCAGTTATTAACCGGTTTGGATTTGCGGGCTCAAGACACAAACTCGATGGCAATGCTGGAGTTCGATAAGGCACTTTATAAAGATCATCCCTATCAATATCCCACCGATGGATATATCGAAACGATTAAAGCCATCCAAGTGAAGGATATGGCAGCTTTTCACCAAAAATATTTCGGGCCCAAAGATATGACCCTGGTAGTAGTGGGACCATTTGAGCCAGAATCTGTGATCTCCCTGGCGGAAGAACACTTGGGAATCTGGTTCAATGAAGGACAAGCTGGA
This sequence comes from uncultured Anaerolineales bacterium, assembly GCA_964406305.1. Lineage (GTDB taxonomy): Bacteria > Chloroflexota > Anaerolineae > Anaerolineales > UBA11858 > B10-G9. The sequence continues at coordinate 3,413 of CAYORF010000001.1, read as the reverse complement.
ACCCTACAGGTCCCCGATATGCCATCGCCTGAAAACTCAGTCCAGAATCACCATGTCATAGAAGAGAAAAGCCAGACTGATCTGGTCGTCGGTACAATTGGCCCCTCCCGCGACTGGGAAGGATATTATTCCGCCTTATTAGGCAACAGCGTACTGGGTCAATTTGGCATGATGGGACGAATTGGAGAATCAGTTCGAAACGAGGCCGGCCTGGCTTATTACGCCTACAGCACGCTTAGTGCTAGCCTGGGGCCTGGCCAATGGATGGTATCAGCCGGTGTAGCTCCCGAAAACCTGGACAAAGCTCTGGATCTGATCAAAACCGAACTGAAGAATTTTGTGGACCAACCCATCAGCGATGAAGAACTTGCAGATGTGCAGTCCAACTATATCGGCAAACTGCCCCTTTCCCTGGAGTCAAATGCCGGCGTAGCTTCCGCCTTGCTCACCTTGGAACAGCATCAGTTGGGCTTGGACTATCTGCGGAATTATGAAAAGATGATCCGGGAAATAACTCCCGAATCGATCCTAGAAGCAGCACGGGGATTCCTGGATCCAGACCGTTTGATTATCTCTAGCGCAGGACCTTAATTATGAACATATCCTCTGGTATTGATCTGATCGAGATCGAACGAATCGAAAAAGCGCTCGTGCGCCACGGAGAACGTTTCTTGAAAAAGATCTTCAGCGAAACTGAGCTGGAACGGCTGGACAGATTTACTTCCAGACAAGTTAGTCCTCGACTCATCGCAGCTGAAGTGGCAGCCCGCTTTGCTGCCAAGGAAGCCTGCTCCAAAGCCCTGGGTACTGGGATCGGTCCGGTTTCATGGCGGGAGATGGAGATCCTAAACGAGCCATCTGGGAAACCCACCCTGCGCCTGTCCGGTAAAGCGGGGCAGATCGCGGGTTTCCTGGGATATACCAGCTGGTCGGTCAGCCTGACCCACTCAAACGAGATGGCAGGGGCAGTAGTTGTGGCCGCGGGGGACTGATCATACGTAAATAGTAAGTGGTAAATAGTAAGTCGATTAGATTACTCATAATATAAAAGGGCGACTCGATGAGTCGCCCTTTTGATTTGAGATTTTCGGTACTTTGATTATTCTGCTTCTTTTTGAGCGGCTTCCTTGCCCTCTTTCCTGGCTTTCAAGACTTCCAGGACAGGCGGGATAAAAGAAATGAATATAATCGCGAAGATCACCAGCTCAAAATTCTTCTTTACAAATTCAATATTGCCAAAGAAGTATCCCAGGAATGTAAAGACCGCTACCCAGGCAATGCCGCCGATCACATTATAGGCAATGAACTTGCGGTACTTCATTGTGCCAATCCCAGCCACAAAGGGAGCAAATGTACGAATGATGGGAATAAAACGAGCCAGGATGATGGCTTTCCCACCGTGTTTCTCATAAAATTCCTGGGTTTTATCCAGGTGCTCTTGTTTCAGGAATTTGATATCACCACTAAAAGCTCTAGGGCCGATGTATTTGCCGATGGAGTAGTTAACCGTGTCACCCAAGACGGCAGCCACTGTCAATAACAGGAACAAGTATAGGGGGTTCAAAGAACCCAATGCGGCAAAGGTGCCTGCCGCAAATAATAATGAATCTCCTGGCAGGAACGGTGTAACCACAAAACCGGTTTCCAAAAAGATCACAAAAAACAGAATGCCGTAAGTCCAAGCACCATAATTGGAAATGATCTCGTTCAAATGCACATCCATGTGCAGAATAAAATCGATCAAAAACTTTATTACTTCCATGAAACCTCTCTTTTCTGTTTAATCCTGCGCAATTATAGCACGCCGCAAGAGTAAATTTGCTCGAACCAATCCAACTATACTGCCCAGCGCCAGGAGGATCAAACCCACAGGCGCATACCTGGCAAAATTCAATAAGAATGGACTGATCTGATCCTGATAAGAAGGGAAATCAGCCAACGCGGTAAAGATATTTAGGCCATTCCAAACACCATGCAGAGCCACAGCGGCAATAAAACTACCAGTCAGCCGTCCATATTTTTTCTCAGTCCAGGCAGATGCCAACCCCCAGCCAACCAGGCCGGTTGTCAGGATATGAATAGCAGCTGTTCCCAGGCGGGATATCATCACAAAGGTCCAGGTGTCCGCTCCTGCGCCGATGGTCAGATTTTCAAACAGGGCATAACCTGCACCAGCCGTGGCACCAATCATAAATCCCTCCCAGGGCTGAAGCTTTCGTCCCAATAAAAAATAAACCGCAAGTGGTTTCAGGAGTTCTTCCACCAGGGGGATCAAAAGGGAGAAATACAGGAATATTGTTCCTGTTACTTCAGGGCGAGCCACAAATTCACCCGCCCACCTGGCAGGGATTTCTGATTCACCGGAGGATTCGTACACAACATTCAATAAATATCGGATTTCCTGTTCCAAATCTGGCCGAGTCTGGATCAGGACAAGCCAGAACAATCCAATGATGATGAGCAACAAGATTTCTATAATAAAGGTAATCGCCGGTGTAAGGGTCAACCCCGTCCCAAATGCTCCCCAATTCCGCTGGGCACTTTTAGGTGGAAATTTCATTCGCCCAAGATTAAGGACCCAGAATATGCTGGCTCCATTGGCCAGCACATGGACAATTGGCAGCAAATATTGGCCCCAGGCAGGACTATTTTGAATTAAATATCCAAAGAGGATGGGAATTGGAAAAAAATAGGCTAGCCAGACCATTTTGTCCCAATATGCTAAAACTGGCGGTCTGTTTCCGAACAAACGCCTCCCGGAATAGATTGTTGAGGGAATCAACAACAATCCGGCAAAACCCAGTCCGGCAGTAAATAGAAGGGAGGATATTACCTGAGTATCAAATAAACCCAGATCGCTTGACACTCCTCCGAATAAAATAGCAAGAAGGCTGACCAAGGATATAAAAATCAGGGATAAAACAGCAAGAAGGCTGAACGCAAATTGTCCTGCGCTCAGCCAATCAAAGCTCTTTATTTGAGGAGCTTCTTCCATTGGCGATTTTTCTGCTATATCGGAAGCCCCTTCGATTGAAATATCCTTATTGTTTTTCAATTGTGACGCTGATTATCAGATCTCCAGGCGGTAGATCTGCTCCCTGTTGGGGATCCCTAGGAGTAATGATTTGTACGACATCCATTCCTTCTACGACCTCTCCAAATATAGTATACCCGCCGTTGAGGTTAGGCGCAGGTGCTAAGGTGATGAAGAACTGGCTGCCGTTGCTATCTGGGCCTGAATTTGCCATGGCAACCAGACCGGCACGGTCAAAGACCAACTCGGTAGATGCCTCAATGCTGAAGCGGTAGCCGGGGTTGCCGTATCCTGTTCCGCTGGGGTCTCCGGTCTGGGCTACAAAACCGGGAAGTACCCGATGGAATGTGATGCCATCAAACCAGCCATTTTCCGCCAG